>JBLWKA010000160.1:0-12842 GCA_048381555.1 Oscillochloridaceae bacterium umkhey_bin13
TCGGCAGGGATACGATCACCCTATGGCGAATGCTTCGGCCTTACCAATGGATGGCGGATGCCCCGGCAATGGCCGCCACACGCCGGGTGGCGGGGATGCGGCGGTGCGGCGGTGCGGCGGGGGTGTGGGGGCTGCCCCCACGAAACCAAAACCACCCCTTCACAACGCAAGCCCGAGTTGCCCGCTGGCAAGCTCCTCGTTGGCCGCAACCGGAGGCGAGGCCTCGGGCGGGCCGACCAGGGCCAATAAGGCCGCTTCGTCCAGGATCGCAATCCCAAGTTGCTGCGCTTTGGCGAGTTTGCTGCCTGCACTCGCTCCGGCGACGACATAGCTGGTCTTTTTGCTGACATTGTCGCTGATTTTGCCGCCATGGGCCTGGATCAGTGCGGCGGCCTGTTCGCGGCTCATGCCGGGCAGGGTTCCGGTCAGCACGAAAGTCTGGCCGCTCAGGCTGGTGCTGGCCTGTTCCCGTGGGGCGGCTCCCTCCAGCCGTAATCCGGCGGCCCGCAACTTTTCGACCAGGCGACGGTTCTCATCACGGGCAAAAAATTCCACGATACTCGCAGCGACGACTGGCCCGATCCCTTCGATCGCTTCGAGATCGGCCTGATTGGCGGCCATGATCGGATCGAGTGCGCCGAAATGGCGGGCCAGGTCGCCAGCGGCTACACTGCCCACAAACCGAATGCCCAAACCGACCAGCAACCGCTCTAGGGGCTGGGTTTTGGACTGTTCGATCGCGGCCAACAAATTGGTGACCCGCTTCGGCCCGTAGCCTTCGACCCCGGCAAAATGCTCGGGCGTGAGTTGGTAGAGGTCGGCCAGATCTGTGAGCCAGCCCGCACTCACGAACTGATCAGCCTGGCGCTCACCAATCCCGCTAATATCCATGGCACTCCGCCCAACGAAGTGCTCGACTTTGCGCACCAGTTGGGCCGGACAGATCCCGAAGTTGGGACAGCGCCAGGCGGCCTCGCCTTCGACCCGTTCGATGGTCGTGCCGCACGCCGGGCAGACGCTAGGAAACTGCCAGACCGTTTCGCTCCCGGTGCGTTGGCTCAGCACCGGCCCGACCACATAGGGAATCACATCGCCAGAACGCTTCACGATCACCTGATCGCCGATGCGAATATCGCGCTGGCGAATATAATCCTCGTTATGCAGACTGGCGTTGCGTACGATCACGCCGCCGATCGGCACGGGCTCAAGTTCGGCCCCAGGCGTGAGCACGCCCGTCCGTCCCACATTGACGCTAATCCCGAGTAAGCGGGTGATCGCTTCGCGGGCCGGGAACTTGAAGGCGATTGCCCAGCGTGGGTCGCGCTGAACCACCCCGAGTTCCTGCTGTTGGGCGAAGCTATCCACTTTGATCACCAGGCCATCGGCTTCGTAGGGCAGTTGATCGCGGCGTGCCATCCAGCTGTGGCAATAGTCAATCACGGCCGCAAAATCATCAAAGCGGCGTGCATCTGCATTGACCGGAAAGCCCAGCGTACGCAGGTAGTGCAAGGTCTGCCATTGCCCATCCAGGGCCACACCCTCAACGGGGCCGATCGCATAGGCGAAGAAGCGCAACGGGCGGGTCGCCGTGATCGCCGGATCTTTCTGGCGCAGCGAACCAGCCGCCGCATTGCGGGCATTGGCAAACAGTTTGTCGCCCGCGCCTGCCAAGCGTTCGTTCAGGGCCTCGAAGTCGGCACTACGCATATACACTTCGCCGCGCACTTCGATGTTGCTTGGCGATCCCGTCGGGATCGCCTCGTTGGGGGCGGGCTCGGGCTGGCGCAGGCGCAAGGGGATGCCGCCAAGCGTGCGCAGATTGGCACTCACATCTTCGCCAACCTCGCCGTCGCCCCGGGTCGCGCCTTGCACAAATCGCCCCTCGCGGTAGGTCAACGCGATTGCCAGACCATCAATTTTGGGTTCGACCACAAAGGCAACCGGCGTAGCAGGGCCAAGCAGTTTGATGATACGGCTCGCATGCCACTCGCGCAACTCGGCCTCGTCCATGGCATTGTCGAGCGAAAGCATCGGCTGGGGATGGCGCACCTTGGCGAAGGGCCCAGCCGCGATCCCGCTCACCCGCTGCGTGGGCGAGTCGGGCGTGATCAGATCGGGATGGGCCTGTTCGAGGGCTCGTAATTCACGCAAGAGCGCATCGTAGGCGGCATCGCTCATATGCGGATCGTCAAGCACATAATAACGATAGTTCGCCTCGCGCAGGGCGGCGTGTAACTCCTGTACTCGCTGGCTTGGGTCTACACTCATAACGATCCTTAGGATTACTTCGACCCTTTTAAGGTGATCAAGCCTAGTTCGATCGCTCGCACGGCGGCCTGGGTGCGATCCGAAACTTGCAATTTGCTGATGATCCGTTCGACATGCACTTTGACCGTACCGGGGCTGATCGTCAACAGTTCGGCAATGTCACGGTTGGTCAGGCCCCGGGCCAGCAGGCGCAAGACTTCGAGTTCGCGCACAGTCAAGTGCGAAGCCTGTGCCCCCCGTTGATGCGGCTGCGAGATCTGACCATGCATCTGTTGCAGCGCCAGGGCCACCAGTTCGTGGTTCAGAAAGGCTTCGCCGCGCAGCACTTGGCGAATGGCGGCGATCAGATCGTCGCGGCGACTATCCTTGAGCAGATAGCCCGAGGCCCCGGCCTGCAAGGCCATCAGCATAAATTCGGGTGAGTCGTGCATGGTCACGACCAGCACTGTGATCATGGGCCATTCGTGCTTGATCAGGCGTGTGCAGGCCATGCCGTCCATGCCGGGCATCCGCACATCCATCAAGACCAGATCGGGTTGCAAGCTGTGCGCTAAACTGATGGCCTCTTCGCCATCGCGGGCTTCGCCCACCAGTTCCAGCCCCGGCACATCAATCAGCATGCTACGCAAGCCGGCCCGGGCGATGTCATGGTCGTCAACAATGAGCACGCGTGCGGCGCTCTGACGTAGATTGCGGGATGCGGTTTCATTTGCCACCGGGGTGCTCCTTCATAAGAATAAACGCTCAGACGAGGGTGGCGTCGAGCGGTACCGTAACCGTAATCGTGGTACCCTGTTCTTTGATTGACATAATATCAAAGCGACCACCAACCCAGGCGGCGCGTTCACGCATGCTCAGCAGCCCAATCTGGCTGCCATCAGGGCGTGCATGGGCAATTTCTTCAAGGGCAAAACCGCGCCCATTGTCTTGAATCGCCAGGGTAAGGAGGCCGGGAGTGGTGTTCAGCGTGATCTTGATCTGGCTGGCCCCGGCATGTTTGCGGATATTGTTGAGGGCTTCTTGCACAATCCAGTAGAGCGTGGTTTCGATTTCGGAAGCTAATGTGTCGTGACAATTGGTTTCACAGTTATTGGTCTCAATAAAATGAATATCCAAACCCTGGTTGCGTAGCTCATCACACTGGAGCCGCAGGGCGACAACTAAGCCAAAATCATCGAGCGAGCCGGGGCGCAAGCCCGCGATTAAGCGGCGAGTTTCGCGGACGGTCTGGGCGGCAATTGCCAGGACTTGATCAAGCTCTTGGCGCCGACGGAGATGGCTGGTTTTATAGTTTGCGGCGAAGGCTTGCAGATGGTTATAGGCCCCAACGGCGAGTTGGGCCAGACTATCGTGCAGATCATAAGCCACCCGTCGTCGTTCGGCCTCGACCACCAATTCGGCCCGTTTGCGCTCACGAATGTCTCGCACAATCAACTGAAGTTGTGGCGCGGCCTCGTCGGGAAAACTGCCCACCAACACCTCGGCGGGTACTTCGTCACTCGTAGACAGCGCAAGGAGCAATTCCGCGCGCAGGGTTCGATCGGGATTGGCAATCGCCTGTTGGAGCAGCTTCAGCCCGCGGCTCGCGTGCGACGGGGCGATCAACTCGGTGAAACTTACCCCCAGCAGGGTGGTATGCTCGGGATCGAGGGCGAGCAAACGGTAAAAGGCCGGATTGACCGTGGTGATGCGAAAATCCTGGTCAACCAGCACAATCCCATCTGGCGACCGCTCGACCAGCGCCTCGAAGCGTGCCCGTTCGCTGAGCAGCCGTCGGTAACGATTAAGGCGGGTGATCGTTTTGATCCGGGCGAGCAGTTCGATCCGATCAAACGGTTTGGCAATAAAATCATCGGCCCCCGACTCGATGCCACGCAACCGGGCGGCGCGTTCATCAAGGGCGGTGAGCATCACAATTGGTACTTCGGCCAGATTCGGGTCGGCCCGCAGATGGCGGCAGGTCTCGAAGCCATCAAGGCCGGGCATCATCACATCTAGAATGATCAGATCGGGACGCAGTTCGCGGGCCATAGCCAGGGCCATCACGCCATTTTCGGCCAGGGCAATTGTGTACTCTTCGCCGAGCAGCAACTCAAGCCGTTCGCGGGCGATTGGATCGTCATCGGCAATCAGGATGGTACTGCGGATGCGTTGCATAAGCTTGCCGGATCTTAGCGTAGGGCGACGGCAGCACAACCCGCTGCCGTCGCCACGCGATTGGTTATAATCGATCCAGTTCGTCAATCAGGCTGCCGAAGGTGTCCATAGCGGCCTGAACCGGCGCAGGCGAGGCCATATCTACCCCGGCTCCGCGCAGCAGATCGATGGAAGAACGCGATGAGCCGCCCTGCAAGAAGCCGAGGTAACGGTCTACGGCGGGCTGGCCTTCGGTGATGATCTGCTTGCTGAGGGCTAACGCGGCCGAGAGGCCAGTTGCGTACTGATAGACGTAGAAGTTGTAGTAGAAATGGGGGATGAAGGCCCATTCATACGCAATCGCATCATCAAGGGTGACCGCAGGCCCGTGGTAGCGGGCCACCAGATCCTTGTACCGCCCACTCAGATCCTCTGCCGTCAGCGGTTGGCCCTGTTCGGCGAGTTGATGCAAGGTCAATTCAAAGTTGGCAAACATGGTCTGCCGAATGATCGTGCGCCGAATATCCTCGATCTGCTGCACCAGCAGGCGGCGGCGCAAGGCAGGATCGTCGCGCTGCTTGAGCATATAGTCGGTCAGCAGGGCTTCGTTGAGGGTCGAAGCCACTTCGGCTACAAAGATCGTATAGCCGGAATAGACGAAGGGCTGGCTGCGGCGCGCAAAGAAGGAGTGGATCGAGTGGCCGAGTTCGTGGGCCAGCGTGAAGGCGTCGTCGAGCCGATCCTGATAGTTAAGCAAAATGAAGGGCGGGGTGGTGTAAGCTCCGCCAGAATAGGCCCCGCTGCGTTTGCCTACATTTTCGTAGACATCAATCCAGCGGTTGCTGAAGGCCTGCTGCAAGGCAGCGCTATATTCCGAACCCAGCGGCGTAAAGGCTTCGAGCATCAAGCTCCAGGCCTCAGTGTAGGGCATCTGCAACGGCACTTCGGGGATTGGATGGGCATACAGATCATAGACCCGCAGTTCATCAAGTCCCATCAAGCGCTTGCGGATCTCCATATACCGATGGTTCAGACCCAGATTGGCCTCGACCGTACTGATCAGGTTATGGTAGACCTCGAGCGGAATTTCGTTGGGCTTGAGGGCCGCTTCGAGGGCCGAGCCGTAGCCGCGGATGCGGGCATTGAGGACATGGTTGCGCACCGCCGCCCCAAGCGCGGTTGCCATCGTATTGCGGAACGGGCTAAGCGCGTTGTAATAGCCGTGGAAGGCATCATGCCGTACGCGCCGATCCTCGCTCTCGCGGAGGCGGCCAAAGCGGGCGTGCGAAAGTTGGATCGTAGCCCCCTGCTCATCGGTGATACTCGGAAAGCGAATATCCGAATCCTTGAGCATCTCGTAGATCTCGTAGGGGGCGCGGGTCACATCCATAAACTCGGCCAGCACGGCTTCGACCTCGGCCGAACGAATATGGGCCCGCTGCTGATTGAGCCGCTCGAGTTCGTAGGCATAGAGTTGCAGCCCTGGTTCTTCGGCGATCCAGGCCGCCAGCGTCGCCTCGGACAGGCTCAGGATCTCGGGTTCGATAAAGGCGATGGCGGCGGCAACCCGGGCATAGGCCGACGCGGCACGATCCTGAAGCGCCTGACCGATCTGATCCGTTGCATCGGAATCCTTGCGGTGGGCGGCGTAGATGTACAGCGACGAAAACCGTCGCATCGTCTCATCGCGTTCTTGCAGCACCGTCAGCAGCGCCGCTGCCCCATTGCCCAGACTCCCCTGGCGGGCGGCAAGTTGCTGGGTGATCGCCTCGACTGCGGCCAGTTCGGCCTCCCAGGCGGGTACATCGGCAAAGACCACCGTCAGATCCCAGGTGTGTTCAATCGGGATCTCGAAGCGGGCTGGAACGCGTTCGGCTTCAACGGTCATAGGGTAGGTACTCCTTAACAATGGTGTATTTTGTGGATGGGGCCGTGGGCCAGGGAGCACATGGTGCTCCCTGATTCTCTGGTGGGAACAAGCGCCAGCGCCGTTCCCACCACCATCAACCAACCAACCCTTCCAAACGACTCACATACTGATCCAAAATCGCAAAGGCGCGATCCATGGGTGCGGGGTCAGTCATATCAATGCCGGCCACGGCAAGGGCTTCGAGCGGATAGAGCGAACTGCCCGCACTGAGGAAGCGCAGGTAGCGCTCACGGGCTTCGGGCACGCCAGCCAGTAGATCGGCGGCCAGCGCATTAGCGGCGGCGATCCCCGAAGCATACTGGTAGACATAATACGCTTCGTAAAGATGGGGGAACTGGGCCCAGATGATGCCGTCGCGGTCAGGATCAACTGTGGCGGCTGGCCCATAGCCACGCTGGAACAGATCGGCGAGGCGCGCCCCGAGCAGGTCGGCCGTGATCGGCTGGCCGGACTCAACCTGTTCGTGGGCATACTGTTCGAGTTGCGAGAGGATCGGCATCAGAAAGAGGTACCGATGAAAATTATTCATCGCTTCTTCGAGGATGGCGATCTCGACTTCGCGGCTGGGTTGTTGGGCCAGCAAGTGGCCGCGCAGCAGGGCCTGGTTGAAGTTCGAGGCAACTTCGGCCACAAACAGGGAGTAACCCGCATAGACCAGCGGCTGATGTTTGCAGGTATACCAAGAGTGCATCGAGTGGCCGAGTTCGTGGGCCAGGGTACTGACATCGGGCAGCCCACCATCAAAATTCATCAAGATGAAGGGATGGGTATCGTAGCCCCCACCCGAGTAGGCCCCACTTGTTTTACCCCGATTCGGATAGATATCCACCCAGCGCTGATGGGTCAGACCGGCCCGTGCGGTCGTCACATACTCTTCGCCAAGTGGGGTCATGGCCTCGCAGATCAGGTCGGCCGCATCGGCATAGGGGTAGTTGGGTGGGCTGGTGAGCGGTGCAAACACATCATAGGCGGTGAGCGTCTCGATCCCAAGGGCGCGGCGGCGCAAATCCCAATAGCGATGCCAGATCGGCAGGTGGCGATTACAGGCGCTGATCACATTATCGTAGACGGCCTGGGGCAGATTGTTGGCAAACAGTTTTTGGGCCAGGGTGCTGGGGAAGTTCCGGGCACGGGCCTGGAACACATCGCCACGCACACTCCCACCATAGATCGTGCCAAAGGTGTTCTTGAAGGCCAGAAACGCATCCTGGTGGCTGAGCCAGGCGTTCTGGCGCAGGGTGCGATCAGGACTGGCGAGCAAGGTATTAAACGTGCTGGTACTGACCTCGTAGCTGGTGCCAGTGCTATCAGTGGCCGGGGCGAAGCGCAGATCGCTTTCGGCAAGCACCTGGAAGGCGCTATAGGCCGTCCGGAGGGGATCGCTGGCCTGGGCCAGCAGCCCTTCGACCTCGGCGGAACGGATATGCGACGCGTTGCGGCGCAGTTCGACCAGGTAATGCTGATAGATCGCCAGGGCCGGTTCTTCGGCAAGCAAGGCTTCGAGGCGGGCGGGATCAGCGGCGAGCAGTTCGGGTTCAATAAAGGCCGCGGTTGCCATCAGGCGGCTAAACAACCCAAAGGCCTGATCGCGCAACCCTGCCGCAGCCTGATTGGTCGTATCTACATCAAAATTCATGCCAGCATACACAAAGAGCCGCCTGACCAGCACCTGGAGCCGCTCGGAGAGCGTAAACATCGCCTGGAGGTTTGCCGCAGAGGCGGTAAGTTTCCCTGCCATAGCCGCCAACTCGGGTAGCGCGGCCTCCAACACGCGGGCATCGGCCTCCCAGGCGGCCAGATCCAGGTAGACACTGGCAAGATCCCAGGTATGTTCAAGCGGTACTTCAGTGCGAGTAAGGAGGGGCGCGGCCATAGGTTTCCTTTCTGCCAGAGCAACGTTGCTCTTGTCACCGTAAAATGATTGTCATCGCATTATACCCATTTGTGGCAGTGGCGGCTATGAACTTAGGGTTAGGGGCGCGCCTATTGCCCGGCGTAGGGGCTTCTGGTATAATCGCCCAAGCTGTTGGAGGCATAGATTTTGCTTTTAACCATAGGATGGATTACCACGTTTGTAGCTATCCTAGGCCCAGCAGTGCGGTGTCTGCCACCGCAACCCGACGCTTGGAGGAGGCGTGTGTATGGTGAGGCAACCCTGGCGAGCCCTGTCGCTCGTTGTTGTATTGAGTGTAGCCCTGGTATTATTAGCAACGTGTAGTGGTCAGGGTAGCCCAAGTGGCGGCCCACTCTATGTGCAGCAGGTAACCAGTAGTCCTGAACAATTTAATGGTCGGCCGATCACCGTTGATGGGGCCTATGTCTGGCGACCTGGTGATCCCCCCATTTCGGTGTTGGCCCTGGGGGTCAGTACCCTCGATAATGGCCTAGATGCCCAGCCCCTGGGTGAGACGATCTGGCTTGAGGGGTTTCCGGCCGAAGTGACCGAGGATCTGCACCGCCCTGGTGATGCTGTCTATGGTTTTGTGCGGGTCGAAGGGGTGTTTAGTTCCGGGGGCGGCTTTGGCCCCGGTGGTCAGTTTGCGCATCAATTGGTGGTCAGCAATGCGCGGGCGATCGAGCAGGTGCGCCGGGTTGAGCAGCGGATCGAGGATCGGCCCCTGCCTGATGGCCAGGTCAGCTTCTTCGAGTTGCAGCGCAATCCCGACGCCTACAATGGTCAGCGCATCACAACCCGTGGTTACTACTTCTGGAATTCGCTGATCTATGTGCTGGCTGAGGGGATCAGTACCGAAGAGGATGGTTCTAGTCCCCAGCCGCTCGGTTCGCCGATCTGGATGGAGGGCTTCCCGCCTGATAAGTCGGCCGAACTGAATGTGGGGCCGAACAATAGCTATGTCTGGGGCCTGGTCGAAGTGACCGGAACCTTCCAGACTGGCGGGGGCTTCGGGCGCGATGGTGCCTACCAGAGTATCTTCAATGTCGAGTCGGCAACCCCACTGAGCCGTTAAATGTTTGTATTGCCCTAGCCGAATCCAGTCGCCAGGATGTACTATTTCATCGAGCCGATGACCGAGGATGATATTCCCCTCGTTCAGGCGATAGAGAGCCAGAGCTTTACGACCCCCTGGTCGGCTGCGACCTATCGGCGTGAAATTCGCAATACCCAGAGTTGTCGCTACATTGTGGCGCGCTCAAGTATCACGCCGCCTCCGCCTCGTCCAACTGGTTCTGTGCGCCGCCCTGGGCTGTTTGGTCAGCTTACGGCGGCGTTTTTTGGCGCGCCGCCGGTGCCGCTCCGCCCCGATACCCCAATTATTGGCTATGGTGGGCTGTGGCTGACCGTGGATGATGCGCACATTACCACGATTGCGGTTGATCCAGCGTTGCGTGGGCACGGGGTGGGTGAACTGCTTCTAAACGCTTTGATCGATCACGCCTACGAACTCGAAGCCCGCCAGATCACGCTCGAAGTGCGGGTCAGCAATACCACCGCCCAGCGGCTCTATCTGAAGTATGGGTTTCAGCCTGCCGGAACGCGTCCCCGGTATTACACCGACAATGGCGAAGATGCGTTGATTATGTGGACTGAGCCACTTGATACGCCGGAGTTCAAGGCGCGACTGGGCGAGTTGCGGCGACTGTTGTTTGCCCGCTTGCAGGCTGAGGCGTGATGGAAGTTCGCCCCAATCCTTGACATCCGCCCCTTGCAGGTTGTACACTCCCTAGCACGTATCGGCCCTCCTGCTGCCTCAGGAAGCGTGTCGCGTGTCAAGCTCAATTCACGAGCGGATCCCCAACGAGCAGGTGCATGAACCACGGGTGCGTCGCGTACGTCGCCGTCGCCGCAAACGGGGTTTCTTCGTGCGCCTCATCGAGTGGCTGATCGTGCTGGTTGCACTGGCCGCGATTGTCGCCGCCCTGGCCGCCTTGGCTGTGCTGATCGGTGAACGTGAGCTTGGCCGGCGGATCTATCCCAATATTAGTATTCGCGGTGTCGCTATCGGGGGCCTGACGCCTACTGATGCCCGCGCCGCCCTCGAACGGGCCTATGGCGAGTTCTTGTATGCGCCGGTTGAGATCGAGGCCGGTGGACGGGTCTGGCGGCCTGCGCCCGAGGCCTTGGGGCTGTCCCTCGAACTTGATCACGCGGTTGGCGAGGCGTTTGCCTTCGGGCGCGCCGAAACCCGGGCCGAGCAAGCCCAACTGGCGGCGGCAACCTGGCAGTACGGGCTTGATCTGCCGCTCCACCTGCGCTTTGATCAGCAGGTTGCCCAACAATACTTGATGCAGATCGCCCGGGCAGTCGAAACCCCGCCCCAGGATGCCAACCTGACGCTTGAGGGCACGCAGATTATAGTTCAACCTGAGCGCTGGGGAACCCAGGTGCTGGTGGACGAGACGCTGGCCGATCTGACCGCAGCCGTGCAAGGCTTGCAGCGCGAAACGATTGTCGTGCGGACGCGCCTGCTCGAACCCCGGGTGCGTGATGCTGATGTGGCTCCGTTTGCGGTCGAGCTGGCGACGATCCTGCAAGGCCCAGTAACGATTGAGGCGGCATCGCCAACCTGTGCTGATGAGTGCCGCTGGACGCTTCCAATCGAACAGATTGCGACCTGGATCACCTTGCGCCGAATCGAAACCGCTGACGGCAAGCCCAGTTTTGTGCTTGGACTTGATCCGGCCCCGATGCGCGCCGCTTTGCTACCCCTTGCCACCGCTGTGCGCGAGCCGGGAACCTTGCCGACGGTGGCATGGAATGGCGGCGATCTGCGGATTGTTACCCCCGGTCAGTCCGGACGCGGCCTTGATGCCGAAGCTGCCCTGGCCGAGTTACGGGCCGCGCTGTTCCGCGAAGAGCGCAGTTTTACTTTGCCGATGGTTGCCACCCCGCCGCCGGTCACCGCTAGCAATCTGGCCGCGCTTGGCATCACCGAACGGGTGGGCATGGGCATCAGTTCGTTCAGCCGTTCTGAACAGTACCGGATTACCAATATTCGGGCCGGGGCACGGCGTATGCACAATGTACTGATCCCGCCTGGGGCGACCTTCTCGTTTAATCAGCAACTCGGGCCGGTCAATGCCTCGACCGGTTTTGTCGAAGGGCTGGCAATCGTCAATAATCGCACCCAGAAGGAATGGGGCGGCGGTTTGTGTCAGGTCTCGACCACGGTCTTTCGGGCCGCCTTTTTTGGCGGTTTGCCGATCACCGAGCGCCACTCCCACGCCTTCCGGATTGGCTGGTACGAAGAGTTGGGAGAGCCACCTGGGCTTGATGCGGCGATCTTCACGCCCTACAATGATGTGCGCTTTGTAAATGATACCGGTGGCTGGCTCTTGATGGAGAGCTATGTAGACTTAGAGCGCCAACGCCTGACGGTGGTGCTGTATGGCAGTTCAACCGGACGCAAAGTGACCTATACCCATCAGGTGCTGGAACGTATGCCCGCCCCCACCAAGCCTGTGTATGTGGATGATCCCCAGTTCCCCCGCGGCTATCTGCGCCGCAGCGATACGGCCCGCGGCGGCATTAAGGTCGAAGTGTACCGCACGGTCACCCGCGACGGCCAGGTGATCGCCCGCGATACCTTTCCGACCCTCTTTAAGCCCTGGCCAGATATTTATGTGCGTGGGACGGGGCGCTAAGATGAAGGACAGACCATAGATGAGTGAAGAACCAAGTGGGCCGATCACGATTTTGGCGATTGCCGCCCATGCCGATGATCTTGAGTTTGGGGTGGGCGGCGCAGTGGCACGGTGGATCGAAGAGGGCCACTGCGTTGTCTATTGCATTATCACTGATGGCTCGGCGGGCAGCAACGATCCCGCGACGAACCCCGCTGCGCTGGTGGAAACCCGCCAGACCGAGCAATTGGCGGCGGCGGCAGCCGTTGGGGTCAGTGATGTGCGTTTTTTGGGCTACCGTGATGGCACGCTGACCGCCACGCTTGAACTGCGTCGCGAATTGACCCGCCTGATCCGCAAGGTGCGTCCCTATCGCGTGATCTGCCAGGATCCTTCGACCTATTTTGCGGGTAGTGGCTATATCAACCACCCCGATCATCGGGCCGCTGGTGAAGCCGCGATCTATGCCGTGTTTCCGAGCGCCGAAACTCGCCCAATCTTTCCTGAATTACTCGATGAGGGTCTGGAGCCGCATAAGGTTCACGAAGTCTATCTGACCCTGACCCTGCATCCCGATACTTATGTGGATATTACGGCCCAGATGGAACGCAAACTGGCCGCGTTGCTGTGCCACCAGTCGCAGGTTGGCCCCGACGCGGCTGACTGGGTGCGCCAATGGGACGCCGAATATGGCCTGAAGGCCGGAACCACCTATGCCGAAGCTTTTCGGGTCATGCGCTTGGGCTAAACCGTGGCGACGCAACGTCTCTACGAGCGTTCCTTGGGGCTTGGATAAAGTCTGCCTCCGGCGGTGGGGTATGGGGTGGCGAAGCCACCCCATACCGGGGTTTGCGTCTGGGGTGTCGGCCCACGCCGCCACCCCACCGCAAAAAACGTAAACCCCTAACCAAATTGCTGAAATGTA
>JBLWKA010000161.1:0-12731 GCA_048381555.1 Oscillochloridaceae bacterium umkhey_bin13
CCGCCGATTGAACGCCGGAGCGTCCTGGGGGGCAAATGTTTTTTAAGCAATTATTGGGGTAGCCGCCCCCGGCCGGGGAGAAAAGTCCCAGGTTTTGTGTGCGGTGTGGCGGCTTCGCCGCCACACCGCACGCAAACCACCTCCATAATACGCTATAATTCCCGTATTCCCCAGGTTCCAAAGCGGCTTGCGAAGTGGTTGCACAGCGAACGCAAGGCTTTGACATTTGCGGATCTGAGCGTTATAGTTTGGGCGGCTTAGAAGCACGCCACAGGAGTAGGAGGCCTTCCATGAGTAAGAAGTGGGTCTACCTCTTCCGCGAAGGAGACGCGACGATGCGCGACCTCCTTGGCGGCAAGGGTGCGGGCGTCGCCGAGATGACACGGACGGGGGTACCGGTTCCACCAGGCTTTACGATCACGACCGAAGCCTGCAACACCTATTATGCCAATGGCCAGGAAGCCCCCGAAGGACTCTGGGAACAGGTGTTTGAAGCCCTGAAGGACATTGAGGTTCAGACCGGCAAGAAGTTTGGCGATCCGGCCAATCCACTCCTGGTTTCGGTACGCTCGGGTGCCAAGTTTTCGATGCCCGGTATGATGGATACGGTGCTCAACCTGGGTTTGAATAAGGAAACCCGTGAAGGTCTGGCCAAACTGACCGACAATCCACGCTTTTCCGCCGATGCCTATCGCCGCTTTATCCAACTCTTTGGCAAGATTGTGCTCGGGGTTGAGGGCGAGCGCTTCGAGCATGTGATGGACGAGTGCAAGGGCCACGGTCAGCGCCAGGATACGGACCTGAGCGCCGATGAACTGCTCTCGATTGCCGAGGAGTTTAAGGCGATTATTAAGCAGGATGTCGGCCACGACTTCCCCGAAGATCCCTATGAGCAGTTGCGCGAGTCCGTCATGGCGGTGTTCCGCTCGTGGAATGGCCGCCGCGCCCGCGACTATCGCCGCATCAATAAGATTTCCGATAGCCTTGGTACCGGCGTCAATGTGCAGGCCATGGTCTTCGGCAATATGGGCGACAATTCGGCCACCGGCGTGGCCTTCACCCGCAACCCGGCTACCGGTACCACCGAGATTTTTGGCGAGTATCTGGTCAATGCCCAGGGCGAAGATGTGGTTGCTGGGGTGCGCACGCCGCAGCCGATCACGCGCCTCGCCGAAACCATGCCCGAGGTCTATGCCGAATTTGCGACCATCGCCAAGCAGCTCGAGAACCATTACAAGGACGTGCAGGACGTTGAGTTCACGATCGAGAACGGCAAGCTCTGGATGCTCCAGACCCGGGCCGGCAAGCGCACCGGTGCCGCTGCGGTCAAGATCGCGGTAGACCTGGCGAACGAGGGCGTGATTGATAAGGCCACCGCCGTGCAGCGGGTTGATCCGCACGCGCTTGATCAATTGCTGCACCCGACGATTGATCCTAAGGCCCGCAAGACGGCAACCCCGCTCACCACTGGTCTGCCTGCTTCGCCAGGGGCAGCAAGTGGCAAGGCCGTCTTTGATCCCGATGAGGCCGAGCAACTCGCTTCAACCGGCGAACAGGTTATCCTGATCCGCGTCGAGACCGCGCCCGAGGATTTTCACGGCATGGTCGCCGCCCAGGCGATTTTGACCGCCCGTGGTGGTATGACCTCGCACGCTGCCGTGGTTGCCCGTGGCATGGGCAAGCCCTGTGTGGCCGGCGCGGGCGAACTGCGTGTCAACTATGCCGATCAGTCCGTAACCGTTGGCGGGACGACGATCCGCAAGGGTGATTGGGTCACGCTTGATGGCAGTACCGGCGAAGTCTTTGCCGGTCAGATGCCCACCGTCCAGCCCGAACTCTCGGGTGACTTCTCGGAACTAATGAGTTGGGCTGACGAGTTCCGCGTGATGGGCGTGCGTGCCAATGCCGATGTGCCCCACGATGCCCAGGTAGCCCGTGAATTCGGCGCTGAAGGCATCGGGCTCTGCCGCACCGAGCATATGTTCTTCGAGGGCGACCGGATTGATGCGGTGCGCGAGATGATCATTGCTGATACGGTTGAGGATCGCCGTGCCGCGCTGGCCAAGATCGAGCCACTGCAGCAGGGTGATTTCGAGGGTCTGTTCCGGGCCATGGATGGCTTGCCCGTGACGATCCGCACCCTCGACCCGCCGCTGCACGAGTTCCTGCCCCACGATGATCACGAGATCGAGGCCCTGGCCAAAAAGCTTGGCGTGGACGGGCGCAAGGTCAAGGCCAAGATCGAGAACCTGCGCGAAGCCAATCCGATGCTCGGCTTCCGTGGCTGCCGCCTCGGCATCATCTATCCCGAGATTACCGAGATGCAGGCCCGGGCGATCTTCAAGGCCGCCGTGAAGGTCAAACAGGAAGGCGTGGATGTCCAGCCTGAGGTGATGATCCCGCTGGTTGGCAATATCAGCGAACTCAAGCCCCAGGAAGAGATTGTGCGCAAGGCCGCAACTGAGGTCTTTGCCGAGGCCGGGATCGAAGTGCCGTATCTGGTTGGCACGATGATCGAACTGCCGCGTGCTGCGCTCACCGCCGACGAGATCGCCGAGACGGCTGAGTTCTTCAGCTTCGGTACCAACGACTTGACCCAGACCACGCTGGGCCTGTCGCGTGATGATGCCGGTCGCTTCTTGCCGCTGTACGTCGAGCGCAAGATCATGGCCGACGACCCCTTCCAGACCCTGGATCAGCGTGGGGTTGGCCAGTTGGTGCAGATGGGCACCGAGCGCGGCCGCAGTACCCGGCCCAATCTGAAGGTTGGGATCTGTGGTGAGCACGGCGGTGATCCCGCATCGGTCGAGTTCTGCCACAAGGTGGGCCTGAACTACGTCAGTTGCTCGCCCTACCGCGTGCCGATCGCCCGCCTGGCGGCGGCGCAGGCTGCGCTTGGGGAGATGAAGCGCGATAAGTAAGGGATGGTCGAAACAAAACAGGCGGCGCAAATGCGCCGCCTGTTTTGTTTCGGCCGGGCTACATTCATCTAAAACCCACAATCATCCAAGCGCACTCTGCAAACTGGCAGCGGTGCGCACCTGGGCCAGATCAATTCCCAGCGTGACCAGGGTCTGGGCAACTTCGGGTCGCACCCCCACCAGAACTGGCTCGGCTCCGAGTAAGCGGGTGGCATGGATGACCTGGATCAAGCCCTGGGCCACCTGGGTGTCCACCACCGGCACGCCGGTAATATCAAGCAGCAAGCGCCGTGCCCGGCTCTGCTTAACCGCCGTTAAGGCCCGGCTCTGGAGTTGGTGCAGACGGGCGCTATCGAGCGCACCAACCAGCGGCATGACCAGCGTATCGTCACGCACCGGCAGCACCGGTACACTCAACTCGTGAATGACTTCGTCTTGGGTTTCGATTTCGGCTAGCAAGTTGGCCTGGGTTGCAGCACGCGCCTCGACTTCGGCCAGCGCTCGGCGCAATTCTTCGGTACGCACCGCAATGGTGCTTTCGAGGCCCACATTCATCGCCTGGAGTTGGGCCGCAGCCTGTTCGGCGGCCTCGCGGGCCTGATTGGCATCAGCAAACAGCGACGCAGTCAGGCGGGCCTCGATCAAACTGATCAGGCCGACCATGATCATCAATGCTACCAGGGTTGCCACAAAGGGCAACTCGCCGCCACGCCACTGCACCTGGGTCGTCAGTAGCGCGATCGCCGCCAGAACGGCCAGCGCCAGGCCAAGGACAAATGGGACATGCCAGGGGCGCAGCATTAGGCCAGCCAAAAAGACCGGCAGGCTCAAAAACATCACTGGGGCAATCAACTCGTTGCGCAACAAGGGCGTAATCGCCACGACCGCAATGGCGGCCAGCGTGAGCAACCAGGCTGCCAGATCCACCTGACCCCGGCGGGTCAACCAATAGGTAAGCCCAGTGACGAGTATCCCAAATACGGTGGCGGGCAGGATCTCGCCGACTGCCGCCCCCAGCAAAAACCCTAGCGGCACGCGACTCAGGTTGGCGACAAACAGAATGATAACTACAATGAACACCATGCGTCCGCGGCGTTGGGTATCAAGGTCGCCCGGGACAGAGAGCCATTGTTCGATCATCAGCGGTACCCCGTGCTAGTCCAATCCGCTCAGGCTTACCGCTGTATTATAGATGCAAGGCCAAACCATTGCTTGCCAATAAAAAAAGTGCGTGGTTTGGCGGCTACGCCGCCAAACCACGCGAAAAGCCTGATCAGGGCCTGGGGTTTTATAAACCTCTAGCTTTCCCCTCGTTTCCTCCGCTGTGCCTGCCAGGCGGGGGCCTGGGGGTTCATGGAACCCCCAGTTTCCCCCAACGTATAGCCGACTGAGTCGGCTATACGTTGATCGTGATCTTGCGCGGCTTGACTTCCTCGGCCTTGGGAATGTGTAGACTCAGGATGCCGTGCTCCAGCGCAGCACTGATCGCATCGCCACGCACACTCGTCGGCAGGTTGATGCTGCGGCTGAAGCGACCATAGCGGCGCTCGACGCGGTGGTAGTTGCGCTCTTCGCTCTCGGCGCTCTGGCGGAACTCGCCACTGATCGACAAGACTCCATTCTCGAAGGTGATGTTCAGATCCTCGGCCTTCAGACCCGGCACGGTCAACTCGACCAGATAGGCCTCGGCGGTCTCACTCAGATCCAAGGCGACGCTCAACGGGGCCGTGCGGCTATTCACACTCGGCACCATGCTCTCTTCGAACAGACGATTCATGGCTTCACGCAAGCTCATCGCCTCCGTCAACGGCTCCCAGCGGATCATCGTGCTCATTGCCTTCCCTCCTTGAAACATACCAGATGGTGTGTTGCTATTGATTGATCTAAGCCTTGCGGCGTTGCAGATACTGTAGCGCAGCGATGTTAGACCGACGCTGATGCGACGTTAGAACGCTGTTAGAATAGGGACGGTGATCCGGGTTGCAATGCTGGAGTAGTTGTGCGTAGTGTCTCGCCCTTCACAGGACTGGTCTTGTTGTGGATTGTGGTTGCCACCTGGCTCGCCTATGGCGCAGGTCTGCCCATAAGTGTCAATGCAGGCGATGAGACCCGCCAGGTCTTTTTTGCGTTTCAACCGATCGAGCGTGATGCAACAGCCGCCTTTCGGTGGACGAGTAGCGAATCGCAGATCTGTTTTGATCAGTTGGGCCATTTCGAGCGGGCGACGCTCCGCCTCGATCTGCTGGGTGGCTACGCCCTCCCGTTAGGCGTCGAGACGGTCACGCTACTTGCGCATGGGCAGCCCGTGGCGGATCTGCCCCTTGCGGGCGCGCTGCGTCGCTACCATGTGTTGCTTGATTCCCAACTGGCGACCGCGATCCAACCCTGCCTGGGCTTTGCCAGTGGGTTGGTCAGTCCGCCCAACGAGACGCGCCAGATCGGGGTGCCGGTTGTGGCCCTCAGTCTGCATCCCTTGGCCGAGGCTGGTGCGCTGTGGCCGGCCCCGTTGCAGGTTGGACTCAATCTGGCCCTGGCCCTGCTTGTGATCGTGCTGCTCAGACAGTTTGGGCTCAGTCCGCTCTGGGCAGCCCTGCTTGTGGCGGGTGGCACAACCCTGATGCTTGGAGCCTTGTTGACCGGGTGGCTCACCCCAGGGTTGGCACTCAGTCGTTCGCAACTACCCCTGGTGCTGGGGCTGGCGCTGGTCAGCCTTAGCCATCCGCTGGCGAACTGGCTCGCGCCCCGCTGGCCCAACCAACCACGCGCCCTCCTGATCCAGGATCTGCTCGGCATGCTGGGCTGGGCACTAGCACTCTGGAGCGTAACCAGACTCTTCCAGTGGTTGCAGGGTGTGAGTGGCATGTGGCCGTTCAAAGCCGGGCTCTTGCCAGCCGCGCCAAGTTTGTTGATCATCCCGCTCGTGATCTTCGGGATCTGGCTGGCCCTAGTGCTCTGGGTGCTTGAACCGGCACGCCGCTTACGGGGATGGCCGGTGGCGGCCCTGATCTTTGGGGGTGCCTTGGCACTACCAGTGGTGCTTAAAGCCCAGGTACGTGGATTGCGATCATGCTCAGTGCGACCCTGCCGCTGGCCGCGCTCTGGGTGGGAATACGGCTTGGTGGGCTGCAACTGGGCCTGCTGGCAGGGGCCATCGCGGTAGTGATGCCCGGCCATCAGATCTACAGTGTCACCTCGATGGACGGGGTATTTAACGCGATCCTGGCATGGGGGGCGGTGCTCTTTCTGGTCGCACTAGAACCCGGTTCCCGCCCCCGCATGGCCCTGCTGGCCGGGGCCGTGATTGGGCTGGGCCTATTCTTCACCTTTGCAGCGACCCAGTTGGCCTTTTTCGGGTTGGCCGTGCTGCTAGTAGCGATCTGGCGGCAGCGCAGCGCCCTTGGCCCGGCAACGGGTTGGGGCGCGGCCCTGGCCCATCCCCTACGCCAGAGCCTGCTTGCCGCCGGGGTGATTGGCGGAGCCTACCTGGTGCTCTGGCTCGTGACCGGTTATAACGTGGTGGCCGGGGCGCTTGCGGCCACTGCCCATAATGCAACGGTTATGCGCGGGTTTGCCGACGAAGCCACCAGCCGGGCCTTTGTGCCACCAAGTCTGGCCTTCTATACCCTGCACTTGCTCGCCAACCTGTTGCCCTTTGCCTGGTACCTAGGGCCGTGGGGCCTCCAGGCCAGTCTTGCCGGGGGCCACCACGCCTTGCAGCAACGCCCCTGGAGGGGCCTTGCCAGCCTGAGCCTCGCCACCGCCGCGCTGGTTGGTGGCATGGTCTTGAGTGGGCTGTTTAACCGTGAAGTCGAGCGGATCTGGAGCTTTGTCTATCCGCTGGCGGCGGTGGTGATCGCCGCGCATAGTTTACGCGGAACCAGCCCTGGCGAACGGCGCTGGCGCGCAGCCATGTACCTCGGCCTGTTTGTGGCCCATACCATGTTTATTCGCGTGACCCTCAATACATTTTGGTGAGCTTACCCAAGCGCCTCACCAAAATTATCGGCCACCAGTTTACTCAGGGCCTCGACCGCCGCCAGCGCATCATCGCCTTCAGCGCGTACATGGATGCGCTGGTTCGTGGTCACCCCCAGCTTCAGCACCTCGATCAGACTCTTGCCATTACGTTCGGGGCTACCCGTCTGATCAAGGTTGCGCACGCGCACCGTGCAGTCGAAAGTTGCCGCAATGCGCACAAAATCCTTGGCCGGGCGCATATGCAGGCCAACTTTGTTCAGCACAGTCAAGGTGGCTTCGGCAATCGGGCCAGGAGGCTCGGGGTCACTCGGCAACGGCATTTCGTCGGAATCGGGCGAAGCGAGCGGGCCAGCCGCGGGGGCATCGGGATAGAGTGGCAAGCCCTTCGCATCAAGGGCACGGGCCGCCACAAGCGCAACCTGGCTCAGAGTCGCATCGGGGCGCATCGCCTCAACTGCGGCCATGATTGCCCCTTCAACCAGAGGTGCCCCGCTAATCAGAAAGGGGCGGCCACTCATTTCGAGCGCCATCTCGGCACTCATAATCGCACTGCCCATATCCACCAGTGTCAAAATCGCGTCCACGGCCCCGAGTTGATCAATTGCGGCGGTAATCAGATCCGCCGACGTCCCTAACTCGCCGTCATGCGTACCGCCAGCCGCAGCCAACGGCACCTGGCCCTTGACCATCTGGTCGGCAAGATCCCTGACGCCCTGGGCGATCGCAGCGCTGTGTGAGATGATCAGGATGCCTATCATAGTGTGTTGCGTATCCCATTAGGTAAGACGAAGCCCATGTGCTCCTCCATTGCGTCGGGCTGATAGTTTTTCAGGATTAAAACCGGTAGACGCCCGTGCCGTGGGCTGAAGCCCTTGGCTATGGCAAGCGAAGCCCGCCTTCGCAGGCTATACCCGAATTAATTCTTAAAACTCATGAGCCCTGCCTGCTACCCGAAGCCCTGTGGGCTGTCAGCACAACGGGTTTTGGTCTATCAGCAAGGGCTTCAGCCCGGCGTGAGGAGGGAGCACTTAGTGCTCCCTGAACCCCGCAACCCCTACAACCCATACGCATCCGCCAAAATCTGAATCGGGTGACGGCTCGGTACGCCGGTGGCGTGGGTGATCTGCCAGCGGCAGGTTTCGCTATCACAGAGCGCCAGATCGGAACCCGATTGGCGCACGAAGTCGAACAGGCCGGCCCCGACATCCATGCCGATCTGGTATTTTTCGGTCTTGAGCCCATAGGTACCAGCGATGCCACAGCAGGCGGCGTGGCTTTCATCCAGCACCAGGCCCGGGATCAGGCCCAACACATCCATGGCCGGCTTGCCAACACGGTGGGCCCGGTACTGGCAGGGGGGGTGATAGGGCAAGCGGCGGTTGATCGGCAAAAAGTCGGTCTTAAGCTCGCCCCGCTCGGCTAGGTCACGCAAAAACTCGAAGATGTCGTAGGTTCCGTGGGCAACCGCTTCGACTTCCTCGCTGTGCATCCCTAGAATTTCGGGGGCCTCTTCTTTGAGGGTCAGGGTACAACTGGTGCTCGTGCCCACAATCGGGATCCCCTGGCGGGCGTAGGGCAACAGTTTGCGCACATTGGCTTCGTGGGCGCTGGTGGCTCCAGCAAAGTCGCCATTCGAGATTAAGGGCAAGCCACAGCAGTTCTGCTCGGCCAGGATCACCTCGAAGCCATTGTGTTCGAGCACCGCCACCGCTGCTTTGCCCACCTCGGGCTCGTAGTAGTTGGTGGCACAGCCGTGGAAGTAGACCACCTGCTTGCGGGCGGTTGCGGGTACCGCAGTGGGGCGTTTTTTGAACCAGGCCCGAAAGCGATAGCGACTCGCCTGCGGCAACGGGGCCTGGTGATGGATGCCCATCATCTTTTCGATTACCAGGCGGGCCGGCTTAAGTTTCAGCCCAAAGTTGACGAGTGGAGCCTGCGGGCCAGAACTGAGGGCACCAACCAGACCGGCGCGGGCGATGATCCAGTTGCGGAAGGGCAGACCCCGTTCGGCCACGATCTGGCCGCGGGCGCGGGCATTCAGTTCGGCGATCCTCACCCCGGTGGGACAGACCTCGTTACAGACCCGGCAGCCCGAACAATAGTCAACCGAGGCATCGGGCACCGGCTGATCATCACGCCGAAAGCGCTGCGCCTGCGGGCCAACATACTTCGGGCCGGGGAACTTGTCGGTCACGGCGGCCACCGGGCAGGCCGACGTACAGATATTGCACTTGATACAGTGGTCAAGCGACTGGGTCAACGAAAGTTCGATATGATCCATGGACGTTTGCTCTGCTAGAGGCGACAAGAATGAGTGTCATCCACATGCCGCCCATGACGAGGTTACAACTGACCGGCGGTGTAACCAGTAGCGATGGCTGCACCTTCGAGGCAGCCTTCGCGGATCGGATCAAAGCCAGCCAGGGCCGAACCAGCCACCACCACATTCTGGTAGACCACCCGTCCGGCGGCATCAAGCGGGCGCAGTTGGGCATCAGTCACAAGGCCAGAGCCAAAGACGGGATGGCCGGCTTCATCCAGGAAGCGCTGCGCGAACCAGTCGGCCCGGCCCGAGGGTGCCCGCACCGGCAAACCCAGGGCGGTCTCGCGCAGTTCACCCGTATGGACAGCCCGCAGGCCCCCGCCAATGATGCCACCGGTCGCCAGCACCCAGCGTTTGGCGGTATGGCGCTGTTCGCGGGCGGCGGCTTCACTAAACACCGCAACCAGGTGATCGGCCTGTGCTTCGGCGTGTTGCACCCATGAACCAAGCTGAATACGCACCCCTGCCCGAAGTGCGGCCTGCTCAAGCGCATGATAGAGCCGCATGCCCGGCACCGAGGTCGGCAGGGTCGGGATCTCGAAGATCAAGGCCCCACAACGAGTTTGCAGATCACGCACGACGTCGGTCGCCTGGTACAGACCCAAGACGGCGGGCAGACCAACCCGCGCATACTTGCCCCGCCGCACCAGACCGGCCAACTGGTCACCGATTGCGGCCCGGAAGGCTGGGCGCTCGAAGAGGCGGGCAAAAACGGGCGGATTGAACTCGCGGGCACGGTCAACTGGCGGCAAATCCAGATAGACCCCATCGGCGGGCAGGTTCTGGGCCCGCAGATTCGCCGCGATCAACGGGGGAAAGAAATCACGCAACTCGGGTAGGCCCGCAATCAGGGTCGGACGCCCATCAGCGAGTTGGCGCAGTTCACCCGCGGCCATCGTCGCCGGAATCAGGGCCGTCGGCCGGAGCGCCCCGAGCGCGGTTGGCAACCAGAGCGTATGCTCCAGGCCGCCCACCATGGGATAGCCCGCCGCTTCGCAAGCCGCCCGCACCCGGGCGATCCCGGTGGCCAAGTTGGCATGACCCGCCAGGGCATAGGGATGATCGGGGCGCTCGGCCCGCAAACTGCGTAAGGCATCCGCCGGAACGGTCTGGCTCTCGATCAGATCAAGACAACCGGTGGCCCAATGGGTCGTACCGTGGCCCTTCGCCAACAGCATCACCCGTTCGCCCCGTTCGGCCCGCCCAATCGCGGCAGTCAGACCCGCCAGCCCTGCACCGATTACGATCGTATCGTAGTTCATAATGATTTGTTGGTGTGGATCGGGGAACTCGCTGCGCTCGTTCCCCGATCCAGATTTCTGGGAGAACCATGTTCTCCCAGGCCCGCTCGCTGATCTGTAAACTAACGTTCCTGATACACTTCTGGCACGAGCGTCTGGTACACGTTTGTCGTCCAGATGCGCTAGCTAAAGACCTCTGTGCCCTCTGTGTCTCTGTGGTTCATGCTCCCAAAATATGCATCTTACGCCTTCACATATTCGGTATCTACCGCCGGGTGATTGGTGACCATGCCACCGCCCTGTTCGGCGATCGGGCGCAGGCGCTGGGCACCCAGGACGCCCACATAGATCAATTCATCAAGGCGGGCCTGGCGCAACTGGTCACCCCAGAGCACCGGGGTCAGCCCTTTCCAACGGGCCTGGAGGAAATGGAGCAAGGCGTCGTTGGTATTGGCGTGGGTGACACCATCATTGCCCCGCTGTTCGAAGAGCAAGGCAGCGGTACGGTAGATGCACCAGCCACCCTGACACGGCCCCATGCCCATGCGCACATCGCGCCGAATATCATCAAGGTTCTTGGCTCCACCCTCGTTGATCGCGGCCAAGACCCGTGCCCGCGAGGCCAATTCACACTCGCAGATCAACTCGTCCTGGGCGTGCTCGCGTTCGACATCGGCAAGGTGACGGCCCAGATAGTAGAACGCCGCATCAAGCCCACGCACGGGTTGGGGTTGCAAGGGGGCCGCCATCCCTGTGATTGCCGGGCCACCATTGATCCGCAGACCGGTTGACGGAGCCGCTTCATGGCGGGCGTAACGCTCGTTCGAGCCAGTTAGCACGACCGTGGTCGGGGTGTGTTCGGTTGACGGGAGCGGCAAGACCTCATCGGCGGTGCGGCATGGCTTGGTATTGCCCAACAAACGGGCGATCACATCAACCGACTCTTCGGCCATCAGGCGATAAGTGGTCCACTTACCACCCACAATCGAAAAGATCCCGCTCACGCCATCGCGCTGGGCGTGATCAAGCAACTTAAAGGTACGCGGAATATCCCGATCATCGCCAGTGGGCAGATCTTTATCTTTGTAGAGCGGACGAACCCCCGCCCAGGCGCGCAAGGCCCGATAATGGCTGAAGCCTGGGACGAGCTTTTCGCCCTCATCAAGCATAAACTGGATCTCTTCGGGTTCGATGCCATAGACATCGGGGTCGGGCACATGCACATCGGTCGTGCCAATCACGGCCACAGTATGGATGGGCACGATAATATCGCCATCGGCGGGCAGTTTACAGCGGTTGACCACCGTATTGACCATACGATGGTTCATCGCCACCATCGTACCCTTGCCTGGCACGACAGTGACCACCACCCCGGCGAGGGCGGCGATCTTGCCGGCCCAGGCCCCCGCCGCATTCAGCACATAGGCACAGCTAATCCGAACATGCTCACCACTGCGCAGATCCTCGACGGTGGCCCCAACCACCCGGTCGCCTTCACGCTCGATGCCAACCACATTATGGTAGGTCAAAATCTGGGCACCGTACTCCTTGGCCCCTAGCGCGGTCGCATGGGTTGCCAGGAACGAGTCGGCCGAACCGTCCAGGACTTCAAAGACCCGTGAAATCTGCGGATTAAGGGCCGGCTCGCGGCGCAACATCTCGCGCACCGGAATCTCGCTGGCGGGCACCCCGGTTTTTAAGCAATTCGCCAAAAAGACATCACCATACGCCGGATCGTCCCAAGGCGTAATCGCAAAAAAGCCCGAGGTATCTTCGAGGCAGAAGGGCATAATCTTGCGCAGAATCGCATTCTCGCGGGCGCATTCGGTCGCCGACTGGGGATCTTTGGTGACATAGCGCCCACCGGAGTGGAGCAGACCGTGGTACCGACCCGTAGTCCCGTGGGTCAGATCGCCCTTTTCGACCAGCACACAACGAATGCCACGCATCGCCAGATCGCGGGCACAGCCGGTACCCGTCGCCCCGCCGCCAATCACCAGCACATCGGTCTCGATCGTCTGCATAAGCTTGCCTAGTATGAATAGCCGATAGCTGAACAGTATGCGCTTCCCGTCGGGCTGAAAGCCCTCGGCTACGGTTTTGCCAAGCCCGCCTTCGCAGGCTGAACAGGCCGCGCAGACGGCCTTCGCTTCCCAATAGCCGAGGCGTTTACGCCCACGGACGCCACCAGAAGACAACGCTGGGTGCGGGTGCCGGATTGCCACCCCAACCAGCAACACACCCAACTCAACACAAAAGAACTTGCGG
>JBLWKA010000162.1:0-12624 GCA_048381555.1 Oscillochloridaceae bacterium umkhey_bin13
GGCCCGGGTGGGGGCAACACCGCCCCGTTGGGGGCGACCCCCGGCCCCTTGGGGGCGACGGTGGGGGCGAACCCCGCCCCCGGGGGTGGGCACCCACCGTGGTGCGTCCCTACGCCACCTCCCTATGGCAACTCGTAGGCGAACAGCGGATACAGATCATCCACACAACCCGTATTCGGGTCACGGGTGGGTTGGTTCAAAAAGGCTTTGGTAACTTCCAACATACAGGTGCTGGCGTCCACCACAGCGTGGCCGCCCGCCGGTAACACATAGAAGAAGCTGCGGCTCAAGCCCTCGGCGGCGATTTCACCCCACACGGGTGGCGTGACCGGGTCGTATTCGCCTGCCAAGACCAGCGTGGGCAGGTCACTGCGTACCTGGGCACGCTCACTCGGATCGGCGCTGTCAACCTGCCAGATGTCGCACATGGCAAAGAAACTCTCGACACTGGCCAATAATGGCTCGGACAGTTGGGGCGGTAGCTCGGCCTCAGCGAGTTCCCGCGCTTCGTCCATGGTGCTAAAGGCGGACTCTTCGCGGCACTCTAGCGCATAGAACATGGCCTCGCTATCACTGATGTCGCCCTGATCGTCCTCGCCTTGCCGCCTAAAATCCTCACCGCCCCCGCCTCCTTCAAACAGGAAGCGTAGCGCGTCGGTATCATTCTCGGCTTCGAGTTGATGGATCATCAGGGGCATATAGCTAATCAGGTCGGTGACATAGAGCCAATCCGACAACTGGCTGACCAGATCATCACCCGTCACCTCGCGCTGGTCTGTTTCGCCCGTCTCGACATCCTCGACTTCAACCAGAACAGGCTCTTCGTTCAGGCGATCAACCAGATCATAAAAGCGTGCTTCGAGATCAGGGAAGGCATCATCGCATTCGGGGTCAGCCGCACAACCGCGCAGCATGGCCTGTATCGCACGCCCGGCGTGTAGCGCCTGTTCGCGGGACGCATAGACATTCGGTGGGTACGGCGAATCCAGAATGACACTGCGGATGCGTTCGGGGTGATTGCGCATCACGGTCATGGCTAGACGGGTGCCGTACGAAATCCCGAACAGGTTGACCTGTTCGTAGCCCAGTTGCTCGATCAGGTCGGCCACATCGGCCGCATTGGCCGCACTACTGTAGGCACTCAGGTTCACGCCTTCGTCAAGCAGCCGGTCGCGGCATTCCTCGGCTGCTTCGAGACTCGCGTCATCATCTTCGGCCAACTCCATTTCGATACAGTTCAGGCTGGGGAGCGAGAGGCCCGTGCCGCGCTGGTCAAACAGGATCAGTTCGTACTCGTCACGCAGTTCGCTGTCAATCCAATCGGCAATACTGAGCATCGCACTGCCACCGGGGCCGCCTTCCAGGTAGATGATCGGATCGGGCCGTGGGTTGGCGCTGCGGCTCGGAATGATCGCTACGGCAAGTTCAATCGTGGCGGCCTCGGGATCATTGCGATCCTCGGGAACGCTCAAATAAGCGCAAACGACCCCAAAGCCGTCAAGCTCGAACTCGTCCAACTCGGCGGGGCAGTCGCCTTCTGCGAGCGAGGCTTCATAATCGAGGGTGCTTAGATCGGGGGGGGCAGGCACGGGATCGGGTTGCCGGCTTGGGGCGGTGGTTGGGGCGAGTGTTTGGGCAGCGCTGGTCGGGCGGGCCGGGGCGGGATCGGAAGTGGCTTCAGGCTCATCGGTGCAGGCACTAAGCAGGAGGGCTGCGATCAGGATCATGACGAGGAAGCGACCGGCTTGACGGGACATACAGACCTCTAGGCATGTGATCCAAGGGTGGTGCGTGTAACCTACATAAACCAACACCGGCAGGATAATCGCCTATTGTAACCGACAACCTGCACTTTGCCCCATACCAATAAACACACCCCGCAAGTTGAAGCCGCCAGACAGGCTGTGCTCAAACCCTACCCACCTGTCGTACAGTTGGCATACATACCATGTTCGTCAGTTAATTGTCCACTACATGTCAGTCTTAAGGCGGTGACACAACCCACACCTCTGATGCATGATAGTAGAACGCTACTGCAATCTCAGTGTCATCAGGAGGTGCGTCCATGAGTCTGAAGAAACTCGTGCCGACAGTTCTGTTTACGCTGGCGCTAGCCGGTTGTAGTGGTTCGTCTCAACCGGAGATCTTGCGGGGCAAGGCGGAGCCACAAGGGTGTCCGAGCGCTCAGCAAACGCAGGGGCTACGAGGTGTGGCCGAGCCGCCGCAGAGTGGTTTGCAGGGCATCGCGTCGCCACAAAACTGCACCCAGGCAGCCCACGCGCCAGAACCACAGGGCCTGGTTGGGGTCGTCCGGGCCATGCCCTAACGGTGTAGAATCGCCTCGGTAACGCCCTTCTTCCCTAAGGGAGAGGGGCGACCGCGCATCGTAATACCAATTACGATTGATGACACGTCATTTGTGCCGTTGCCTTCGTAGGGACGCAGCGTGCTGCGTCCCTACGAAGATCCCGACTACCCGCGGCGGGCCAGAGCGTGATCGGTCTCGACCAACAGACGCTCGGTGGTTTCCCAACTGATACAACCATCGGTCAGCGAGACACCGTACCGGAGTGCGGAACGATCTGCCAAGAGCGGTTGTTTGCCTTCGTGCAGATTGCTTTCGAGCATCATGCCAATGATTGGGGTGGGCTGAGCGACGATCTGTTCGACCACTCGATACCAGACCGTTTCTTGACGCCGAAAATCGCCTTCGGCATTGGCATGGCTGCAATCAACCATAACGGCGGGGCGCAAATTGGCTTCGCGCATCAGGCGACCGGCCTGCACCACATATTCTTCGTGATAGTTTGGGCCGTGACGCCCCCCACGCAGAATCACAAAACTGTCAGGATTGCCGGTTGTCTTGACCACCGCGCTACGCCCGTCGTCGGTAATCCCCAAAAAGCTATGGGGCTCAGCCGTCGAAAGGCACGCATTCACGGCAACCTGAATCCCGCCATCGGTGCCATTCTTGAAGCCAACCGGCATCGAGACCCCGCTCGACAAGGCACGGTGGGTTTGCGCTTCGCTGGTACGCGCCCCAATCGTCGCCAAACTGATCTGATCATCAAAATACTGCGGACTGATCGGATCAAGCATCTCGGTGGCAACCGGCAGCCCCAACGCATTGATCGCGAGCAACAGTTCGCGGGCAGTCGTCAGGCCCGCACTCATATCAAAGCTGCCATCAAGGTTGGGGTCATTGATCAACCCCCGCCAACCCACCGTGGTGCGGGGCTTCTCCAGGTAGGCGCGCATCATAATCAGAAGTTGGCCCGCCAGGTCACGGCTAAGAGTCGCCAGGCGTTGGGCATAATCGAGGGCCGCGCTCGGATCGTGGATCGAACACGGCCCAACCACCACAATTAGACGTTGATCCTCGCCTCGCAAGACCCGGCGAATCGCCTCCCGGGCGGTCGTCACGGTCTGGGCCGCAACCGGCGCGAGCGGTAGGCGTTCTTTGAGTTCCCGGGGTGCCAGCAGCGGCTGAAATTCACGTACGTGCAGGTTGGCGACTTTGCGCTCAATCAGCTTAGGCTCATCCATAGCGGCAGCTACATTTCACTATCAGGGATGGTTTGGATTTCCTGCCGCGTATCATACCAGTTTTGGAGCCGCTGCCTGCACCCCTTGCTCGCAAACTCAGGCACGGTCACGGGCCAGGATGAGCACACTGTACGGCCCTAGCGAAACGGCACCCTTGCAGGGCAGATCGTCCTGGCCTTCCTCGATCGCGGTGACATCAGGCGCATAGTAGTTGGTGAAGTCGTCGCTGTAGCCATTCCAATCACTATGAAAGATCGGCTTCCAGAGCCCGGGCGCAGGCATGCCAAGCCAATAATCTTGCACCGGCTCGGCGATCAGATTGACCACCACCACACAGCCCTCGGCCGGATCATCGACAAAGCGGTTAAACGCGATCAGTTTCGTCTCGAGATTGACGTGGTAGACCGCACAGCCGTGACCACTCAGCCCAGGGCTGCGATTGTCCCAGTTGCGGCGCAACCGGATCAGATCGCGGTAGAGTGCGGCGATGCCACTAAACCGTTCGCGCTTGCTCCAATCAAGCGGCTTGACATCCTCGAACCAGCCATCCTCTAGAAACTCCTGGCCCTGAAAGATCATCGGAATACCTGGGGCCGTAAAGACGATGGCGGCCCCGAGGGTACTACGCTTACGGGCGTAGATACTGGCCGCATTATCAGGCCAGATCTCTTCGGGAACCCGCGCCTTGCCATTCGCTACCTCGTCGTGCAACTCGGTATAGATCACCCGCTTGAAGGCATCACCATTGTACTGCTTGGCAATCGCGGCGCCGCCACGGCCCCAGCATTACGATTCACGTCATCAAGGGTAATGATTGCTTCGCGCACCGGATGCACGAATCCGGCGTCCCATTGGGCATCAAAACCGGCCCCGCCTTCACTGGTCGGAGCAGTAATCACCTCGGACTCGCGCAAATCTTCAGCCACGGTGATCTTCCAGGGCTGCCGCCGATCAATCTCATCATTGATCCAGCGCAAGAGATCCCAGCCTTCGGGAAGGGCATCGCCCGGGTTATCGTTGCCTTTGACATTACGGATATAGGCAGTGGCATCAAAACGCAACCCATCTACGTGAACCTGTTCCGGCGCGGCTCGGTACGCTAAACCTCCCTTCGCGCAGGGACGGCGTACTCCTACTGAGAAGCGACGCGCTTCTGCTCGTCTCAACTCAGTTTTACATAGATAGCGGCCAACTCGCACCTAAAAGCGGGTAAGGCTACTCCAAACGAAACCTCTTGTGCTAGGATGTGGTCGAATTCCACAACCAAGCGCAAGAGGTTTTGTTGGTGCTTGGGGGTTGACCCCAAACCAGCTTGGAGCAACCGGAACTGTGCCATGGCCTTCAAAAATACCCTGGCTGTGCTACAATACGCCGGGGAAAATACTATGAACACTTACTATCAACTGCTTGGTGTCACACCTGACACGACCCAAGATGGAATCGAAGCGGCCTACCAGCGCGAGCGCGAGCGCTACAGCCCCGAACGGGTTGCTGATCTCGACCCCGAATTGCGGCGCATTGCTGATGAGCGTAGCGCCGAATTACAGCGAGCCTATGCCATTCTGGCCGATCCCGAGCGGCGGCGGCAATATGATCATAGCTTGAACGAAACAAGTTCTAGTGCGGCGGCACCAGCGGCAAGCCGACGTGGTCTTAGTTCACGTGAAATGCGTTATGCGATCATTGGGAGCCTGGCAGCCGTAGCCCTGGTTGCTGTTATTTGGGTCTTGACCGGACGCGAACCGGCCCCGATAGGCCAGGCCATGCCGGCCATGAACCGCGAAGCCCCCATGTTCGACGTTCCAGCACTGGGCGGGGGCACGGTTGACCTGGCAGACTATCGCGGCCAGATCGTCTTACTCAACTTCTGGGGCACCTGGTGCGAACCATGCAAACGCGAAATGCCTGCCCTACAATCGGCGCATGCCGAACTTGGGCCAGAAGGGCTAGCCGTGATTGGGGTCAACCTAACCGACGACGAATTGGCCCAGGGACGCGATCAAGCCGCCATCCAGAGTTTCCTTGACCAGTTTGGGGTCACCTATCCCAACGCCCTCGACCTTGACGGAAGCCTCACAAACGCGTATCGGGTCTTCCCCTTGCCCACCAGTTTCTTCATTGATGGGGAAGGACGCATCCGTTATGTCCATATCGGTGAGTTGACCCGTGATGATGTAGCTGCCCGCTTCCGTGAGTTGCGTGACTCGACACCACCACGCTAAAGGACGGGTGGATGAGGGGGGAATAATGGCCCAGCGAACGATCCTGGTCGTTGATGATGATGACGGCCTGCGTGAACTGATTCGGATCAATCTCGAGCACGAAGGCTATCTAGTGCTTCAGGCTGCCAATGGGCTGCAATGTGTTGCAACGGTGCGCGAGCATCGGCCCGATCTTGTGTTGCTTGATGTAATGATGCCCGAAATGGATGGGCTAGAGGCATGTGCCCGCGTGCGCGAATTCTCGCAGGTACCGATTTTAATGCTCACCGCGAAGGCCCAGAGCGACGATGTGATCACCGGGTTGGACCGGGGCGCTGATGATTACCTGCCCAAGCCGTTTAACATGGACGAGTTGGCCGCCCGGATGCGCGCCTTGCTGCGGCGTGCACCCCCAGCCTATCGCTCGCTCCATGTGGGTGAAGGCGAGATCGTGATCAACCAGCAGAAACGCGAAGTCCAGGTACGGGGAGCAACGGTAGACCTGACGCCAACCGAATACCAATTGCTGCTCATCCTGGCCGAACATGCGGGCGCGGTTGTCGAGCACGAAACCCTGCTGCGGGCGGTATGGGGCCAGGAATACACCCGCGACAACGATTACCTGAAGGTCTACATCTGGCACCTACGCCGCAAGGTCGAAGCAGACCCCCGCAATCCGCGGTTGCTGCTCACCGAATGGGGCATTGGCTACCGACTGATCCTCTGAGCTACCGCAACCCGTCTAGGATCGAGTTATTCATCAGGATCGGTCGGCTGGGGCGTACTATGGCGAATCTCGCTGGGGGTTTCGATCCAGCCACGGCGCAGCGCAAATAAGACCGCTTGGGTCCGATCATTGAGCGAGAGTTTGCGCAAGATCGAAGAGATATGGTTCTTGACCGTCTGGGTACTGATCCCCAACGAATCGGCAATCTCTTTATTGCTCCCGCCACTTGCAATCCGTTCTAGCACTTCGATCTCGCGGTCGCTAAGTGGGGTGAAGATCGGCACATCTACCGCTTCAGGTGTCGTCGAAAGGGCCTGGGGCAAGGTACGGAACTGGGTCAAGACGCGGCTCGCCACCCGTGGCTCTTCGAGCACCACATCATTGATCACATACTCCCCACGTGCCACCCGCCGCAAAATCTCGGCGAGGGCCTGGGGCTTGACATCTTTCGAGCGATAAGCTGCCGCCCCGGCCCGCAGCGCATTAAAAGCTTGCTCATCGCTTTCGTGCATACTCAGCATCACGACGCCAATGCTTGGGTACTGGCGGCGCACCTGGCGGGTCACTTCAAGCCCATTCATACCGGGCAAGTTCAGATCCACCAGCATCACATTTGGTTCTTGATTCGTATTGGCCGCTTCGAGCCATGCCATTGCGGCCTCGCCACTGGCGGCTTCACCCACAATCGTCAACTCATCTTCGCCAGCTAACGCCCACCGCACACCCTGGCGAAACAGCGGATGGTCATCAACAATCAGCAGCTTTATGGAGAGGTGGTGGGCCATGGCGGTGGCTCCTTTCCCTGGCTGCGTAGCCAGTGCTGGAAGGTCGCTGCGGGATCCTGGAGCCCGCTGATCCCTGCTGCGGACAACAACTGATAGGTTGCAGGGAGGGGCAGACCAACCACCGCCGTATAGCTCCCCCGCACCTCGTGAACTAGCCGTCCACCCATGCCCTGAATCCCATAAGCACCGGCCTTATCCCGTGGTTCACCCGTCGCCACATAGGCCGCAATGGCCTCGTCGCTCTGGGGCGTAAAGACCACATCAGCGGCGACCAGATCAAGGATTGGGGCGGGTTGATCGGGCCGAATCAAACAAAGCCCAGTGTAGACCGTGTGGGTGCGGCCAGCCAGGGTACGCAACATCAGGTGAGCTTCGGCATCATCAGCAGGCTTATTCAGGATCTGGCCCTCAAGCGCAACCACCGTATCGGCACCGAGCACAATAGCATCAGGCGTATGAAGGGCGACCGCATTCGCCTTGCGCCACGCCAGCAGAGTGGGATGCTGCAGCGTTGGTACCGGGATTGGCAACAATCGGTCAACAATGGCAGCAGGAACGGGATCCTGGGATTCTTCGGCATCGGTCGTGATTACCGTAAACGTCGCACCCAAAGCCGCCAACAGTTCGCGACGGCGGGGCGAAGCCGAAGCGAGTACTAGGCGGACCGGCTGGTTCAACACAGCAGCGTGATGCTCGATGACAGCAGCAACAACCACGAAACCTCAGTCCACTTGCAAGGCTCAGCGAAGGGTAGGCGCGATCATAGCACGGGCCTGAAAAAACCGCAAGAGATTAGTCATTACGGGTCGTACGCACCCAACCTTGCGGGCCACGCCCAAAGAGTACCCGCAGGTAGAGCAAAATCTTCCAGACCATCATCACAGGCGCATAGAGCAAAGCCTGGTAGGTTTTGGGGGGCGCGCCTGCCAGGGCCAGGCCCGTCACGACATAGATCGCTTGACCACCCACCAGCGCACTTCCAAGCACAACAGCGGGTTTACTGCGCAACACCACACCAGCCCCAAGCGCAGCCACACTGGCCCCTACCAAAACCGAGAACGGCGGGATCAATTGTTCCATTGCGGCATCAAAAAGCACAAAGCTCCGCCGACGCACGGCTTCACGGAGTAATTGGGGCACATAGCGTTGCAGCATCTCGACCCGGCCCCGTTCCCAACGTGCATGTTGCGAATCCGATGCTTTGAGCGTATGCGGCATCTCGGCCCACACCACCGCATCAGGCGCGAACATCGCACGCTCACCATCAAGCACCAGCTCCATATGGTACTCAATATCTTCGGTCAGCCCCCCCGAGAAGGGTCGGTCGCGCAGCAGGGCCGTCGCAAACACCATGCCATTGCCCTTCAGGCCGGTGGTACCACCAATCACCATCCGACCCTGGGGGCGCAGATAGTGCAGGACGGTCAGCGCCGCCGCACGAAAGGCCGTACTCCAGGCTGCTTCGGGATCACGCACCGCATAGTAGGACTGGATCACCCGTTCGCCACGAGCCAGGCGCGCATCCATGACCCGCAAAAAATTCGCCGAGACAACCGTATCGGCATCAAGGACAATCATGGCATCATAGTGTTCGGGGCGGGCATTGATCTGGGCAATCAGCCAATTGAGCGCATACCCTTTGCCGCGTTCAACCTGATTTGTGCGCTCATACACTTCGGCCCCACCCGCCCGCGCCACTGCCGCCGTTGCATCGCTACAATTGTCGGCTACCACAAAGATCGTATACGCATCCAGGGGATAGTCCAACTGCTGAAGATTAGCGAGCACCTCGGGCAAGAGGCGCTCTTCGTTATGGGCAGGGATCAGAAAGGCGAAACGGCTAGTTGGGTTGGCACGCAATGGGGTCTGCTGCGGTGCAAACAGGGCTGCAACGGTCAGCACTAGCAAATAGCCAACCAGCACCGCCAGCCCAAGTTCGCTCACCAAAAGACCAGCCCGGAGCCAATCGAAAATGAGCGCCACAGACATATCCTCTAACTTTTAACTTTTGGCAGGGGAGACCCGGCTGGTTGGCTGCGTACTGGCATCAGGGGCCTGGGCCGAACTAGCCAAGCGCGAGCCATCTTTGCGACCAGGGCCACGCATCGGAAGCATCGCCAGAGTCGGTTGGCGCAGACCATACCGAACATCGGTGGGGAAGTAGAAACTCCGATCACTGGCGATCATCAAGATCATCCAGCCAATCGACAGCCCAAGCCCAGCTGCAACCCCAAAACCAATCATACGCACCGCACGACCCAGCAACGAGGGTGGCGAATTAGGAATCGAAGGCGCATCAATCACCAGATATTCCTGAAAGCTCTCGCTATTGACCTTAGCAAGGGACAAGCGGGCATCTTCTTCCTTTGCCCGGGCATCAGTCAAACGGCTGGTAGCTTCGGTAATCGTCCGTTGAAGGCGCGCAATCTCGAATTGCTCCTCTGAAGGCCGGTTACCACGGATAGGATCAGGGTACATCAGCAAATAGTCGCGCAGGTCTTGCTCGGCAAACGCAAGCTGCTCTTCATAGAGCACCATCTGGTCAGCAAAGAAGCGCTGCGCCGTTTCGCTATCGGCACGCTCAAAGTTGACCCGCCACGCAACATAAGCATTCATTGTTTCAGCGGCCATCTGTTGGGCCAGGATCGGATCATCATGGGTGGCGGCAATCACCACAATATTGGTACCCTCGGCCATAGCATACACACTGCGCCGATACTCACGCAAGGCCCAATCACGATTGCGCGGGCCATCCACTGCTATATCCCGTAAATTTGTCTGCGCCAACACCGCCAAGGCGAAGGTATCGGTATTGATCAGCGACGAAACCTCGGAAAGGGTGGCTTGGGCAGGGGTGGTAAACTGCGTAACCTGGCGCACCGCAGCCAATGAAGTCAGGAGCGACTCACGTTGCACATAGATCGTGCCACGCACAAAATAACTGGCAGGCACAAAGACAAAGAGGAGTACACCTACGATTACTGGTAGGACAAAGAGCATGATGTACCGCAAACGATGGCGGAAAAACTCTTCAAGAACTCGCAACAAGATTAAGCGGATCATAGCGCTTCCTTACTGGCCTGGTACAACGAGTCAAGCCATCTGAACATCTGAATGTCATTCATTGTAGCAATACTTTAGGCGGTTGGTATGTACGCCGTGTTGCAGCTTGCCAGCAGGTTGATGAGAAGTTTGTCACCCGTGAAGGTTTAGCAGGGGGCCTGACTGGGGTGACGTTGCCGAGCAGAGTCATCATAGCATAACGATTGTCCGCTTTACTCCTGAGCGCTTGTTCCTGAACAACTTAGGATGGTAGCTACAACATAGCATAGAGCAAGTAACTCGGGCCTGGTTATGCGTTTGGTTATGCGTGAAGAAACTCTCATCACCCCTGTAGCTTGCATCACCCATTCTTCATTGCATCTGCGTACAGTAGCACAACGCGCCAATGCGTGGGGCCACAGCATCCCCAGCGTTGACCATTTACGCTGCTGTGGTTGCCTTCCAACTGTATCACAACCATTCTGTTGACGTGAAATAATCGTCCGTACGAGGAGCACTGCCCTATGCGTATACGCTTGACCCTAGTCTGGTTGGTTGCTGCGCTGCTACTTGCCGCCTGCGCAACACCCACACCGAATCTTCAGCCGACGGTCGCCCCAGATGCTACCGGTGTAGGTACCAGTCCGGGCACGGAACCAACCCCAGCCAGTGTCCCAACCACAGCACCCACCAGTGCAGGCCCGGTACGACCAACCTTTACCGTGCAACGTGGCGAGATCATTGACGAACTGCAACTTTCCGCCCGGCTGGCTCAGGTGCAACAAGGGGTTGCCTTTGGCGAAGATGGGATTGTGAAAGAACTGTTTGTCCGTATTGGCGACGAGGTTGAAGCTGGTCAATTGCTGGCTGAGCTCGATAATCGTGAACTGGACAACCAGTTAGCCCAGGCCCAGACCATCCTGGAACAGGACGAGCGCGCTGTCAGTCAGGCCGCTGCCCGCAGCCAGATTGCTGTGCGTCAAGCGCAGGTTGATCTGGACGCGGCCCGAACCAATCTGGATCGGGTACGCCAGCCCGCCCGGCCCGATGAACTGTTACGCGCCCGTGGGGCAGTGCAACAGGCCGAGGCCGATCTGCAGCAAGTGCGCAACGACACCTCGCGGGTCAAGAATCAGGCCCTTACCGAAATGACAGCGGCCGTGCAACGCCTTACGGCAACCCAGGAATTGTACGGGGCTGCGCAACTCGAATTTGAGCAAACCCCCAACCTGACGACACGCGACCGCTTTATTAGCTTGAGCGAGCAATTGCGCCAGGCGGAAGCGGATGTGAACCGGACGCGGATTGATTATGATACGGCGCTTTCGAACGAGCTTGCGCTGATCAAACGAGCCGAAGGAACCCTTACAACGGTGCGGGCCGATCTTGAAGCCCTACTCGCCCGACCAGATCCCTTCGATGTAGCCAATGCCCAGCAAAATGTACGTCGCGCCCAGATTGCGCTTGATGCAGCGGTGCAGTCTCAGGCAGAGAATACCGAACTGGCCAAACTCGCAGCCCGCAGCCGGGCTGATGTCGAGCGCCTCAACCGTCAGATCGAAAGTCGGCGGTTGCTCGCCCCGATGGCAGGGCGGGTGATCAGTATCGAAGCAATACCTGGCATGGCAGTTCGGGCGGCGAACCCGATTATGCTGATTGCCAATCCCGATAATCGTGAACTGCTCGCTGAATTACCGCTTGGGGCCGATGGGGTTCGCGTGGGTGCGCGCTTGTTGCCCGGTCAGCCTGTGCAGATTACCTTCAGCCGTTATCCCGATCAGGTGATCCCTGGGGTCGTGAGTCGTGCGCCGGATCGCAATGCAACCGGGGTCAGCCCAAGCACCGAGTATGCGATCAGTTTTGATGCTGGTCGGCTGAGTCTTGAAGTTGGCGACCAGGCCCAGGTTACGGCAATCCTGAATGTGATTGACAATGCCCTGTGGCTGCCGCCCCAGGCCATCCGCATCACCCGCGACCGGGCCTTTGTGATCATAGACAACAATGGTGAAGATCTGCGGGTCGAGATCCAGACCGGGATCATTACCGAGGAGCGGATCGAGATTCTGGGTGGTGTGAAAGAGGGCGATGTGATCCTGGGTGAGGTGCTGCCAACCCGTTAGGCTCCATCAAATGATCCAACCGCAGCAGGGGTTTCCTTGCTGCGGTTGAGTGTTTAGGTGGGATGGGGCGCGGCTGCGCCGCACCCCGCAGTTTTGGGGGGTGGTGGGGGGGGGGGCCGCCGCCCCCCCCCCCCCCCCCGGGGGCGGGCGGCCCCGGGGGGGCCCCCCCGGCGGTGCGGGGGCGGGGGGGGGGCCCCCCCGCG
>JBLWKA010000163.1:0-12474 GCA_048381555.1 Oscillochloridaceae bacterium umkhey_bin13
GGCGCCTAGTCTCTGCGGCGTGGGGCGGGGGGGGGGGGCGGGGGCGGGGGCGGGGGCGGGGGGGGGCGGGGCCGCCCCCCCCCCCCCCCCCAAGCGGGCTTAGGACATGAAGCAGGGAGAACAGGGAACACGTGAACGCGATCTTCCCTGAGCCAGATAAAAGCAATACAAGGAGCGCCGACATATGATCGGAGAGCTGTTTAAGGGTTTGGGCACAACCATTCGCTATATCTTTCGCAAGCCGGTGACGGTCGAGTACCCCGAGGTCAAGCGTCCGGTGCGCGAGCGCTTCCGGGGTAAGCATGAACTGAAGCGTTTTGCCGACGGCACAGAGCGCTGCATTGGCTGTTCGCTCTGTGCGGCCGCCTGCCCTGCCGATGCGATTCTAGTGGTTCCCGCCGAGAACGACCCCGACAATCCACGTTCCCACGGCGAACGGTATGCGGCGACCTACGAGATCAATATGCTGCGCTGCATCTTCTGTGGCTATTGCGAAGATGCCTGCCCCACCAATGCGATTGTGCTCGAACACCAGTACGAACTCTCTTTCTATGATCGGCGTGACTCGATCTATACCAAAGAAATGCTGCTGGTACCGGTAGACAAGGGCCATGGCGAACCACCCCCGGTGTTGCAACAATTGCAGCGCCGCCCCAGTCCGCCCGCGCAGATTGACCTGTAGAGTTGTGGAGGTGGGGAGTTGTGAAGGTGGGGAGTTGTGAAGGTGGGGAAACACCTCCGCATCTCCACACCTCAACACCGCCACACCTCAACAATACCTCAATCGAAAGTGTTACGCACGGAGCCCCCGTTATGGAATTGATCCTCTTCACGCTGACAGCGGTAATTGCCTTAATTGGCGCAATTGCAATGCTGGTCGCCCGCAATGCGGTGCATAGTGCTTTATTTTTGTTACTGAACTTTGCCGCAATTGCCGTGCTGTTCCTGTTGCTCCAGTCGCCCTTCCTGTTTGCGATCCAACTCACGGTCTACGCCGGCGCGATCATGGTACTGTTCTTGTTCGTGGTGATGCTGCTCGGGGCCGAACAGGTCGAGGATACGCCCGACCGGATCGCCTGGCAGCGCCCGCTGGCTCTGCTGCTGGGCGTGAGCCTGCTGGCGATTGCCGTGGTTGCTGCGTTTCAGGTGGGCGTAGGCGAAGTACCGCCGGGTGGCGAGGCAGCAGCCGTTTTTGGCGATCCAGTCAGTCTAGGGGCCTTGCTCTTCACCGAGTATATGCTGCCCTTCCAGATTACCGGCTTCATCCTGCTGATCGCCGTCATCGGGGTGGTGGTGCTTAATCAGCGTGGCCGCCAGGGGGCCGAAACGCAGCAGCCCTCAGGAGACTAACGGATGGTTCCGATCAGTTACTACATCCTGCTGAGTGCGGCGCTCTTCACCATTGGGGTGCTGGGCGTCCTGATTCGGCGCAACGCGATCGTCGTCTTTATGTCGGTCGAGTTGATGCTGAATGCCGCCAATCTGGCCCTGGTCGCGTTTGCCCGCGAACGGCTGAGCGTAGACGGCCAGGTGCTGGTCTTTTTCGTGATTACGGTGGCCGCTGCCGAAGTGGCGGTCGGTCTGGCCCTACTCGTCTCGATCTTTCGCTCCAAACGCACCGCTGACGTAGACGAAGTCAGCACCTTGAGGGGATGAGGTTGATCGTATGCTGAACTGGCTTATCTGGCTCATCCCGCTGTTACCCTTCGTCGGCTTCTTGCTGAATGTGTTTGTGATCCGCAAGGAGCGTGAGGCCGGGCTCGTTGCCAGTGCGATGGTCGTGGCCGCGTTTGTGATCACGCTGATCGCGACGATCATACTCGCGGGCCTGCCCGAAGATGCCCGTCGGGTGCAGTCGGCGCTCTGGACCTGGATTGATACCGGGCCACTGATCGTGCCGTTTGCGATCATGTTTGATCCGCTGACCGCCGTGATGGCCTTGCTGGTCACCGGGGTCGGCAGCCTGATCCATATCTACTCGATCGGCTATATGCACGGCGATTCGCGTGTCGTGCGCTACTTCGCCTACCTGAACCTCTTCGTCACCATGATGCTTTTCCTGGTGATGGCGAACAATATGCTGCTGCTCTTCCTGGGCTGGGAAGGGGTGGGGCTCTGTTCGTTTCTGCTGATTGGCTTCTGGTTCGAGCGCAAGGCGGCGGGCGAGGCGGCGGTCAAGGCGTTTGTGGTCAACCGGATTGGTGACGCGGCTTTTATTCTGGCCATGCTCGCGATCTTTGCCAACTTCGGCACGCTCAATTTCTATGAAATGGATCTGAACGGGCGGCCCATTCCCGGCTTTGTCGAGCGGGTGAATGTGATCCTCGGCCAGACCTTTGGCCCCGAGTGGCAGCCGATTGCGGTGGCAACCGGGATCTCGTTCCTGCTCTTGATTGGGGCCACCGGCAAGTCGGCCCAGATCCCGCTGTTCGTCTGGCTGCCTGATGCGATGGCTGGCCCGACCCCGGTGTCGGCCCTGATCCACGCGGCGACCATGGTCACCTCGGGCGTCTATATGATGGCCCGCACCGATACGCTCTTCCTGGCTTCGCCTGCGACGCAAGGCTGGGTCATGTGGATCGGGGCGCTGACCGCTCTGGTTGCCGGCACGGCCGCAATCGCCCAATGGGATATTAAACGGGTGCTGGCCTATTCGACCGTCTCGCAACTTGGCTTTATGGTCGCCGCCTGTGGCATGGGGGCCTATGTCGCGGCGATCTTCCACCTGCTGACCCACGGGGTCTTCAAGGCCCTGCTCTTCCTTGGCTCGGGCTCGGTCATCCACGGCACCCACGAGACCCAGGATATGCGCAAGATGGGCGGGTTGCGCAAGGCAATGCCCACGACCTTCTGGACCTATGTGGTCGGCGCGGCTGCCCTGGCCGGGGTGGTGCCGCTGGCCGGTTTCTGGTCCAAAGACGAGATCCTGGCCCATGCGGTGGCCTATAACTACTGGCCGCAGCTGATCATCCTGTTTATGGCTTCGTTGCTCACGGCCTTTTATATGGGGCGGCAGGTGGCGCTGGTCTTTTACGGCGAGCAACGCGATCATCATTACCACGCTCACGAGAGTGGCCGCGTGATGACCGTGCCGCTGGTGATCCTGGCCGTAGGTGCAATTACCGCTGGGGCGATGAACATCCCGACACTCTTCCCGGGGATGCCAGCGGCGCACCTGCTGACCGATTGGCTCAAGCCAGTATTGCACGAAGAAGCCGGTAAATTCAATCCGGTGCTGGCCCTGTTTGCGACGGCCGGGGCGGTGGGCATGGGCTACCTGGGCTGGTGGCTTTATACCACCAATGCGTCCAAGATCAAGGTAGGGGGCAAAGACCCGGCTTACCGTTACTCGGGCGATATCTGGGATACGCTCGAAGAGGCCTGGTATGTGGATCGGGCCTACCAGCGTGGGGTGGTGGCTCCCTTCAAGGCGATCGGTAACTTCCTGGCGCGGGTCTTTGATCCGCAGGGCATTGACGGGATTGTGAACGGGGTCGGGCGCTTCTTTGGTTGGGCTGCCACCGGGGCGCAGCAGGTACAGAGTGGCTATGTGCGTACCTATGCGCTAGTCTTTACGGTTGGGGTGGTGTTGGTGTTAGGGTTTATGTTGTTTATGGCCGGGTGAGTGCTGCGCACTCCCCCGGCATAAAGGGGGAAATCCATGATTTCCCCCTGGCCCCTTGCTTAGGGAAGATCCAATCAGGCTTGCCCGCCAGGGCGAAATGCACGGCTTGCCCGCCAGGGCGAAATGCACGGCTTGCCCGCCAGGGCGAAATGCACGGCTTGCCCGCCAGGGCGAAATGCACGGCTTGCCCGCCAGAGCGAAATGCAGGAGTTGGTTGCCAGGGCGAAATGCACGGCTTGCCCGCCAGGGCGAAATGCACGGCTTGCCCGCCAGGCGAAATACACGGAGTTGGTTGCCTGAGGGCCTGGGAGAACTTGGTTCTCCCAGAAACCCTATCCGGTAACAAGCGAAGCGCAGGTACCGGATAAACCATATTAGGAAATTGTATGCAAGGCTTTCCCATTCTCTCACTGGTGCTGTGGTTGCCTGCGCTGGGGGCGCTGGCCCTGCTGGCCGTGCCCCGCAATGGGGCCGACGAACTGGCCCGTCGCCTTTCGCTGGGGGTAGCCAGCCTGACCTTGCTGGTCTCACTGGTGCTGCCCTTTTCGTTTCAGGGCAACGCCGGGGCGGCCATGCAATTCACCGAAAGCCTGCCCTGGCTGCCCAGTTGGGGCATTAGTTATAGCCTTGGGCTTGATGGGATTAGCCTCTGGCTGGTGATTCTGACCACTTTTCTGCATCCGATTGTGGTGCTTTCGACCTGGGATTCGGTGCATAAAGAGGTTCGTAACTTCCAGATTTTGCTGCAACTGTTGACCACGGCGATGCTGGGCGTGTTTCTGGCCCAGGATCTGCTGCTGTTCTACATTTTTTGGGAATTCACACTGATCCCGATGGTCTTTTTGATTGGGATCTGGGGGGGGGCCAACCGGATCTATGCCGCCCGCAAATTCTTCCTCTATACCTTTGCTGGCTCGGTTTTGATGTTGCTGGCGATCATCGGTCTGTTTGTGCTCAACCGCGAAGCGATCCTGGCGGGGCAACCCGGCTATGTCGGTACGCTCAGTGTGGTCGAGTTGACCAACAATCTGCAACGCGGCCTCGTGCAACTCGATCCGAACCTCGAACGGCTGCTGTTCCTGGCCTTCTTCCTGGCCTTCGCGATCAAAGTACCGCTCTGGCCCTTCCATACCTGGTTGCCTGATGCGCACGTCGAAGCGCCCACGGCTGGCTCGGTCGTACTAGCCGGGGTGCTGCTGAAACTCGGCGGCTACGGCATGATCCGCTTCTGTCTGGGCTTCTTCCCTGAGGCGGCCCGCTGGGCTGCGCCCGCCGTAGCGATCCTGGCGATCATCGGGATCATCTATGGGGCGGTGGTCGCCTATGCCCAGACCGATATGAAGAAACTGGTCGCCTATTCGTCGGTCAGTCACATGGGCTTCATCGTGCTCGGGATATTTGCGCTGAATACGCTTGGCATCAGCGGTGCGGTCATCCAGATGATCAACCACGGCCTCTCGACTGGTGCCCTCTTCTTGATCGTCGGGGTGCTGTATGAGCGCCGTCACACCCGCGAACTGAGTGCCTACAGTGGCCTGTGGAAGATCATGCCGGTCTACGCCGGGATCACCCTGCTGGTTGCGCTTTCGTCGGCGGGGCTGCCGGGCCTGAATGGCTTCATCGGCGAGTTCACGATTATGCAAGGGGCCTTCCTGGCCCCCGAATTGGGCTGGCCCTTCCTGGGCTTCGCTGTGATCGGCGTCGTGCTCGCGGCGGTCTATCTGCTTAAGTTTTACCGGCTGGCCTTTATGGGCGAAGCCGATGCGAATCCGGCTGATCTGCCCGATCTGAGCCGCCGCGAACTCGTGACGCTGGTGGCCCTGTGTGTGCCGATTGTGATCATTGGCCTCTATCCGGGCTTTTTGTTTGGCCCCATGCAAGAAAGTGTGACCGCACTGGTTGGCGGCCTGAATGCAATTGCAGGACGTTAAGACTTGTTTCAAGCAAACGTGACCGTTCGTGTGCTGTGGAGTTGCAGATGTGTGGCGCGTGGAGTTGTTCTTAAGTCGCACGCTATGTTGGAGCCACAATGCTTGCTATGTGATGCCCACTCTATGTGATGCCCAACGCCCTTCACTGTCATTCCGAACGGAGCGAAGCGCAGTGAGGAATCTGCACTGATCGCCAGTGAAGACCCCTCACTTCGTTCGGGGTGACAAAGGGGCAGTGCTGCTAATCCACTCGCCTCGTTGCTTTTGATCCTACTGAATAGAGCAAGCACCGCTTATGGAACCTATCCAGATCCCGCCGATTGACCTGACCCTGCTTGCGCCGCTGCTGACCGTGGCGGCCTGGGCGACTGTGTTGCTGCTGGTGGATGTGTTCGCGATTCCCGAGGGCAAGAAGAAGTTGACGGGCTACCTGGCGATTGCCGGGTTGGTGGTGGCTGCGCTGGTCGCGATCCCGCTCTGGAATGTGAGTGGCAGCACCTTCAGTGACATGCTTGTGCTTGATCGCTACAGCCTGACCCTGACCTGGATCTTCTTGCTGGTCGGTGTGCTGAGCATTGCGCTGGCGCTTGATTATCTGCCCCGCCACGGGATTGAACAGGGTGAATACTACCCGCTGATTATGTTTGCGGTGGCCGGCATGATTTTGTTGGGTCAGGGCACGGATCTGATCGTGCTCTTCCTTGGGATCGAAGTGCTTTCGATCACGCTCTACATCTTGACTGGTTTCGCCTATCCCCGGATCTCGTCCGAGGAAGCAGCCATGAAGTACCTGATCCTGGGGGCCTTTGCCGCAGGCTTCTTCGTGTATGGCTTGGCCTTGATCTATGGCGCAACTGGCACAACCAACCTGAATGGGATTGCCGCCGCACTGGCGGCCCAACCAGTTGGTACCGACCAGACCCTGATGCTGGCCGGGGCGGCCATGATCCTGATCGCCTTCGGCTTCAAGGTGGCGCTGGTGCCCTTCCATATGTGGACCCCCGATGTCTATGAAGGCTCGCCGACTCCGGTGGCAGCCTTTATGAGTGTGGGCACCAAGGCGGCGGCCTTCGGGGCGCTGCTGCGCATCCTGGCGATTGCCTTGCCCACCTTGCAGTCGATCTGGCTGCCGGTATTGGCGGTGCTGGCCGCCGCCACTATGATCGTTGGTAACCTGGGGGCGCTTGGGCAGCGCAACGTCAAACGGATGCTGGCCTATTCGAGTGTTGGTCACGCTGGCTATATTCTGATGGCGATTATGGTCGCCAGCGAGCGTGGAGCCCAGGCCTTTCTGTTCTATATGCTCGCCTATGCCCTGACCAACCTGGGGGCCTTTGCGGTCGTGATCGCGCTTGAACAGCGCGGCGAAGCCGCCTGGAGCCTCGAAGACTTTGCGGGGTTGTATCAGCGCCGCCCCATCCTGGCGCTGGCGATGGCCCTGTTTATGTTCTCGCTCGCCGGAGTGCCGCCGACGGCTGGCTTTATGGCGAAGTTCTATGTCTTTACCGCCGCCTACGAAGGCGGCCTGGGTTGGCTTGCCCTGATTGGCGTTTTGACCAGTGCCATGGCGGTGGTCTTCTACCTGCGCGTAGTTATGCGGATGTTCATGGACGAGCCGCAGCGCGAGCTTGAACCCGAACTGAACCGCGGCCTTGTGGTGAACATTATGATCGCCGGAGTTTTGACCCTGTTGATCGGGATCGTGCCCGCCCCGCTGATGCTGCTGGTTGAGCGTTCAATTGTGGCGGCGGCGGGAGGCTGACGAAGGCGACAAATGGGCAGACATCTATGCAACCTTCAGATCCTCAGATCGCCTTGCTCGAACAACGCATCGCCGCGCTCGAAGCCGAACTGGCTGCGGCGCGGCGTGCCGATGCGCAGCCCAACGAACACCAGTATCTGCTCGAAGCCCTGGTTGCGAATGCCGTAGACGTTATCTTTGCCGCCAACTTTGATGGAACGTTGCGCTACGTCAATCCAGCCTTCGAGCGGTTACTCGGGTATGGCAGCGCTTCGCTCAACCAACCCACCTGGTCCTACATCGTCGAAGGTCAAGATACGGTCAACTTAAAGACAGCGATTGACCATGTGATTCAGCACGGCTCCTGGATTGGGCGTCTGAACTACCGCTGTGCTGATGGCCGCACCTTCCCTGGTCTCCTAAGCTCCTTCTTGATCCACGATCAGGACGGTCAGCCGATTGCCCGCGGTGGCTTTATCCGTGATCTCACCGAGCAGGATCGCCAGGAACAGGCCTTGAAAGCCCAACGTGAACTGTACGATAGCTTACTGAGCAATTTGCCAGGCGTGGCCTACCGCTGTCGCAATGATTCTGACTGGACGGTTGAGTTCATCAGTAACGGTACCGTGAGCCTCTACGGCTGCCCGCCCGAGGACTTTCGGGCCGTTGATGGGCCACCAAAATATGGCCTCGTTGTATTTATCCTAGAAGAAGAACGCGACTGGATCTGGGAGACGGTGCAGGCGGCGCTTGAGTCCCGGCGTGTTTTTCAGTTGAGTTATCGCATCCGCGATCTCAGTGGGCAGCTGAAGTGGGTCTTCGAACAGGGCAATGGGGTCTACGATGCAGAAGGCAACCTGATCTTCATTGATGGCTTTGTGACCGATATTACGGCCCAACATCAGGCCGAAGAAGAGCGCAACGCTCTGCAAAACCAGGTCATTGCCGCCCAAGCAGCGGCCCTCCGCGAGCTTTCGACCCCGCTTATGCCGATCGCCGACGGTGTGGTCGCCCTGCCACTGATTGGCAGTATTGACAGTGCCCGCGCTCAACAGATTGTCGAAACCCTGCTCACTGGGGTGGTCGAGCGGCGGGCTGCCACGGTCATCCTCGACATTACTGGGGTGCCCGTGGTGGATACCCAGGTTGCCAATGTCTTGCTCCAGGCGACGCAGGCGACCAAACTGCTTGGGGCCAGGGTCGTCTTAACGGGCATTCGCCCCGAAGTTGCCCAGACTCTGGTGGGGCTGGGAATTGATCTGAGTGGCATTATTACCCTGGCAAGTTTGCAGCATGGCATCGCCTGGGCGCTGCGGCGTTGAAACCCCAAGGTAGTCAGAGTGTAACATTGCGCGGCTAAACATTTTCGCTTCGTACGAAGTCTGAAGCCTATACTCAGCCTAGGCCAGCAGACCAGAACACCTCTGAGAGGAGCGGAGATGTGTAGCTTATGGTCGCGGTGTGCCGCTTGTTTGGTGCTGTTCGTCGTTTTGGTGCTTGGAACATTGACGGGTTGTAGTGCTGGTGCGCCGTCCCTTGAGTTGTCGGGTGTCCCATCCGCCCCGCCTGCGCGGGCCTCGCCTATGTCTACAAACCTTCCGTTGGATACAGCGGAGGCGGCGGTGCTGCGTGGGCAGGCGCTCTTTCACGGTGAAGAGCCACTGGCCGGTACGGTGAGTTGCGCTTCGTGTCATCCGTTTGAGCCAGGGGCACGCGATGCGGTCGGCCCAAATCTGGCCGGGATCGCGGTACGCGGCGCAACACGAGTCAGCCAGTTGGACGCAGCGACCTATATCGAACGATCAATCCGGATCCACGACGAGTTTATCGTTCCTGGTTTTACCGGGGGGCTGGTGACGGCACTGGTTGGCAACGAGTTCGAGACGCTGCTCACGGACGAGCAGCTACTGGCCCTGGTGACCTACCTCATGACCTTGACCGAATCTGGCGCGTCCGCTGTGCCAGCCGGTGGTCGTGAAGCGACAAGCGTGGCTAATGCTGAACCAACGAGCTTGCTAGCGCCTTCGGCCGTCGCTGGAGTCACCGCTCAGGCCACAGTGCGCACAACTGCCACCGTTGTGGTCAGTCCTACGAGCCTGCCCAGCGCGACGCTGCCACCCGTGCCCAGCCCTGAACCAGCGACGGCAACAGCAGTGCCGGTGCCCAGCCCTGAACCAGCGACGGCGACATTCGTGCCGGTGCCCAGCCCTGAACCAGCGACGGCAACAGCAGTTCCGGTGCCCAGCCCTGAACCAGCGACGGCAACAGCAGTTCCGGTACCGACGCCCGAACCACCAACCGTAACGGCATTGCCCGCACCCACAATGACGGCAGCGCCTGCCCCACCCGAACCACCGACGCCAAGTCTGCCCAGCTTACCCAATGAGGGCGACCTGGGCCGTTATGCCAATTGCGCGACCTGCCATAGCCTGCACCCCCTGCAAGTGCAGATGCCCCATCCCCTCAATCCGACCTGTAATACATGCCATCGCGGATCGCCCAACCAGATTGGCTGCCTCAGTTGTCATAGTACCCATGGCATTGACAATAAGCATGAGCCTAGCCCAGATATAGCCTGCGCAAGTTGTCATAACTAAATACTGACTGTCAATCTGGGAGTTGGTACCATCGCGAGGAAACCTGGTTTCCTCGCTTTTGCATTGGATCTCGTAGATTGTAAATCTACACTTATTTGAGCCTTAATCAAAAAGCCATAAAAGATTAATACAGAACTATTACGATCAGATGCGTTCCGTATCTGCTGTCGTACGGTGGCTGTGTCTGCCTGATGATCTATGCTGCACGTTCAGCCTGGGTTCATTGCCGGTGGACAGCGGCTTTCGTTTGTAGCAGATGGAACAGATTCCCGCGTCTACGCTAGGTTAGCAAGGAGTGCGACCAATGGGTGGCCACGACGAGAAGGACAAATGGATCGTACGGTCTGATGCTGGTACCGGCGAGTTGTTTGAGCAGATCCTCTCCCGCCGCCTGAGTCGGCGCGAGGTACTGAAGAGTGCAGCGGTGGCCTCTTCTGTTGCTCTGATTGGCTCGGTGGGGCTTGCTGCTGGAACCGCCGCCGCGCAGAGCGCTGGAGCGCCGCGGTTTGCCAAAATTGCCCCAACTGATCCCGAATTTGATGACGTGAAAGTTCCAGAAGGCTACTACGCACGCACGCTCATCCGCTGGGGCGAGCCCATGTCGGCCAGTGCGCCGGTTCATAATGTCTGGGAGCAGACACCCGAAGCGCAGAGCCAGCAGTTTGGCTATAACTGTGACTTTGTTGGCTTTATGCCCCTGCCGCTTGGTTCTAGCACCTCGAATCGTGGCTTGCTTTTTGTGAACCACGAGTACACCAACGAAGAGTTGATGTTCCCGGCTTATGATCCGCAGAACCCAACGCGGAACCAGGTTGATGTGAGCATCGCTGCCCATGGTGCGGCCGTCGTCGAGATCCAGCGTGCCCCTGATGGAACCTGGAGCTATGTGCGCGATTCGCGCTACAATCGTCGCCTGACTGGCGAAACACCGATGCGGATTAGCGGCCCGGCGGCGGGTCATCCGTTGATGATCACGAGTACTGATCCTACGGGAACGGTGGTGCGTGGCACGCTCAACAATTGTGCTGGTGGCAAGACGCCGTGGGGTACGGTGCTAACGGCAGAAGAGAATTTCCATCAGTATTTTGGCAATCTGAATGGCCTGGATCGCAACGATCCGCGCTACGCTATCCATCGCCGCTATGGTATGCCCGCCGAGGCGAGCGAGCGCCAGTGGGAGAAGTACCACGCCCGCTTTGATGTCGCCAAGGAACCCAACGAGGGCTTCCGCCACGGTTGGATGGTAGAGGTTGACCCCTACGATCCAAGCGCTACGCCGATCAAGCGCACCGCCCTAGGCCGCTTCCGCCACGAGGCCGCCACGATTGGGATTGCCCCCAACGGCCAGGTGGTCGCCTACATGGGTGATGATGCGGTCTTCGAGTACGTCTACAAATTCATCACCACCGGGCGCTACAACTCGCGTGATCGGGCCGCCAATCTGAACCTGCTCGATGAGGGTATCCTCTACGTAGCGAAGTTCAACGATGACGGTTCGGGCGAGTGGATCCCGCTCATCTACGGTCAGGGGCCGCTTACGGCAGCCAATGGCTTTACTTCGCAGGGTGATGTGGTGATCAATGTGCGCAAGGCGGCTGACCTGGTTGGTGCCACCAAGATGGATCGCCCTGAGGATGTTGAACCCAATCCGGTCACCAAGAAGATCTATGTCGCACTCACAAACAATACCCAGCGTGGCACCGAGGGTCGGGCAGCAACCGATGCCGCAAATCCGCGGGCACGCAACGCGACTGGGCACGTGATCGAGATCAGTGAGGCCGGTGATAATTACGCCGCCACGACCTTCCGCTGGGAGATGTTCATCCTGGCTGGTTTGCCCAGTGACGCGAGCACCTTCTTCGCAGGCTTCGATAAGAGCCAGGTGAGCCCAATCGGGGCACCCGATAACGTGGCCTTCGATAATGCTGGCAACCTCTGGATCGCGACGGACGGGGCGGCCCGGGCGATCAAATATAACGACGGACTCTTCGCAGTGCCGGTGCAGGGCCCGCAGCGCGGCAATGTGCAACAGTTCTTCTCGACCGTGGCCGGCTCAGAGGTCTGTGGCCCTGAGTTCACACCCGACAATCGCACCCTCTTCCTGGCGATCCAGCACCCCGGCGAGGGCGGTACGTTTGAGAAGCCGATCAGCACCTGGCCTGACCGGGTTGGTCTGCCGCGCCCAAGCGTGATTACGATCCAGGCTTTCGATAGTCGTCCGATTGGCAGTTAGCGCGGAGACGCGCCTACCCAACCAGCAGAGTGATGGGTAAAGCGTTGGGAGGGCTTGACCCTCCCAACGCTTTGCCTATTTGCCGCAGGTATTGCCTTAGGATGGTGGCCGCCGCAGCACAGCCACAATTTCACGCAGCCAAGCCGTCAATAAGGCCAATTCGGCCTGATCAGGTGCGGCCCGCCTGATCAGGCCGTGTAGGCGACGCACCTGGCTGCTGCCATCACCGGATTTGATGAAACCCGTCGCCTGGAGTGCGTTGAGCAGCACCGCCGCAAACTGTTCGTGCGCGGCATTGGTTGCCGGCATGCGGGCGATTGGTTCCGGCAAGGTGATCGGCGCGGCCA
>JBLWKA010000164.1:0-12427 GCA_048381555.1 Oscillochloridaceae bacterium umkhey_bin13
ATACTCGTATGGCGTGGGTTATTTTATTTTTCGCTGGCTTGCTCGAAGTCGCCTGGGCCTTGTTCCTCAAACAGTCCGAGGGTTTTACCCGCCCGGGGCCGACCCTTGGCTTCGCGATCACGCTATTCCTTAGTATGACGCTGCTCGCTCAGGCCCTCAAGACGCTCCCCGTTGGTACCGCCTATGCGGTCTGGACGGGGATCGGGGCTGCTGGTACGGCAATCATTGGGATGCTCTGGCTCGGCGAATCCCGCGATGTCCTGAAACTCGTTTCGCTAGTGATGCTGGTAGCTGGCATTATTGGATCGCGGGTCACAAGTGATCATTAGATCACCCTCCCCTATGGTACGGATCACGCTCACCCTGGTTAGCCTCACGATCCTGCTCGCTGGTTGTGGTTCTAGCGCTAGCCAGGGTGCGCCAAATGATCTGCTGATTACGTATCAGTGGCGCGATGGGACGGTGCCCCCGCCCTACCATTATCAGTACACGATCCAGATCCAGGCCGATGGCCAGGGCACGATCGTGATGATTCCCGGCTATTCGGCAGATGATGCCCCAACCTGGACTGAGCCGTTTACCCTGAGTCAGGCTGAACTTGATCAACTCTATGCCACCATGGTGGCACAGGGTCTGCACCGCGAACCGTGGCGCAGCGAGGAACTGCCGCCGATTGGGGGTAGTTCCGCTAATCTGACGGTGGTTGCCAACGGACGTACAACCGAGATTCCGTCGTTTCCCATCGAGCGCCAGCAGGCCCAGGCCCAGGCGATTATGGACGCCGTGCGCAACAGTGTGCCGCTCGCCATTTTTACCGATCTGATGCAACGCCGTGAACAGTTTATTGCCGAGAATTCTTAAGGCAGGGTTCAAGGTAGCTTAACAGTTTGGAGGACTGTCGAGCTGTCGAGTTGTCGAGTAACCGTCACGCGAGAATAGCCGTTGTCGTTGTAGCACCGCATTGTCACCCCGAGGATCCTATGGCCCGTCGGCCAGTGGTGCTGGGATGACATCCGATATGTCATTAGGAGCGCAACGAGGGGTCTTCGCTGCGGATCAGTGAAGATTCCTCGCTCCGGCTGCGGTTCCGCTCGGAATGACATGGGGTGCGCTCGGCTCCGCTCAGAATGACAAGCCTGCGGTACTATCAACGAGAAGCGGCAGCAACCCTACAACACATGCATCGGATCCACATCCACCATCCATCCATGAAGCGGGCCGAGCTCATCAAGCAGGATGCGTAACGCGGTTGGGGGGAGGTCAGCCGGGGCGCGGATAATCAGATGCCAGCGCCAACGGCCCCGCGCACGCTGCATAAAGGCCGGCGCTGGCCCGATCAGGCTCCAGCCGTAACGCTGGGGCTGCGCCAATAAGGGCGTAAGCCGCTCGGCGAGTTTTTCGGCCTCACGACGGGCCACGTCTTCACTCGATCCCGCATACAGCAAACGCACCAGACGACTGAAGGGCGGGTAGCCTGTCACCTGGCGAAAGGCGATCTCTTCAGCAAAAAAGCGCCCGTAGTCGTGTTCCTGTGCCGCCTGCAGCGCATAATGCTCGGGGTTGTAGCTCTGGATGATCACGTGCGCCCCGGCAGTGCGTCGCCCGGCCCGCCCTGCGACCTGGGTCAAAAGCTGAAAGGCGCGCTCGCCACTGCGAAAATCCGGTAGGTGCAAGCCCATATCGGCGGCGACCACGCCCACCAGTGCCACCATGGGCAGATCGAGTCCTTTGGCGATCATCTGGGTGCCGACCAATACGTCCACTTCGCCCCGCAACAGGCTGTCGAGCATGCGACCGTGGGCACCTTTGGCGCTAGCGGTATCACGATCCCAACGCAGCACCCGCGCCCCAGGGAAACTCGCCACCACTTCGGCGGCGACGCGTTGCGTGCCCACGCCAAAGCGTTTGATGCGCGGGCTAAGGCATTGGGTGCAGACATACGGGATCGTGCCCCGCGCCCCGCACGAGTGGCAGATCAGGCTTGACCAGACCCCCCGTGCTGGCCCCGCCGATCCCGTCGGTTCCTCGTCACTCGCATCGTCATGAACGGTCATCGGCCCTGAACAGTTGCCACAACTAACGACATGCCCACAGTCGCGGCACATCACAAAGGCGGCCGCGCCACGCCGATTCAAAAAGAGAATACTCTGCTCACCGCGGCTCAGGGTTCCCTCCAGCGCGTGCAGTAACGGGCGACTGAAGATCGAACGATGGCCCGCCTGAAGTTCCTGTCGCATATCAACCAGGCGTACCGCTGGCAAGGGCAGTGGCTCGGAACGGGGCATGCCGTCTACGCCAAGGCCGCCACCAACCCGTTCGGGCAGGCGTAACAGCTGATAGACGCCCGCCTGTGCCCGCGCATAACTCTCGACCGACGGCGTGGCACTGCCCAAAATGACCGTCGCCCCAGCTAAACGGGCCAACTGGAGCGCCGCATCGCGGGCGTGGTAGCGCGGAGCCGCATCATGCTTGTAGCTCAGTTCGTGTTCTTCGTCTACGATCACCAGACCCAGTTCAGGCAGTGGCGCAAACACCGCCGACCGTGACCCAATCGCTAAACGGGCTGTGCCGCGCCGCAAACGCCGCCATTCGTCGTAGCGTTCGCCGAGTCCCAGGCCACTATGCAAAACGGCGAGTTGGCCCGGGAAGCGGGCGGCAAAACGACGTACCAACTGGGCGGTCAGGGCGATTTCGGGTACCAGTACTAGCGCCTGCCGCCCTAAACGCAAGGCACGGGCAATCGTGCGTAGGTAGACTTCGGTTTTGCCACTGCCCGTAATTCCGTGCAGTAAAAAGACCGGCGCGGTCGCGGCAGAGGTCGCTGCGGTTGCGGCAGATGCTTCCAGCGCGGTCACGATGGCATTGTAGGCATCGCGTTGACCGGCAGTCAGCGGCGGGGGTTGATCGGGCGGCACGCCGTCACCAGCGAGCGGATCGCGGCGCACTTCGTGCTGATCCAGCACCAGCACGCCTCGCTGTTCGAGAATGCGGATCACCTGGGCATTCACCCCGGTGGCCGCATAGATCGTGCTGAGCGGAACGGTACCATCGGCAGCAGTTTGTGCAGCGTGCTGGGCCATCCACTCTAGCACGGCCCGCTGTTTCGGCGCACGGGCCAGGGCCTCCAACGTGGCTGGCAACTCCTCGGTTGTGATTGCCAGACGTGCCACCCGTACCATCCGTGGGCGCACCGCCGGGGCACTGCGGTACTGACCCCGGGTTGCCAGACCACGCTCGACCAAGGCATCATAGGTGGCGCGCAATTCGGTGTCACCACCGCGCAGCGCCGCACGCAAGCTATGCTCGTTCTGCTCGCCACGTAGCCGCAACAGGTACAGTACCGCCCGTTCGCGTTCGGGCAAGGTACCAAGATCGGCCTGCAAACCTGCCGCCGTTGCCCGCCAGGTCGGGGCGAGTTCCTGGCTGACCCCGGGTGGCAACAAGAGCGCCAGCGCTTCGTAGAGCGGTGCCCGGTAGGTGGTGGCAAGCCATACTGCCAACTCCAGGCCCACCAGGGTCAGACTCGCTTCGGGGTCAGCCAGATCATCCAGTTCGCGCAGTTTCGTTTCGGGATCACTGGTGGTGATCACCCGCAAGACCACGCCTTGCACACTGCGACGCCGCAACGGAGCCCAGACCAGGCGACCGGGCTGGATCAACCCCCGCAAGCGGGGTGGCACCAGATAGGACAGCACCGGGCTTTGATCATGGCCTAAACTCGCCCGGAGCGCCACCTCGGCAATCAATGCGGTTGGCATGAAGGCTTGCTGTCGTTCCTGTGCATCCCGCCAGGCGGGGCTGATCGGCTATCGGCACGAACGGGCATCGGCAACCTGGACGCTAATAATCGCTGCCATACCAGGCTTGCAGCCACTCACGCATCTGGGCAATTTCGGCTTCCTGAGCGCTAATAATCGCCTCAGCCAGCAGCCGAATCTCGGGGCGCTCGCTCTTCTGGAGCGCATCGCGGGCCATGGCAATTGCCCCTTCGTGATGGGGAATTATGGCCTCGATAAAGCGCTGCTCGAAAGGTTCCGACCCAGCGGCAACCTCCATCGGACCCATCTCCATCGCCATGCCCGCGGTTGGGGCCAGATCAGCAAACCACTCAGCCCGCCATGCCTGCATCTGGCCAATTTCGGCTTCCTGGGCACGGATAATCTCTTCGGCCATGGCCCGAATTTCGGGACGCTCGGCTTCGGCCAGCGCCTGATTGGCCATCACAACGGCCCCTTCGTGATGGACAATCATCGCATCAATGAAGGCGGCATCATACGGCTCATCGGCACTATTGGTACCATGATCCATCCCCGCCATACTGCTATGATCCATTGTTGGCGCAGCGGCAGGCGCGGCAGGCGCATTCGCCGTACATGCGGTCAGCGCCAGAATAATCAGGCCAAGCAAAACGAAACGTAACCCTTGCATTATCAGTACTCCTGATCTATCAACCCTACGAACCCTCACCGGGCAATATCGTTCAAACAGCACCTTGCTCATGTGAACCAGGCCCTAGTTTAGGGTAGCACTAGCCCTGGTAGGCGTCAACTGTCGTGCGCCCCGGCGATCCCGTGGCCCGCCCCCGGCGATCCCGTCCGCCCCGGCAATCCCGTGGCCCGCCCCGGCGATCCCGTCGCCCGCCATCATCTTGATTCGGTGACGAGTTCGCAACCTACCCGTACACGGTCTACTGGACTGTCGTCTAGCGCGTTACACTGGAGCCAGGGCGGGTGCGCCGGGCATGCCGCCCGTTGCACAAAGGAGTGCAGCCATGCATCACGTTCTTCTTCCTTCAATCCGCTGCGCCCTGGCGCTGCTCCTGCTATGGACGATGGCCCTGGCCCCCATGAGCAGCCAACCCCTCGCGGCGAGTCCCAGTCCCAGCCAACAAACGCCTGCGGCCCCTCAGGCCGAACCACCGACACCACTCCCGGTTGCAACCAGCCTGGCGAGCGGTCAACATGTCTTTCTGCCGCTGGTCACAGGTCAAGGCTTACAGCTCAGCCACGAGCAGTTCCCGCTTGATCTGGCTGAACCACGCACGATCCAGGCGCTGAACGGACGCATGCAGATCGATCTGCCCGCCCGCTCGGTTGCCTATTGGTACCTGGGGGTCACCCTGCATGTGCAGAGTCCCGACCCCAACGCGGCATGGCCCGAGGCTCACCTCTGGTTCAGTTATGCCAGTCCGCTCTTTCAGGAACCCCGTCTGAACTGACGCTACGCTCGGGTTATTTTGCCAACCCACCCGCCCATAACGTCATCTATTACAACGGCGTGCGGGTCTTGATGCACGAAACTGATGAACGGGCCTTTCGATCCACCATTGGCAGTCTGACCTTCCCAATTGCGGTTCCTGTCCCTCCACCAACTACCTATCATCCCTTGCGTGATCAGCGTGTCCCGGTGGCGATCGAGCTCAATGGGGCCGAAACCCAGCGCCTCAGCCTCGCAGCCCCAACCGTGCCCTATCAACGCTGGAGCCTCAGCGCGACGGCCCCAACCGAACAGACGGTAGCGCATTATGGCTGGGCCGCAATCCAGGTTGAGGGCGATCTGCGGTCACTTGAGGGCTTGTTCCCAAGCTTGCCAGAACGACCCGGTGGGCAGACCGTCCTGGTGCGCTTTCCTAGCCTGGGCACCTTCCAGTTCCAGAGTGTCAAGGAAGATGCCGACCCGGTCAGGTTGACGGTACAGGTCACACCCTACGGCGAATTTGGCGGCGAGCAACGGCTGATCGATCCCACGCTTGGCGGCGTGCTCTGGGCGGGCGGAGCCGCATTCGAGATTCCCGCTGGCGCCTTGCCCGCCCGCAGCGAGGGTTACCAGGTTAGTTTCTCGTCCGGCGAAAACAACCTGATTTTGCGCGATCAGCCCAGCGAACGCAGTCCCCGTTACGGCTTTCAGATTACTCCCGAAGTAACCAGCCTGCAACGAGATCTGCTGCTGCACCTGCCCGCCCCGACCGCGAACGGTACGCCGGTGATGGCCTTCTACGATGAAGTGTTACAAGACGCCTGTTCCATCCCCAGCGAGTCAGATCCCACGACGCCTGGGTACCAACTCGTGCGCCTACCGGCAGGCACCTACCCCTTGAGTACCAGTCAATTTCAATCTGCGAGCGAGGGGATCACCCCACTAGCGAGCCAGGGTTGGTTGCGCCGTAGTTTGAACTGGCTCGGCAGTACGCGAGTCTGGAATGCGGTCGGCCTGCCCAACGAAAAGGTCGAAAATGCCTACTTCAGTGTGCTCTACAATACCCGCGACGGCGTGAGCGAAACCTATGCCCAGCGCCTGCTTGATGCCTTGATGACCAGCCGCACGACCTTAAGTGGTCTGGGCTACCCGGTACCAAGCAGCCAAGTGATCGTCAAGATCGCACCCTGGGCCACTAAAATCACCGAGTCGGACGGCTTTGTGCCCGGGATCGGCACGCTCGGCAACTGGTACATGTTCTTCAACGACCAGCTTGACGACGATGAACTTAAGGCCACTGCCGCCCACGAGTTCTTCCATATTGTGCAGAAGGAGACCTCGACCAGTGCGCGTCTGATTGCCCCGACCTGGTGGATGGAGGGTACGGCGGTCTGGGCCGAATACGCCGTCTTCCCGTCAATCACCAGTTACCAGCAACGCATTACCACCGGCGGGGATTTCATCACCAAGGGCTTGCGGAATTGGAATGGCTCCGCCGAATCCCAATATGCGACGGTGGCCTTCGCGATCTTCCTTGAAGACGAGTACGGCGCGGGCACGATTAAAAAGGTCTTCGAGGCCCTCGGCCCGTTAACCGGAATCGAAGGGGCCTTGGAACAGGTCACCGGCAAAAGTTTGGCCGAACAGATCGAGCGCTTTGCCCTGGTCTATTTCCAGCAGCAGCAGGCCCCCTACCGCGACTGGACGATTGTCAACGCGATCAGCACTTACGCCTTGGCCCAGGCCAGCAACGATCTGTTCAGCCGTACGCCCCCCGCCCTGAGTGCCCACCTGGTACGGGCGACCTACGATCCCAATAAAAGTCCCGATGCACCCATTTCGTTCACGGCCAGTGATGGCAGCGTGGCCCGCATGATGACCGGCTGTACGACGATGCGAGCCTGGATGCTCGATGCGCAACGCCAGCCGATTGGCATGAGCTTTATTGGTGAGCCTGATCCAAACCAGGGCCAGGTGCTCGAACGGCTGGGTGATTACCGCGCCAACAATCCGCTCTATGCGCTGGTGGTGCCGGGCGATCAACTGTGTGCGATCAGGCTGATCCTCGAAACACCCACCGTCACCGGCATTTCACCTGCCAGCGTGATCCAAGGCCACGCCGCGACGATCACGGTCTATGGGCAAGGCTTCGGCCCAAGCGAAGGACTGCGCGTGCTGGCCGGTGGTAGCAGCTATAGCCCGAGTTCATTTGGGCCTAATAGTGTCAGTTTTACTTTCCCGGCCAGTGCCTACCCCGGAACTGTCAGTGTGCGGATTCAGCATAAGAGCGGGCCAATCAGCAATCCCGCGACCTTGACAATTACTGCACCTTGATAACGGAGGAGCGGGACGCAGCGTGCTGCGTCCCGCTCCTTAACCACAGGATCATTGGTTCTCAATCCCCCGCCGCACTTTCGCGCAGCAGCCGGTTGGGCCGCTGATGGGTGCGCCGCCGGGGAATGCCACCAATACCCACCACCACCGGGGCGACCCGGAGCGGGCGAGTAGGCGCATTGGTGTTGCGCCTAGGCACGGGCACAAAATCGGGCACCGGGCGATCCAGGATCAGCGGAGTGGCAATGGGCTCGGGCTGGTAACCCAACAGATGCATAATCGTGGCCTGATCCTGCTGGGGCACATACCGGGCCACCAGTTCGCCAGCCACCTCGCGGAAGATCACCCGTCCAGGCTCGGGACTCAGGCAATGGTGGGCACCACCCCGCCCCGAAATCATCTGCTGGTAGGCTCCGACGCCACAAATGGCGAGCACCGTGCCCGCGCCACTGTCGGGCAGGGTCAGCGGCTCCATGCCTGGTCGCGGATAGACATCGTCACTGTCACAGGTGCGCCGCCCTGCCAAACGGGCGGGACGCGCCGGGCGATCCCAACCGTCAAGCGGCAAGATCACAAACTCTTGGCCTTCAACCAGCAGCGCATCGGGCAGACTGACCATCATGCTGCCATTGATCAAGTGCCAGTCTGGTTCGCCGGGCTGACCGGGCTTGATCGCCCCGACTTCGAGCAACAAGACACTGTGGTTGGCAACGGTGTAGCGCCCAAACTCACCGATGAGATCAGGGGCGGGCACCCCATAGGCGGCGCAGGTCTCCCGGATTGTGGTCATCAAGCGGGTGAGGAAGCCAGCATAATCAAACTGGAAGCCCAACTGGTAGCCCGAGGTGGGCACGCCGCCACCGAAGTTGAAGTAACGCAGACTCGGTACGCTGCGGCGCAGGTGGCAATAGTTCTCGACTGAAGTGCGCAGGGTCGCCAAAAAGTGATCGGCATCCTCAACCTGGCTCCCGATCATGGCATGGTAGACCACGAGCTCGTGGTGGGTAGTGGCAATCCGCTCAGCCGCAAGCGCAATCTCGGCGCTGGTCAGGCCGAAGCGGTCATTGCCAGGATGCTGCCCGTCGCGGTTGCCCGCCGCCCGCTCGCGCACCCCAAAACGCAGTGCGTCGGGCATATCCAGCAGGGCCTCGAGTTCATCAAGATCATCAAGCACTGGCACGACCCCATTGCAGCCATCACGGCGCAAACCCCGAATCGCATCCAGATAGTTGGTCTCTTTCGAGCCATTGCAGCAAATCAGGCGGTCGTTGGGCAGCAGGCCCCGCCGAAACAGGCTACGGGCGATCATCACATCCGCCGCCGCCGAGGTTTCGTAGTGGGCACCAGCTTCGAGGGCGGTCTGCACCACCTCGGCCGCAAAGTTGGCCTTGGTCGCATAGGCATACAAGAAGGCCCCGGGGTAGGCGCTGGCGATACGAGCCTGTTCGGCCCATGCCTGCATGCGCTGCACCTGGGTCGTGATCTGCGGGGTGTAAACGACTTCCAGCGGAGCGCCATAGCGGCGCGCCAAACTGTTTAGATTAACCCGCCCGCCGAGCAGCAGATCGCCGCCCTCACGGGTCAGAAAATCGGTCAAGGCGCCTTCGCCCGTGAACCCAACCTGCGTACGAATGTGATCGGCGTAGCTTTGCTGCGTCTTCAACTGTACCGTGACCCTCCCTCTGGATTGCATACTGTCGAGTTGTTACGTTGGCGCATTGGCGCGTTGGCGCGTTGTTCCGGCGGCTTGGCGCAAGGTACACGACCTGCGTTGGCGAGCGGCTTAGCGCGTTGGCGCGTTGGTGCGGATGCTTGAAAAAAGTGCGCACAAGGACGCTGACAGCACAAAGCTGTCCTGGCATCAACCGGCCAGGTATGAACGGGTGGTGAAGTTTGGTGCGGGCACGAAAAAAGCCCCTGTCCGTGCGGCAGGAGCCTGAAGCGGGACGGGGCGCTTAGTTAGCGCAACGCCGTATACCCCCGCTGGAGTAGGCCCTGGTCGGTGCAGTTAGGATAGGTTGCGCTGCCCGCGCATCGATTGTGAGTGACGTCCATACTGCCTCGCACTAGCCCACCCGGCACCGTCTATAGTTCAGGCGACGAAGCACCACCCTTGGTACTGGCCGCGACGGCGACATCCGTTTCGTGTTCGGTGTTGCGTGTTGCGCTGTGCCGGGTGCCTTCCCGAGACGCGAAACCCGTCACCAAAACGTAACGAGGGGCCCGATTCCATGGTCGCTTGGCACGACCGCTTTACATTATACCCTCGCTAGCGCAGTGTGTCAATACGCGTTTTCCTGCTTGCCAGTCAGGAAATCAGCGATGGTACGCAAGATAATCTTCAGATCGAAGAGCAGCGACCAGTTTTCGATATAGTACAAATCGTAGCGGGTGCGCTCTTCGATGCTGGTATCGCCACGCAGCCCATTGACCTGGGCCCACCCCGTCAGACCGGCCTTCTCTTTGTGCCGCCGGATGTAGCGCGGGATCTGCTGACTAAACTGTTCGACCCAGCGCGGTTGTTCGGGGCGCGGGCCGACCACACTCATATCGCCAAGCAGCACGTTGATCATCTGGGGGAGTTCATCCAGGCTGGTACGGCGCAAGATCCGCCCGACCCTAGTAACGCGGGGATCGTTCGGCGTGGTCCAGGTGCCAAACCGTTCGGCGTCTACCCGCATGGTGCGGAACTTCAGCATCCAGAAGGGCTGAAAGTCCATGCCGACCCGTTCTTGCAAAAAGAAGACCGGCCCCCGCGATTCGAGGCGAATGGCGATCGCGATCAGCATCAAAAAAGGTGCGCCAAAGAGCAAGATCAGGGTGGCGACAACCACATCAAGCGCCCGCTTGAGGACCCGGTTCCAGGGGTTGTCGAGTGCGGCGTTCTTGACCGAAACCAGCGGCAGGGCGCTCAGATCACCAATCGAGAGGTCGTTGTTGGTGATCAGTTGGAAGGTGTCGGGATAGACCTTGATCGCGACGGCCTCGTCTTCGGCCAGGGTGATCAGGTCGATCAGATCTTGGGGCGAACGGCCCGAAAGCGCAATAATCACCTCATCGGCCTGGGTTGCGCGCACGACTCGATCAAGCTGAGTCGTACGGCCTAACACAGGCAGGCCCAGCACTTCGCTACCGATGGGGGACGAATCGGACAAGAAGCCCTGCACCCGGTAGCCGAGTTCGGGCCGCCGCCGAATCGTATTCCAGACCAACTGGCCTGGTTCGCGTGCCCCGACGATCAAGACCCGCCGCGTATCAATGCCCTTGGCCCGTAACCAGATCGTGACCACCCGGTGCAGACCGCGCAACGCCACACAACCCACAATCGCCAAGAGCCAACTGAACACCAACACATCCCGGGTAAACGGGATCTCGATCATGCCCAGTTGGGGCAAGAGGGTATTGATCACGATCCCGCCGACCGCCACCAACGCCACCGACGTAAACACCTTGAAGGCTTCGTCTACCCGTGAACCGCCCCGCCGCATCTCGTACAGGCCATTGGCGGTAAAAACGGCTAGCGCCACCAGATTGAAGAGCAAGACAAAACGCATGTAGTCGAGCGGACTACTCGGCATAACTGCGCCACTAGCCTCAATCGTATCGTAGAGGCGCACAAATACCAAAACCAGCGCACCGTTGATCGCGAGCAGATCGCCAGCGATCAGCCCAAGGCGCAACAGTGCGCGCCAGGTACGTGGGCGTAAACGGGGTCTAGCCGACGCGGCGTGCGGTCGGGGGGAGGAGGAGATTGCGGCCAAGCGCGAGCAGCTCCTTCGCAGTAATGCCAACCTCGATCATGGCGTTCAGTGGCCCTGGGGTAGTGGCCGCAAAATGCTTGCGGTGGAAGATCCGCATCGCGTCATAGAAGGCCCGGATCGAGGGGATAGCGCGCCGGGTGCTGGCGGCACGCTTGTAGTGATGCACAATAACCTGGGGGTAGTAGACAATTTGCCAGCCGTACTGCTTGATCCGGTAGCACCAGTCCAGATCTTCGCCGTACATAAAAAACTGCTCGTCGAGCAGGCCGATCTCGGTCAGGATTGAAGCCCGCACCAGCATACAAGCCCCGACCAGCGCGTCAACCGGGTGGGTCTGATCAGGATCGAGGTAGCTCAGGTTGTAACGCCCAAAACGAGGACTCCGGGGAAAGAGTTGGGCCAGGCCAACCATGCGGTAGAAGGCTACTTCGGGGGTCGGAAAGCTGCGACGGCACGCCAGATCAAGCGTACCATCGGGCAACAGCAGCTTTGGGCCAACCGCCCCGACCGCCGGATGGGCTTCGAGATAGTCTACCAGCCCATCAAGCGCCCCGGCTGGCACCAGCGTATCGTTGTTGAGCAGCAACACGTAATCGGCGGTTGCGTTGGCGACGATTTGGCGCAAGGCCAGATTGTTACCGTTGGCAAAGCCCCCATTAGTCGGGCTAACGATCAACTGCACCGCTGGAAAACGGGCCTGTACCATCGCCGCACTGCCGTCACTCGAGGCATTGTCTACCACCCAGACCTCAAGCGCGCAACGGGTTGGGACCGCCTGGATCGCATCCAGGCAATCGGCCAGCAGATCGGCCCGGTTATAGTTCAAAATCACAACAGCAAGGCGTGGCATACGATTTTGGGTTTTAGATTTTGGGTTTTAGATTGCGCTATCAGCACGAGTATACCATTACTGGCAAGATACGGTTCTGATCGGGGTGTGGCATAAACTCTTGCATGATGGCGAACGATGCGGATCCGTAGGGGCAGCCCGTGTGGCTGCCCGTGGGCGACCACGCGGGTCGCCCCTACGGGCACCCGCATCGGGCACCTGCACCGGGCACCCGCACCGGGCACCCGCACCGGGCAACCATGCATGCAAGAACATACGCCACACCCTGGATGCCATGGCACCAGCC
>JBLWKA010000165.1:0-12395 GCA_048381555.1 Oscillochloridaceae bacterium umkhey_bin13
GGGCCACCCGTTGCGCAGCTTCTTCCCCAAAGGCATATGGAACGCAGAACGCAGAACGCAGAACGCAGGCACAGCATGCTGCGAGATAATGAACTCATGAACGATCTTCCTTCCTTCATGGCATACAGGACACAGCAGGCAGGAAAGGACATGCACCATGCAGCCAGGCAATCAACTCCGTGACCGGACGAAAGCCTATGCGAGTCGCATCATCCGACTCTATGGCTATCTCCAGCAACACCACCATTACAGCGATGCTGCCATGGTGATCGGAAAACAACTGCTCCGCTCAGGAACCTCGGTTGCAGCAAACCATCGCGAGGCTAAGCACACACGCAGTAAAGCTGATCGCATTGCCAAGTTTCAGATCGTCGCCCAAGAACTTGAGGAAAGTGCGCTCTGGTTGGAATTGTTGAGTGAGCATGAGATGGCCCACCAGGACGGTCTCCAGCAACTCCTTGACGAGACCAATCAGTTGATCAGCATTTTTATTGCAAGCCTCAAGACCCTCCATCATGGAGAGCGCACAGCGCAGAATGGAGACCAACCGCTTGATTAGTCACGTAGCCTTCGCAGCATTCTGCGTGCTCAGAGTTAAGGTGAGATGTGAACGTAAGCCAAGGTTTCAGGTGTCAGGTGTCAGCCCGAGCGCATCAGGACGCGGTGCGTAGCGTCAAACGGTAAACCAGCCTGAAACCTTGTCTAAAGCGGAAAACGTAGAATAGTAAACGACGACAATGTGATGTCAGCGCATACTCGATGAGCCGCCGTTCTGCGTTCTGCGCTCTGCGTTCTACGTTCAAAAGGGCCAAGCGCTGACGACGCTGATCAAGCCCACGCTCTACGACCTGTTCACACTGCACGCAGCGGCACGCGGCACGCCATCGCCCCGCGAAGCAGCCAGCGTGGTCTTTGCGCCCGACGGCACGGTGACGCCCTTTGACATCGGCGTCATCCTGACCGAATACCTGTAGGTCGCAGGAGGCGATGCCTTCGTGCGGTGTGGGGCGTATCAGGCAGGGAGTTCGGCTCGTTTACGATGGGGCGCAACGCACCGTATCCACGTGGGGGCACCGCTGAACCCAGACAGCGATCCCCTTGGCACAGATATGCCGCTAGATTCCATTGTTAGGATTGTGGTGTCCGCACATCAATGCCGGGAACGCGTGCGAAGTCGGGATCGTTCGTAGCGAGCGTGGTGATGCGCTCGCGCTGCATCACCGCAACGATAAGCGAATCGTTGACCAGGAGGCCGAATTGTTCGCGACTCTGGCGGCTCGCATGGAGATCGCGGTAGGTGAGGGGCAGCATATCGATGCGGGCCTGACGCAGTTCGCGGAGGACGGTGCGATAGCGGGTCAGGCGAGGGATGAGCGTAGGCTGGCGCTTGAGCAACGCGACCGCATCGGCGGAGCGGGTGACAAGGCCCTCAGCCAGCACGTCGAGCACCATGGTGCGGTGGAGCACATCAGCAGTGACCGACACCGAGGTAGAGAGACTGAGCAATCCTCGTGCCCCGCGCTCCAACAGCGCACGGCAGTCGCGATGGAATTGCGCCTGCGGGGTCAGGGCATAGATCAGGATATTGGCGTCCACCATGACCGCGACGCCATCAGGAATGTCAGCAAGGGGGCGGCTCATTGGGGAAGTTCGTCGAGATCGACGTGGGCCAGGGCCAGCATCGGATCGGCAAGCACGTCCTCAAGATTCGGGATCGTTACATCAGCAAACAGATTCGCCAGCCGATCCACGGCCGCGAGGGCAGCAGCCGAACCCGCCAGTGGGATCGGATCGGCGTCCGCGAGCACCGTCAGCACCTGGTCAGGGCTCCGCAGCAACTGCTCAATGACCTGGGCTGGCGAGAGCTTGAGGCGGTTCGCGTGGTCATGCAGGTGCCGAAAGGCTTCCTCGGATAGTTCAAGCGTAGGCATTACCTTGCTCCTGTCCCAAAACCGGCGTTTGTGATGGTAGTATACCACACGAACATATGTACCTAAATGGCAACCATCGTTCAGGTATCGGTGCGTTGCCCATACGCCCTGCTCTGCGTTCTGCGTTCTGCGTTCTCTGTTGGAAAGAGCCGCCCAAACTGCTCGGGCGCCACGGCCTGCGCCGACCCGGCGACGAACGCGACGTGGCAGCGGTGGCAGTACCAGGATTGCTGCCAGCGCGCTACCTGGCGCTGCCAGCGCGCATGCGCCGTGCGCCGCCCACGCTCGCCCAGCTGCACGATGCCGACCGTGATCGCGATGGCGATCAGCATCCCCACGCCCGCGATCCCCGCGAAGATCCGCTCGGCATGCCCCGTACCCAATGCCGCCTCAAAGGTCAGGCCCTGGAGCTCGACGATGAGCAGCGTGAGCATGCAGCTCGCCGGCAGGCTGAACATGAGCAGACCAACGAGCACGATGATGATCCACCAGCCGCCGCCGGGCTGGCGGGGCGGGGCGAGCAGCTGCGCAAGGTGCGTACGCGCAACGCCCGCCGCTGGTATAAGGTCAGCCGTGAGGAGGCGAACGTCGCGGGTGCCGCCAGCGACAATTGCGGCGACCCGCTGGGTGGCCTGGGGCGAATGACAACAGGGGCAGATTGGCTGACTGGACATGGCGCACCTCTCTCAGATGCAGAGCTGAGCGGCTGCGGAGGCCTGATATCGAGATATCGGCCTTCGCTACCGATTCCGTGTAGAACGATTGTACGACACGTGTCAAGCTGTTTGTTTCTGCTAGGTTCCGTCCTTCAACCAAAAATCGTGTAGCTGGCAGGTCAACCTTGCGCGTCCATTAGCGCATCGAACCGAGCTTGGTGATTGGCATCTCGACCCCGCCTTGGTTCTGTAAACAGTTCACAGGATAGATCCTAGCGCGTGCGTAAGACCCCTGCCCTTGGTGTAGTCACTCCGCTGTCGATGAAACCAAGCGTGATCGGCGATGGGTTTTGGCAGAAGGTTTCGGCGTAGTTCTTCAGTAGTCTTGACTCTTCCAAAACTGCGCTATCATCGGCCAGATGATCAAGCAGCGACCGTGTAAGGAACACAATAAGCTTTGCGCGAGCTCGCGAGGCCATGACGTTGAAGCGATTCAGGCTGTAAAGGAACTCATCCTCGCTGCGGATGAGATCGGCATCACCGAGACCGAACGAGCCAATGATGACATCGCGCTGCTGCCCCTGGAAGCGCTCGACAGTGTCCACGGCGTTCCAGATGGCCGTCGGGTCGTGACCTGGGAAGATAGCCTGGAGACGGCTAACAATTTTGCCCATCTGGGCACGGTGAGGCGTGACAACACCCACCGTAAACTCCCAGAAGTGCCGTTGGTCTGCGGCCGTTCCACTCAACGGCGCAAACCCTGGACCTGCCCGCTCACCAGACAATTGCCGATCGAGGCGTCCATAGAGGAGCCATATCAAGGCTGCGACTGCGTCAGCCTCGAATGCATTCGCTTGGCCCGCGACGTCATCCTCGTAGATGAAGCATGTGGCCGGAGATTGGGGCTCCAGAAGTCTGACCCAATCGGGTGCCCAGTAGAGCGTGGCTGGCCAGTCGGCTGGTTGAGCCACTGGCAGACCTGGCGACAGCAGCGAGAGACGCAGGTTCTCGTGATAGGACCGTAGTCCCGCGTCATACCCTGCGCGTTTGGTGAATTCTACCAGGGTCTCAGAGGAGCGGTAATTGACCTGCAGTGGCAGGGGTAGTATCTGGTGATGGTGCCGAACATAATTATAGACAGAGCCAATCACGTACTCCAGCCCTTCTGGCGGCGTCGCGGGCTGGATGGGAGGGAGTTGCTTGTCGTCGCCGGCGAGTACGAAGGCCGCGTTTTCAGCAGCTTTGGAGACCACCAGGGTCGATTCAGCCACACTGAGCTGTGAGGCCTCGTCGATGATGATTAGGTCGAACCAACGCCGCTGAGTGCGGTCCGCAGTCTCTTTCTTCGTCTTGTTCTTCGTTGCGATGGCAAGATTGTGCAGCTGCTGCGATGGACCTGCGACCACAACTATCTCTGCCGGCGCTTCCAGTATTGCCTGGAGACTCTGGACTTCGGTGGACGCCTGAGTTGTCTTCAGAATTACCGGCTCGATGTCCGGGTGCTTTTGAAGCTCCGCGGGCGGGTCACTGTACTGGCTCTGGAGCCGGATCAGCCGATATGGCTTCCCCTTGATCGCCTTAGCCAGAAGCTTGTCGACGCTGAGCAGAACGTTATCGATGGCCGTATAGGTGTTTGACGTGATCAACACCCGTAGGGGCTGACGATGCTGGTGTGCATTCCAGACCGCACCAGCGATCACTGCCCGTAATGTCTGGCTCTTGCCCGTACCTGGTGGACCCCAGATCAGAGCGAGCCGTCGCGTAAGGGCGGCCAACCAGGCGTCCCACTGCGATGGATTAAGCTGTACACCCGCCTCTTCCAGGTGCGTTCGTATTGTCGTCGTGTCACGTGTGACTGGTGTTGTGGCCAACGCAGGAGCCTGCCAGAGAAACTCCGAGGCCGGGCTTTCGGGTGTTGTTGCCGGCGCGCTTTCCGTGGCCAGTCCCAGCGCGCGTGCGGCGTTCGCATCCTCGCCAGCCGATGCGGGACGACCAATGCCTTCGAGGGTGAGCCTGATCTTCTTGGTCAGATAATCGTCGCTGACCGGGTCGAGCATGACATCGTGGAGAAAGTCAGCGACCCCCACGCGCTCAAGGTCTAGCGCATAGTTCGTGGGCCAGGGCTTGAGCGCGATGAGGCCGTGCACGCGATCGATAGCGCTAATCGAGACCTTTGTCAAGCCGGCGTCGGCAACACTCCCTTTCGTGTTGACCTTAAAACCGGGGGCCGTTAATAGACCCGAGTCCTTTACCAGCGCGTACGCCGACTTGCCAAGGAACGCCGGGTCGTTGCGCGGAGCTAGCGCGTAACCAGGTTTCGGTGGACGCACGTTGAATTCATAGGAATCGCGGTTCAGCCGGTAGATAAGTAACTCGGCCGGGAGGGGGAGCGGGAGGTGCGATGTCTTTTGCAGTTTTTCGTGGGCATCCAATTTCTCGGCACCCTCAAGGCGCGCGGTCAGGCGGGCCGACTTGAAGCGCGCTTCACGCTCGTGTGCGGGCATCGCCCGTAAGGTATGCTCATCAAGTTCTTCCAGGGCCTGGTTGAGCCGCGTGTATTCATACCAGAGGATGCTTCGCGGCGGGACTCCCGTCAATCGCCGCTGGCTGCGAAGCAGCGGCGGGGCGGCCGCCCGTGCGAGCAGGGGCTTTAGATCTTGCTCTAATTGGGCCACGACGTAGGCAAGGGCGGACAGCTTTTTCGCAGTTGTCTCCTCGATAGTACGCTGTGTTCGTGTGTAGTTACCACGCCGCGTCCACATCTCATGGATACGCTCAGCCGGGATAAGGTCGCTGAACGGTTCCTGGTACAGCGGGTGAACCGTCACCTCCTTGACTGAGGCATGGTGGTACGTCTGGACCACGTCAAGCAAGGTGTAGTGGTGGGGCACCGGTACCGCAACCGTGTTTTGAACGACATTCGACACGAATGTGAAGGCTGATTTGTACGAGGCCTCCTCGGCGTGGGTGAGCAGCTCGGGCGGTGGGAAGAGCCACGCGATTTCTCGCAAATCAGGGTCGGCAAGAATGGCCGTCAAGTGGCGCCCCACAACCCTCGTCAGCTGCTTACGCTGCGCCTCATCCCAGAGATAGAGCTGGTACGTGCTCCGCTTCAGCTTATCTGGTTTAGTGACATCGCCGCGCCGAAAGTTCTTGATATCTTCCTCGTCCTGGTTGAGCACTTGGCGCATGATCGCGCGCAGGGTTCGCAGGAACTTAAGGAGCTCTTCCCGCTCGCGGTTGAGCTCACGCCGATCGACAAGAAAGACTTCCTGAAAGCTAGTGGTCTGTGCACCATCCCAGGCGCGCCATTTCATCCCTTTTGGCTTGTCGGCGGAACCGAAGGGGAGTGGCTCGCGCCAGGAGGCGCGAATGCTGAAAGCGGCTGTGATCGCGCTCGAGAGGTCATAATCGAGGAAGATGTAGATGCGAAGGTCGGGCCAACTCGGCATGAGGGCATCGCCACCAGAATGCGGGATGATGCCTGTCCGATCGCTCTCCAGCGCTTGGGCGCGATAGGGGTAGACCGTCCGCTTAGCGCGGAGTGAAGGGCTACGCTCGAACACGGCATCGCCCGCGGAGAGTGACGCAAGCAGTGAGACATCAGCTATGTCTATGCTCAATAACTTCGCTCCGCCCTTAGATAGGCCGGCCACACGCGACAGATGGCGCTGCGCTTCAGCCGTCGGCCAGCAGTGCAGAGGAGAATGAGTGGGCTTACCGTCTTTGTCAGGCCAGGGATAGCCGAGAAACTCACAGCCCTTGCAGGCGTGAGAAACGTGCCAGGGCAGCTGATCCCACGGTGTAGTGAGAACAAGCGGCAACTCTTCCTGAAAGAAGCGCCTCAATCTCGGTGCGAAGGCGTCAAATGGGGCGACCTCGATGTCATCCTCTAAGGCAAGCGCCAACTCCTCGGGGGTCGGGCTACGGCCCTCCTTCTGGCACTGGTTATGAACCTGCCGAATCTGCGAGGCGTCGTAAGAACCGGGCCATACTGCAGGGGCAGCGACAACGACAAAATTCTGGTCCCAGCCCTTCGCGATAAGCCAGGCAGCCAGTGTGATCGAGTAATAGACCACCTCGGCGAAGTAGTGTGCCCCGGGTTCAGATGAGAGTTTGATATCGATGACACGCAGCCGCAGGCGTTGATCGCTCGCGTCGAGTGCAGCCACGTCACCGTTCGGCAGCACTGCCAACATCGTTGCTACCGGCCCCAGATCTTGATCTACCAGCTCCCACTCCGCAGGGTTCGCAGCTGGTGGCAGTACCTGAATCAGGTCTGGTAACGCATCGCCAACCCCAAGCTGTTGGCCGAATCGATCCTGGAGCGTTGAGATGCCGACTGCCTCCTTGAAGGTATCTGTGGCCGCGTCATAGTGTCCCTCAACAACAAACTGGTATGGCTTGAGCAGCGGCAGTATCTGCGGCAGTGGAATCGACCCAGGTCGGTTACCCTTCTTCACAGGGTTAACATGGACTGAGTCCTTGCCAAATACGTCGCCTAGCTCGCTGACTTTCTCATCTTGCCACTCGTAGCCCATCGCGCCGGTCAAACCGAGGCCGGCGCGAGCTTGCTGCCGCTCGGGCATGCCGTTGGCTCGTCGCTCAGTATCACTGTAGAGGTTCAGCACCAATTGGCGCTGACATCCGTTACGAAGATAGAGCGAGAGGGCTTTCTTTTTTAGTGAGGGCATGTCAGTATGCTTTCTGCAACGATTCTGGCACAATCAGATCAACACCAATACTATGACGGCCCAACTCCTCGGCCACTACGAGTGTTGTTCCGCTCCCCATAAATGGATCAAGTACGGTTCCAGGCGTTACAGGCGCCTGACACTCGCACATATTCCACCCAACTGCGCGTTTTGGGCCAAAGGTAAACTCGCGGAAGTAACCGCCAAGCACTTCCTTTGCCTCCTTCGCTAACTCCTGCACCCGGGCCGAATTGCGCCCCGAACCTTTTTGAATGCGCTTCCCCTTGCCAGCATCGGAGATACCAACGGCGCGTATCGCCGCTAGATGTTCGTCAGTAAGACCATGCTGTTGGAACAGTTCCATTGCACGCCTTGACTGCGGCCGTGTCTGGTCAAGGTCGGCGCTCGGCTCTAAGCGGCGCGTATGCGGCTTTCCACATGCCGTACAGATGCGCTCTGGACAAGCGAGCAGGATCGCGCGGCGGGCAAGCTCTGGTGGGAATGGAGCGAGATGTTCACTTTTACTGCGGGTTGGGTGCAGTTCCCAAAGGTCATCTGGCTCTTCCTCAGCAATAGAGGTCCAGACATCGCCTGGGTTCGCAGCTTTGGCGCGATCGCAAGCTAGCGCGTAGAGATCGAAGAAGATATCAGATGCATGCTTTGCGCGCGTGAGATGGAAGACCGCCTCATGGCGCGACGAAAGGCGATATGGAACAGGCTCAGGTCTACCAACCGATTTTGCCCAGACAATATGGTTGACCACCCGCCAGCCCGCATCACGGGCCGCAAGCTCAAAGCGCGCTGGTATCCCAGCAAGAAAGCCGTCCTGGTAGGTGTCGCCAATGTTGAGGAATACGGATGCGTGTGGGCGAAGCACCCGCACCCAGTTATTGAGAATGCTTATCAGCGCCTCAATATATGCCCCTGGCGTGGCTTCCTGTCCAAGCTGTTCTGGATGGCCATAGTCGCGCCGACGCCAGTAGGGTGGCGATGTAACAATGACATCAATTTTATTGTCAGATAGGAATGCAAGGTCGCGTGCGTCACCACGACGCCGATCAATTGTGAGCACCGGACTTGCCCTGGGTCGATCTACATCATTTAGTTCGACATGTAATGCTTCAGGTGTCAGTTCATCGCATATACCAGGCTCGATATACGCGCCTATCACTGAAACTGTTTGCTTATCGTGATGCATTTGAAGACCTTATCATCTGAAGCGGTTACTTAATTTGCACGATCAATTTGTCTGCGGTGACACAATCCGCGCCAGAATATTGCCAACATAACTCGATCGCTCATCGACCTGAAAATAGACATTACGTGCCTTGAAGTCGCCGATACTCATCGGGCCGGAGCCGGCGTTCCAATGGGCGACTTCTTTGTAGGGCGTCGGGGCGACAATGAATGAGTTGAGGACGATATCTGGATCGCCGAGGCGACGCTCAACGTCTTTGATCGTGTGGTAGAAGCTAATCTTGGGATCTTCTGGGCCGCGCAGGTTTCGCAGGCCTTTCGGATCAACAAAGGTCACATACTGATGACCTGCGACGAGCAGCCAGAGGATAAAGTCTGGGTAAAAATTGCCGGCCTCGAAGAAACCGATACCCCGCCCACGACTCTGGTTGCGCAGCAGGTAGAGCTCTTTGTTGGTGAAGAATGCTTTGTTGGCCTCGTAAAACTTCCGTAGATCCAGCACGAAGTCGCGCTCGCCCTCGTTGAGTGCCACTGGTTTTACATCAACAAGTTTGCTGTCGAGGTAGACCAGCGGCTCGTACAGATGACGTGCGAAGAGCAGCGCTTCGAAGTTGTTCCCTCCTACTTTCAGGGATCTGAGCTTGCCTTTGAGGATGTCCGCCTTCAGTTGGGTAAGTTGGGTGATCAGGTCGTGCTCGGTGGGCTCGATCAGGAAGCTATATGCTTCGATGAGGTTCGGATTACGCTCTGGATCAAGCTCAAGGTCGCGGTATTCCAAATGAGGCGCCTCATACTCGCTCTTCTTGAACTTGTAAAAGGTGTCGCAGTACTTCTTGAGGAGCGCGACGGCGATCTCTTGCCAGAGGCGCACCTGGCCCATACTGCGCAGTTCCAGCGCCTCCGGCGGGATGCTGAGTTTATACCAGTCCGGATTCTGCAGCAGGTCGCTGATGCCTTCACGGGTGATATTCAGGTTGTACCAGGACTTCTCGTTCTTGAAGCGCAGCAGATCAAAGAGAATGGCGTCGAGGTCCATGAAGGCGAGCTGTTGTGGGCCAAGCACCGCCTCATGTTTGTTCACCGCGTCACCGTTGCCGCGCGCCCCGCTGCTGCGCTGGCTCTCGATCTTGGGATACCAATCGATTGTGACGCTCGCCGGTCGTCGATTGCCGGTGATTCGCCCCAGCGTTGGTCGCTCACCCTGCTTCTTAAAGTCGATGCCGTCTTTCACGGCGATGACGCGTAGGCGAGGCAAGCTGGCAAACGGCTTTATGGTCGGCAGTGTAAACGATACGCGATTTGTGCTTGATGGCAGACCTTCATCCTCAAGGTACTTGCGGAACTCGGCCATGTAGCTGGCCCGCACGCCGAAGATCGTCAGCGTCTCCAGGCAGTCGATATCGTTTGGCGCTGGGATTCGCAGCTCCTCTTGTACCTTGCGGCTACGTTTCAGACCGAAACCGTACCCCTTGAGGCGCACGCCGCGCCCGAAGAGCTGGATGATCTGGGAGCCTTCAGATTGACCGACGTTCATCAGGCCCATGCTGCTGACCCGCCAGCTGCTCCAGCCCTCGGTAAACTTCTTTGAGCCGATCAATATGTTGACCGGTGAGTTGGCTTCTTCGATGCGCCGGAAGAGCGAGCCAGTGAACTCTGGTTCGCTTACTGCCAGCGGCTCCGGCTCGCCGCGTGCGACAGCGACTTCGTTGGTGCGCTCGATTTCCTTGATCAGCCCCGCTGCATCGCCGATGTTGATCACGCCGAACGGCTCACTCGTGCCGACGCGCAGCCCAACCTCGCCGTCGGCGCCCTTCAGGTTCTCGACGTGCAGCAGACCTGCTGCCGGCGCATCGAAGATCACGCGCAGCAGATCGCTGTAGATCTGTTCGGCGGTTAGCTTGCGTCCGAGCAAGTAGCTGAAGCTGTTGGCGAAGATCTCGCGCTTGCTCTCGTCGAGCAGCCCCGCCTGGCCGCTCAGCAGCCGCTCGATCCGCCGGATTACCGCGTTGCGCTGCTGTGGGTGGACCACCGTAGCCAGAAATTGCAGGATGTCGACCACGTCCGACACGTCGCGCTTCGAGGTGCTCTTGGTGACACTGCCGCCGACAAAGACCATCAGCGGCTGGGCGAGCAAGTAGGGCGCGAAGGCGTCTGGACGGTCGCGGTAGAGCCGGAGTTGCTGGTAGAAGGCGAGCAGCCCGCCGGTCAGGTAGCTCAGTCGCACTTCGTCGTGCGAGTCGTCGCCCAAGTTGAAGATCGCATAGTCTTTGCCATAGCCGTCGCGGTAGAAATACTTGTAGGAGTAGTCGAAGATGATGCATTTCGCATACTCCTCCGTCAGGTCCGGATCTTTGGCCGCCTTCATGGCCTGGCCGAAGGTTGCCGAGTATTCAAAGGAGAACCCTTGCTCGACCAGGGCGCGACGCTTGGCCATCCAGTCCTCACCGCCCGATCCGCGGTGGCCCTCATCGACTAGCACGAGATTATTACCCTCAAAGGCCTCCACCGCTACGGTTTTGATGCCCGAGTCCTCACGCAGCTTGTTGATGTCGATGATCTCGATTGACTGGCTCGTGAAGAGCTTGCCGCCATCCTTGCGGAAGATCTCGGCATCCATACCGGAACGCCCGAACTCATCCAGGTGCTGGAACGAGAGACCCTCGTTGGGGGTGAGCAGGATGATGCGGTTCAGCTCATGGGCGCGGCTATGCCGATCCAGATAGTGGCGGTATTGCAGGATATTGACGTGCATCAGCAAGGTTTTGCCCGAGCCGGTGGCCTGCCAGAAGGCCAGTTTGCGCAAATCTTCCAGGGTGTAGCCGTCTACCTGATCGCCAGGATCTTTACCGAAACTAAACGCTGCGGCCTGGCCCGTGAGCGTAGCGCGCAGCCCCTCTGGGTCGCGGAAGTAGCGATCGAGGTAGATCTCGGTGAAGAACAGAGCCAGATACTGGAAGTACTTCATGAAGAGCGGTTGGCCGCCGGCCAACTCGCGCCGCGCCACAATCTGCTTCCAGTGGCGTACGATGTTCTCGTCGTACTCGCGCAGGATGGCTGGATTGAGCGATGAATGCAGGCCCGGCAGCCCGGCCAGCGGGGCGAGGAATTTGGTATTGTTATCCTCGGTGTAGCCCTCGTACTCTGGTTCTTTCAACAGATCTGTCAGCTTCTCGAACTGTGGAACGCCGAGGAGGCCAAGCAGCCACTGATTGAGCACCAGGCGCTTGTCGAGGCCCAGGGTCGGCTGAGTACGAGCTTTGGCGGGCGTTTTTGGGGTGCGCGGGGCGCGGGTGTTGCGTGGTGGCATTGTATTTCTCCCTACACATCCCGCACATCGAACATCAGCCGCTGGAATTCCTGCTCGATGAGCCGCACCTTCCAGGTCTCGTCGTCGCGGCGCAGATTCTCCAGGTTGTTGTCGCCGTTGACGTAGATCAGGTCGAACTCCTGGTCGCGGGTGGTGTAGCCCTGCTTCTGGAAGAAGGTGTCGAGCTCGCTGTTCGGCAGTTGCTCGACATCGCGCCAGATGATCAGCACCCGCTGGCCCTCCGGGTTGAGCCCCTGCACCGTCACAACGCCGCGGATGGTGTCGATCTGGCGTACGCGCAGCCCCAGCAGGTAGTTGAAGGTCTCGACCAGATCGACGGCGGTGTCGCGCGTCTCGCCGACGCTGCCGGCGGCGATCTTCAGCGTGTAGTCGAAGGGGTGGGCGAATGCGGCGATGTTGAGCAGCGAGGCGCTGCCGCGGCTCTCCACATCGAGCATGTAGCGCAGCATATAGTCCTCGCGCAGCGCCGGTTCGTGCTCCAGCAGCCGGGCCTGCAGCTCGCTGCGCTGCATCTCCAGGTTGTTCAGCGCGTCCTCGTAGCTCTCCAGCCGGATGTACTTGAGCAGGTGGCTGGAACCCTCGCGGCTCA
>JBLWKA010000166.1:0-12336 GCA_048381555.1 Oscillochloridaceae bacterium umkhey_bin13
TGGTTTTTCGCCCTATAATAAGGGGTGGGGTGGGACAAGTTGGTACACCCAGCCCCCGGGGGGGGGAACCGGGGGCATGCGCTCGTTGCCACCACAACTACCCACCTACTCAATCAAGATCAAGCGCTGCTCGATCGGCGGATCGGGGGGCAGGTTGATCGTCATAATCAGGCCGCGGCCCTCGGGCAGGGGCACCGTCAGTTCGAGCGGAGTGCTGGCCCCGGGGCGCAGGGTGGCACTGGCCCCTCCGCCTGCGATGTAACTGACCCCGGCACTATCACGTAACTCGAAGGCACTCAGCGGCACCAGCACATCGCTCTGGCTCAGGTTAGTAACTTCACCGACCAGCATCATCCCGCCTTGCACTGGCCGCAACTCACGCACCTCGACCCGCAGGCGCGGGGTTTCAACGGCAGTTTGCACGGGCCTACCAGCCTGTCCTGCGCCCAACTGGGCCAGCAGATCACGAGCGGCTTGCTGAAATTCGGTAGGCAAGTTACCAAGCTCAAAGTTCGGAAGAGACAACTCGGGCAGGACCGGGGCGGGTTGGGCCGCAAAGGCATCACGGAGGGCAGGATTTTCGGGCGAAAGGCGGCCACGGGTACTGAGGACAATCAATACCAGGCCCAGCAGGGCACCCCAGATCCAGATTGGCAGACTGCGTGAACGTTGAATCATACCGATACTATATCATGCACACATTGCGCAGAAACAGGGCTCGTGCGACAATAGGCCTATGCAAACGCTACGCCATGATTATGTCCATGTGAACGGGATTCGGCTGCATTATGTTACCGCAGGCCAAGGGCCGTTGCTGGTACTCTTGCATGGGTTTCCCGAGTTCTGGTACGCCTGGCGGCATCAGATTACGGCCCTGGCCGAAGATTTTACGGTGGTGGTTCCTGATCAGCGCGGCTATGGGGCCAGCGACCGGCCTAATTGGGGCTACGAGGTTGATGTGCTGGTGGCCGATCTGTTGGGCCTAATCGAAGCGCTTGGGCATACCAACGCCTTATTGGTTGGGCATGATTGGGGCGGCGCGGTAGCCTGGGCTGCGGCCATCGCCTATCCGCATCGGTTTACGCGTTTGGTCATCATGAATGCGCCGCACCCGGTCGTCTTTGGGCGGCATCTGCGCCACAATCCGGTGCAGCAACGCCGTAGTTGGTATATGGGCTTCTTTCTGTTGCCCTGGCTGCCCGAGTTAGCCTTGAGTGCGGCCGATTATACCGGACTGGAACGGCTCTTTCGGGCCACGGCTCGCCCCGGAACCTTTAGCGAGGCTGATCTGGACGCTTATAAAGATGCGATGAGCCAGACTGGAGCCTTGACGGCGGCCCTCAACTGGTACCGCAGCGCCGGGCGGGCAGGGGCACGCGGCCTGTTAAGCGGGCGCGAACGCCAGTGTCGGGTGCCAACCCTGGTGATCTGGGGCGAGCGCGATGTGGCGCTGGGGGCCGAAATGCTCGATGATCTGGACGAATTCGTAGATGATCTCCAGATTGTACGGATACCCGAGGCTGGGCATTGGGTGCAACACGAAGCCCCTGATGAGGTGACCGCAGCATTAAAGGCGTTTTTGCGTCAAACCTAACGATGCTGTGAACGACGTTTCCTGGTATGGGATTTGGCTTCGGCAGGCTCAGCCAACGGCGGGAAATAGGTATTGGGACGGCCGTAGGCTGAGCTTGTCGAAGCCCACGTTGGCACAACGAAACTTAATTCACAGTGTACTCACGCCATTGGTTGTTACAGGATATGTGGCGCGTAGAGGCGCAGCGTCCTCGATCATAAGGAGCCTAGATATGAGTCTGCTGGCGAACCCGGTATTGACCCGCGAATTACGGGGACGGATTCGGGGCAACCGGGCCATGATCATCTTGATTATCTATTTGAGCATTATTGCGGCCGTGACCCTGCTGGTGTATGCAGCGGCGGCCAGTTCGTTTCGGGGTGGGATCAGTGATCCCGAAGCGGGACGCGGGATTGGTAAAGCGATCTTCATTACAGTGATGATCGTGAGTCTGGTTCAGGTCTGTGTGATCACGCCCTCGCTGACAGCGGGTACGATTGCGGGCGAAAAAGAGCGCCAGAGTTACGATCTGCTGATTACAACCTTGCTCTCGCCGCTCCAGATCCTGTTGGGCAAGCTAGCCTCGGCGATTGCGTTTGCGATGCTGCTGATTATGGCCGCGCTCCCGATGGCGGGCTTGTCCTTTTTATTTGGCGGGGTCAGTGGCACCGAACTGTTGATTGCAATTGCCGGGTTGGTCGCAACGGCGATCAGTTATGCGGCGCTAGGGTTGTTCTGGTCAACGGTGATGCGTACAACGCTCGGAGCCACAGTGATGGCCCAGGGTACAGTGGTGATGATCCTGTTGATCATCCCGTTTTTGTTTGTGGTCATCTCATTGATCACGGGTTCGTTCAGCAACAGCGACGATCCGATCTTCATCTATGCGATGGGACTGCTGCTGAGTACACACCCCTTTATTGCGTTGGGCATTACGGCTGCTGCGCTCGAATCGGGCGAAGGTGTCTTCTGGTTTGAGATTCCATCGAGTCAGGGGCAGCTGATCGTGCCTTCGCCGTGGCTGGTCTATCTGCTGATTGCGGCCCTGATCACTGTTACAAGCCTGTTCCTGGCGAGGCGTTTTCTGGTGCCCGTCGAAGAAGGGGCAGGCAAGGGCAAGAAGTAGCCTACGCCGGATCGGACGGCACCCAGGTTGGGGAACGTTTGGACAGAAAGGCACTCAGCCCTTCCTGGCCTTCGGGGCTGGTGCGAGCGGCAGCAATCGCCCTGATCGCATACTCGGCGGCGGTCGCAGGGTCTAGGCTGGTAACAGCGGCAATCAGGGCTTTCGAGGCGGCCACCGCCTGCGGGCCACAGTGCAGCAGATCATTGGTCGCACGGTCCACGGCCAGATCAAGTTGGGTCGCAGGCACAACTTCGTGAACCAGACCCAAACTTAGGGCGTGGCTCGCCGTGAAGCGCCGCCCGGTGGTAAAGAGCGCCCGAGCGTGACTGGGACCAATTTTGGCCACCACAAAGCGGGCGATCACCGCCGGCAGCAAGCCTAGCCGCACCTCGGTCAGGCCAAAACGCGCCTCTTCGGCGGCAATAACCAGGTCACAACAGGCAACCAGACCCACCCCACCCCCGAGGGCCGCGCCGTGGATCCGCCCAATCACGGCCTGGGGCAAGCCATTCAGGGCCGCGAGCATGGCATCAAGGCGCGCCGCATCAGCCAGATTTTCGGTGTGGCTAAACTGTTGGCTGGCGCGCATCCAGTTCAGGTCGGCCCCCGCGCAAAAGGATGGCCCAGCCCCTTGCAGCACAACCACCCGCACGGTCGGATCGGTTGCCAGTTCGGTACAGGCAGCGTGTATCGCGGCGATCAGTTCGGGGTTAAAGGCATTGTGCAACGCGGGTCGTTGCAAGGTCAGGGTCGCAACAGGGCCAGTCCGGGTAAGGGTAATCAGGTCATGCATAGGCTGAACCATGTTGGGTTTTAGGTTTTGGATTACACATCAGCGCCACCATCATCCCGGATACGCCAGCACCAGCGCCACCACCATCCCGGATACGCCAGCGCCAGGGCCACCACCATCCCGGATACGCCAGCGCCAGGGAGAACCAAGTTCTCCCTGGTTCCCGGCCTGGGAACGTCGCTTACGCTCGTTCCCAGGCCCCTCCTCACACTGGCAATTCTACCTCATCAAGCACAGCCGCAAGCACACTGGTAGCGGTACGCCCCCGCAAGGCACTTTCGGGACGGACCAGCAGGCGATGGCGCAGGACGGGCAGCGCAAGCCGTTTCAGATCATCGGGGATCACATAGTCACGACCGGCGAGTGCAGCGGCGGCCTGGCTCGCCCGAAACAGGGCTAAGGTCGCCCGCGGACTAGCTCCCAGCGCCAGATCGGGATGGGCACGCAGAGCGGCAACGAGGCGGACCAGATAGTCACGCAACGGATCGGCGACATGTACCGTCCAGAGGGCTTGTTGGAGCACAGGCAACTGGCTGCCATCAACCACGGGGCCAAGGCGCGTGATCGGATGGGCCGCCTCGAGCACGCGCAGCATGATCAACTCGTCGGCGGGATCGGGGTAGCCCAGGGCCACCTGAAGCAAAAAGCGGTCGAGTTGGGCTTCGGGTAGCGGAAACGTGCCTTCAAACTCAATCGGGTTTTGGGTTGCCAGCACCAGAAAGGGCTGCGGCAGCGGATAGGTCTGACCATCCACACTGACCTGACCCTCGCCCATCGCTTCGAGCAGGGCACTCTGGGTGCGTGGCGTAGCGCGGTTGATCTCATCAACCAGCAGGACATTGCTGAAGATCGGCCCGGCCTGAAAGACGAAGCGGCTCTCGTCCTGACGATAGATACTGACCCCGGTCAGATCATTGGGCAACAGATCAGGGGTACACTGCACGCGCCGAAAGGTAACCCCAAGCGAGGTAGCGAGGGCGCGGGCAAGCATCGTTTTGCCCACGCCGGGCACGTCCTCGATCAAGACATGGCCACCACAGAGCAGTGCGACCAGGAGCAGGTCAGTGGTTTCGGTTTTGCCAACAATGACCTGGGCCACATTGGTACGCACCGTTGCGGCGAAAGCCTGAATAGCAGTCATGGTGCGCAATCCAAAATGGCTAGAACTCGCCAGCGAAGTGGCAGGAGACCCAATGGCCTTTGCGCTTCTCTTCGAGGGCCGGTTCCTGTTCCTTGCAGATATCGCGGGCGATCCAGCAGCGCGGACTAAAACGACAGCCCGGGGGGGGATTGATCGGGCTCGGCACATCGCCCTGGAGCACAATCCGTTCGCGGCGGTGGGTCGGATCGGGATTAGGAATAGCCGAGATCAGGGCTTTGGTATAGGGATGGAGCGGTTCACGGAACAGGTCATCACGCCCGGCTAGTTCGACCACCTTGCCAAGATACATCACGCCTACACGATCCGAGATATGCTCCACAACGGCCAGGTTATGGGCAATGAAGAGGTAGGTGAGGCCAAATTCGCGTTGCAGATTCTTGAGCAGATTGAGCACCTGGGACTGGATCGAGACATCGAGGGCCGAGACAGGCTCGTCACAGACGATCAGTTTCGGTTCCATGATCAAGGCGCGGGCGATACCAATCCGTTGGCGCTGACCGCCCGAGAACTCGTGGGGGAAGCGCGACATCTGACTGGAATGCAGGCCAACCCGTCCGAGTACCTCGCGCACCCGTTCGCGGCGTTCGTTGGCCGAGCCAATCCCGTGAATCACCAGACCCTCGGCCACACTCTCACCGATTGTCAGACGTGGATCAAGCGAGGCATAGGGATCCTGAAAGACGATCTGCATATCACGGCGCATGATCTTCATCTGGCGACTGCCCGCCTTCATCACATCCTTGCCCTCGAAGAGGACTTCGCCGCTGGTAGCTTTTTCGAGGCGCAGGATCGTGCGACCGGTTGTCGTCTTGCCACAGCCGGACTCACCGACGAGGCCAAGGGTTTCGCCGCGTTTCACCGTAAAACTCACTCCATCAACCGCTTTCACGGTTGCGACGGTATGGCGCAGAATCCCACCCTTGATGGGGAAATGCTTCTTCAGATTATTGACTTCAAGCAGCGTCTCGGGGGCACTGGTGGTTTCAGGGGTCATTTTTGGGGCTGCCATCAAACCTTCTCCTTGCGGTCATTGGCGTAGGGAGGGGTACGGGGAAACTAGGTTTCCCCGTACCCCTCCAGGAAATCATTGATGGAAAGACTATCTTTACTCATAGAGCCAGCAACGGGCCTGGCGACCGCCTTCGAGCGTGATAAGTGGCGGTGCTTCGGCATCACACTTCTCGAAGCGTTGCGGGCAACGAGCGGCAAAGCGGCAACCCTTGGGCGGATTGATCAGACTGGGCACCGTACCAGGGATGGTGGCTAATTCTTCGACAACCTGACCGAGCACCGGGATCGAGGCAAGCAGGCCCTGGGTATAGGGATGTTTAGGTTCGGCAAAGATCGCCTTGACCTCGGCATACTCAACGATCTGACCGGCGTACATCACCGCGACGGTATCAACCATCTCGGCGACGACGCCCATATCGTGGGTAATCAGAATGATCGAGGTATTGATCTTTTCGCGCAGGGCGCGCATCAGATCGAGGATCTGGGCCTGGATCGTCACATCAAGCGCCGTCGTCGGTTCATCGGCGATCAGCAATTCAGGATTACAGGCGAGGGCCATGGCGATCATGACCCGTTGGGCCTGACCACCCGAGAGTTCGTGGGGATACTGTTTAATCCGGCGGGCGGGATCAGGCAGACCGACCATATTAAACAGTTCGATCGCCCGGCGAGTGGCCTCATCACCCTTCAAGCCCTGATGGATGGCGAGGGCCTCGGTAATCTGATCACCAACCTTAAAGACCGGATTGAGGCAGGTCGTAGGCTGCTGAAAGATCATCGAGATGCGGTTCCCCCGGATATGGCGCATCTCCTCATCATCGAGGCCGCGCACATCAGTACCATCGAAGACAATCGAGCCTTCGACGATTTTACCGGGGGGATCCTGGATCAGGCGCATAATCGAGAGCGAGGTCACACTCTTACCCGAGCCACTTTCGCCCACGATCCCGAGGGCCTCACCGCGGCGCAGGGTAAGATCAATCCCATCAACGGCACGCACCGTGCCCGCTTCGGTGAAGAAGTAGGTCTTAAGATTGCGCACCGTCAGGATCACATCAGTAGTTGGCGTCGCCGGGGTGCTCGTCTCGCTAGGTGTTGGCGCTGAATTCACGATAAGCTCTTCTGATTACATCTTGAGGCGGGGATCAAGGGCATCACGCAGACCATCGCCAACAAAGTTAAAGGCCAGCGAGCAGAGGAAGATCGGCAACCCTGGGATCAACGGCATCCAGGGATGGTTGAACATATAACTGGTTGCGAAGCCCATCATATTGCCCCAGGTCGGGGTCGGATCCTGCACCCCGAAGCCAAGGAAACTGATCGCCACTTCGCTGACCAAGGCCCCATTGAGGCCGAGCGTGAAGGCCACAATCAGGGGCGGGAAGGCATTCGGGAAGACGTGGCGGGCAATAACCCAGGGATTGGAGCCACCGAGGGCGCGGGCCGACTCGATATACTGCATCTCGCGCACTTGCAGCACCATACCCCGCATCAGACGAGCGATACCGACCCAGCCGAGTGACGCCAGCACCAGGATGAGCAAGGCGACCTGGGTCGCTTCGCGGGGTGGCACGGCCATAATCCAGGCGACCGGCCCAATAACCCATGATGGCAAGACGATCAGATCCGCATTTTGGATCATGATCGCGCTGAGGATCAGCAGGATCGGCAGGTCAGGGATGGTCGCAACAAACTCCATCACACGACTGATCGCATTATCAACCGCCCCACCGAAGAAGCCGGCTATCAGTCCAAGGAGCGAGCCAATAATCGCCACAATCGTCGTCACCGAGATCGCAACCATCAATGAGACGCGGGCGGCATAGATCACGCGGGTAAAGAAATCGCGGCCCAAGTGATCGGTGCCCAGGATGCGAAACTGGCCCTGCGCATCAGTAGTAAAGGGACGGACGAAGGTCATACCGGGACGCGGATTGATATCATCACGCGGGAAGGGCGCGATCCAGGGGGCCAACAACGAGGCACTAAAGATCGTAATCAGGACGAACATACTCACCATCGCAAGACGGTGGCGACGGAAGCGTCGGAAAACGACACTCCACTGACCTTCAGGCTTCTGCTGTCCGCTCGCGGCCACTTCGGGGACAGTCGAGGTAGTTGTTGCCATCGAACACTGCTCCTACGAGAGCCGAATACGCGGATCAACGATTGTATACAGAATATCAGAAATCAGGTAGCCAATCAACACCAGGACGGTGCTGATGAAGAGGATGGACATGGCGACGGTATAGTCACTACGTCCGAGCGCATCTACCAGCAGACGACCCATGCCAGGCCAATTAAAGACCGACTCGGTAATCGCGGCTCCGGCGACGAGGGTTGGCAAAACGCCAGCCAACAGGGTCACAAAGGGGATGAGCGCATTGCGCAGCGAGTGCTTCATGATCACGAAGCGCTCTTTGACACCTTTGGCGCGGGCGGTACGCACATAATCCTGGCGCAGCACTTCGAGCATACTCGCTCGCACAAAGCGACTCCAGCCCGCAATATTGAAGAAGGTCAAGACACTGACCGGCATAATGAAACGCAGGGTACGATCCAGGGTTGAACCCGCTTCGACCGTGCCAATCAGCGGAATGGTATAGTCACGCAAGGCCTGGGCCCCACCCGAAGGCAAATAGGGCAAACCAGCATTTTTGGCCAGTACCGAGAAGATCAAAATGGACATCACGCCCATAAAGAGGGTGGGCATAGACGAGCCAACAAAGGTAATCCCGGTCATGATGTAATCAAAGCGCGAATACTGGCGCACCGCCGAATAGATCCCAATCGGCACCCCGATCAAGATCGCCAGCAGGGTCGAAACCCCCATCAACTGGATGGTATACGGCAGGCGGGTCATCAGCAGGTCACTAATCGGACGGTCGCGGGCAATCTGCTGTGAGAGGCCGAAATCGCCAAAGATGATCCCGCGACTGGCCCGGCGACCCTCCAGATCGGCCAGGGTGACCACCCGTTCGCAACCCTCTTCGCGGATCTCGATCGTGCCATCGGGATAGCGCAAGCGCACCTGGCCCGGGATGGCACAGCCCACCGCAGTATCGGGCGGAATCAGATTAGCCCCACCGATCTGCACTGGCCCCGATGGGAAGCCAGCCAGCCAGCGGGTAAAGCGGATGGGAAGATAAAGATCAAGCTCATAACGCGCTTTGAGGCGCGCAATATCTTCGGGAGTGACCCGGTCACGCCCAGTATTTTGCATCTGTTGCAAGAAGAGCAGCGGCCCACCTGGTGCCAGGTATAACAGCGTATAGCCAAGCAGGGCCGACAGAATGACAACGATCACCATCTGGATGACACGGCGGATGAGATACACAGTCATAAGCGCTTCTCCCAAAAACACCCAGACAACCAGGTGTCCGGTAGAGCCAGTCGGGACATACCCCAACCAGCGGCTGGAACACCTGGTTGTCTGCGTAGACGCTTGGCCTCAGAGAAACCTGGCTTCTCTGAAGCCAGCGGGCCAACTAGCGGATGAACAGATTGAAGTCAGCGTGCTCCCAGGTCGGGCTGGCGTCGGTGTAAGCCTGGATGGTGCCCTCAGCACCAGCCCGGATCACGGTCTCGACCTCAGGCCCGGCACCGAGCGTCGCCTTCTCGAGGATGTCCACTTCGCCGGTGAGCAGCGCAGCCACAGCCGCATTGGTATCGGCGAAGAACTGGATGATGACATTCTTCACCGGCGGCTCGCCAAGCACGAAGAGCGGGTTGGCCTCGAAGACCATGCTCTGGCCCTTGTTCCACTCCTTGAGGATGTAGGGGCCATAGCCAAGCGGGATCTCGGCAATCTCGGGCAGGGTTGACCACTCGCTGGCGGGCACGTCAGCCAGGGTGCGGCCATCGCTCAGCACCTGATGCGAGGGGTAGCCACCGTAGGGGGCCAGGAAGTAGGTCGGCCACTGGACACCAGGCAGGAAGGTGATGGTGTAGCTGGTATCGCTCAGGAACTCAACCCCATCGGGGCCCTGGTGCGAGTCACAGAAGGTGAGGCTCACCGCACCCGAGTCGGGGTCACAGTTGATCGCCACGGCCAACTCAATATCAGCCTGCTTGAGCGGCTCGCCATCCGACCAGACGATGCCATCAATCAGGTTGTAGGTCGCGGTCAACTGGTTCATGCTGATGGTGCCACTCTCGTAGGTCACCGTCTCGCCATCCGAGTTGATCACCTGCACGCCAGCGGCGAGCTCAACCGCAGCACCGTTGACATCCCAGACGGTATCGCCAGCGCTGACCTCAACCACATCATTGCTCGCCGCACCACTCTCGATCGTGGCCAGGCCATCCTGGAGCACCGGCTGATAGTCGTAGCTGTACTGGGTGGTCAGGACACCCTCGACCAACTGGGCGGCCTGGCGCTGCACCGCAGCACTCTCGACCAGCGTGAACATCGAGGCCGGCTCCTGGGTGAGACCCATGATAATCGTATTGCCACCGTCGGTGCGCGACCACTCATACGCATTAGCGGTGATGTACTCGGTCGGATCGGGCTTCATGTTCTCGAGGGCATTGTTCCAGCCATAGGCCTCAAGGCGCTGGAACAGCGGCAAGCTCACCATATCCTTGGTGAACTCAACCTGGAAGGCCTTGTAATTAGCAATGCGCTCATCGCGGTCGAGGGTATTGTTGGCGGCAGTGATCGCAATGCTAGCGGTCTCGTTGCACCAACCCATCGAGTTCTGGCCATTCCAGTTGTTGCTGGGCAGCGGGATCTGGTCACAGGCATACAGGGTGCGGCCACCGGGATCAGCCTGACCGACCCAAGCAAACGCGCCAATCTCGAATTCGCGGCGGGCCAGACCCGAAGCACCACCGAACCACCACGAGGCGGGGGCGTGCTTGCGGATGATCTGGATACCACAGTTGCTGAGCAACTGCTGCTCCATCACGGTGGCCCAGGTGATGCGGAACTGGGCATTGGTGGTGGTGAACTCGAGCGAGAGCGGCTCGCCGGCAGCGTTGCTGCGGATGGGCGAACCAGTCCAACCCGCCTCTTCGAGCAGGGCCTTGCCGCGCTCGGGGTCGAACGGATAGACCGTAATGCCATCAGCCTCGCCGGCGGCAGCCCAGTGGGTCTTGGGCAGGTTGGTGTCCATCAGGAGACCTTCCTGCTGCTCCTCGCTGAGGAAGCCATAGACCGACTGGATCAGCGCGGGGCGGTCGGTGCAGTAGGCAATCGCCTGGCGCACGCGAACATCACCCAGAATCGGGTGGGGGGTGGTGAAGGCGCCAGCCGCAGCGGGGGCCTCCGACTCGACAGTCTGTTCAATAACCACGGTCTCACGAACCACTTCGGGTGCCGTCGTCTGCACGACCACCACCGTCTCACGGACGACCTCGGCGGCAGGAGCACCACCACAGGCCGCGAGGATCGGCACAACAATCGCCATCAGGGCGATCGCGGCCGCACGCTTGGGGAAAATACCCATCTAACCATTCCTCCTAATCGCAAAGTCCCTGTTCGACACCGAACACCGGGGCGTCTGTTCCGCACTTACCCTGAGGGAAGGCAAGTCCGGCCACTGTCATACCCACACCACAGGCTCACCACAACTACATCTTCCTGGCATACTGCAACACAGACGACCGCCAAGGTCTAGCGGCGACTGACCACCGTTGGTAGTCAGAAGGGCGACCTCGCGGTCAGCACGCTGCACAGTACAATACGCCAATGGCTTTTGTAGTCTTGCTTGATCATGCGGTGGAATATGTGTGCCTGCAATTATAGCGATGCCGGGGGCTGCTGTCAAAAAATCAACGGGCCAGGATTGCCATAATGCGGGCCGCCGTTCGCAGATCGGTCAGCAGGGCGCTGCCCAGGCCCACCGCCGTGGCCCCAACTGCCTGCAAGCCACCCACATCGTCGGCATTACGCACGCCACCGACCGCCAGCAGGGGCACCTGGACGGCAGCCGCAACCTGGGCGACGGCACGCAGGGTTAGCGGATAGATCGCCGGCCCGCAGAGCATGCCTTCGCGCACGATTCCGTCGGCCTGGCGCATTGCGGCGGGGGTCGCCCCACTCACGATCAGGGCATCAGCACCTGCCGCAACCGCCGCCTGGGCCAACGCGGCCAGCGCCGGGGCGTAGCCAGGCACGGTGATCAGCAGGGGCAGGGGCGTGCTGGCCCGCGCTGCCCCAACCAACTGCTGGGCATGGGTTGGGTTCAGGGCAGCATGCTGGGCCAGGTTCAGTTCGACGCCACCCACCCCGGCAAGTTGATCGAGTTCGGGCAACCAGGCCCCCAGGTCCCCAGGATCGTCAACCGCGACACTCAGAATGACCGGCAGATCCCAATTGGCCCAATTTGGCGCAATGCGTTTGCGCACCAGCGGCCAACCCGGATTGTTGGCCCCCGCATAGATCAGGCCCGCCGGAGTTTCGAGCAACTGCACCCGTTCGCGCCGCGCCCGCAGCGTGGTTGTCCGGGTGATCAAAGCCCCCAGGCCTTGGGCCGTACCCGTACCCAACCCAAGCTGGCGGGCCACCTCGACCCCATAGCCGAGACACCCCGCTGCGGCAACCAGCGGGGTCTTCAGGGTCAAGGTATAGGGATTGTTGGGCGCTAATTCAACCAGCATGGCTGCTATTGTAGCATCCGTAGGGCGACTAGCCGCCCGCCCCGCCATCCCGTCGCCCACCCCACCAT
>JBLWKA010000167.1:0-9420 GCA_048381555.1 Oscillochloridaceae bacterium umkhey_bin13
CCGCCCGCCGCCGGCCCGAAACTGCAGCAGCAGGTGGGTAAGACTGAGGAGTGCGTTTAGTTTGATTTGGCGGGGGGGCGGCTCCGGGCGCTACGCCCCGGTCCCCCAACCGCGTTTTCTGGGCGCACCATGTGCGCCCAGGCCCATCTTGCCGCAGAAGTCACGCTGTCTGGGTGGCGCGGGCGTCCCGCCCTCGAAATACCAATGGTGGCTTCGATAAGCTCAGCCTACGTCCGCGCACATGGCGTCCAGATGCAATCCTCAACCAACTCTGCGTCCTCTGCGGCTCTGCGGTAAAGCGCGGAAAACGTATTTCCCAGACGAATAAAGCTTACCTCAGCGGAAATACCCCAGACCCATTGCGGCTTCCATCATGGCGACGGTTTCGCGGGCCACGGCGCGGGTGCGCGCATTGCCCGCCGCAATGATCTCGTCCACCAGGGCCGGGTTGGCCTCGTAGCCGGCCCGCCGCTCGCGAATTGGCTCCAAAAAGGCTTCGATTGCGGCCAGCAACTTCTTCTTGACTTCGACATCGCCCACCCGCCCGGTGCGGTAGCGCTCCTTCAGATCATTGACCTCATCAAGATTGGGGTTGAAGGCGTCGTGATAGGCAAAGACCGGGTTGCCTTCGACCTTGCCGGGAATATCGGCCCGAATGCGGGCCGGGTCGGTGTACATCGCCCGCACCTTTTGGGCCACGGTCTGCGGATCATCAGAGAGAAAGATCGCGTTGCCGGCACTCTTGCTCATCTTGCCCTGACCATCGGTGCCGGGGAGCGTGCCCACTTCGGGGACCAGCGCATCCGGTTCGGGAAAGACTTCGCCGTACAGGAAATTGAAGCGCCGGGCGATCTCACGTGTGATCTCGACATGGGCCTCGTTATCCTTGCCCACCGGTACCAGGTTCGCCCGTGGCATCAGAATATCAGCGGCCTGGAGCACCGGATAGCCCAACAGGCCAAACGGCAACTGTTCTTCGTCAATATTGGCATTGCGCGCCATATCTTTGATGCTCGGCAGACGGGTCAGGCGCGGCACTGTGACCAGCATCTCGAAAATCAGGTTGATCTGGTAAATTTCGGTCACCGCCGATTGCACATAAAAGGTGACTTTTTCGGGATCGATGCCCACCGCCAGGTGATCCAGCACCAGGTCACGAATGTTTTGCGGGATCTGGGCAATATCGTCGCGGGTCGGTTTGGTCGTCAAGACATGCAGGTCGGCAATGATGAAGAAACACTCGTAACTATCCTGCAGCGCCACCCGGTTCTGAAGCGAACCAACATAATGGCCGAGGTGCAGTTTCCCAGTCGGGCGGTCGCCCGTCAAAATGCGTGGTTTGGCGGTCATAGCGGCTATCCTTTCGTTTACTTCTTCAGCTTGAGCGCCACCGCAATCCCATCTTGCAGGCTGGCGCGAGTATCAATCAGGCTCAGATCAACCCCCAGCCCCACCAGGGTCTGGGCCACTTCGGGCCGAATCCCGGTCAGCATCACCCGCGCCCCCAACAGGCGCACGGCCTGCGCCGCCTGGATCAAGGTGTTGGCAACCTGGGTGTCCACCACCGAAACCCCGGTAATATCAATGATCGCCACCGTCGCATTGCGCTCGGCCACCCCAGTCAACAGCGTCTCCATAATCAATTGGGCGCGCCGGGTATCAATCGCCCCAACCAACGGCAGCGCCACCGCCCCATCACTGATCGGAATCAGCGGCGTGCCGATCTCGCGCAGCGCACTCGCCTGGGCTTCAATGATCTCTTCCTGGATCTGCAGTTGCTCGGCTTCGGCATGCTTGAGCGCCGTAATATTCTGCATCATGCCGATCATGTGGGCCGCCGTGCCATCGGCAGCCGGAATGAAGTAGCCACGGTCAAAGATCCAGGCGTACGAACCATCTTGATGCCGGAAGCGGTACTCGATCTCGTAACGAGATAGGGTTGATTCGGCCTCGCCGAGGGCCGCCATCGCTCGCGGCCGATCCTCGGGGTGGATCAGGTTCTCCCATTGGGCCACCCCTCCGTTCAGTTCGGCGATCGTCAAGCCACAGACCCGCTCTGTCTCGCCCGTCCAACTGATCGAGCCAGAGGCGACATCGTAGTCGTAGATCATCAGGCCCACCGCGCTTACGAGCATCGCGTACCGCTGACGCAAATCCGCTAACTCAGCGGCATGATCAGGCGTAAGGCTCATGGATTCCCCCTTGTAGCTGCATGGTATACTGCGAACGCCCTAATGGTTGTCAAAAGGTATACTGTATCATTCCGAACGCAGTGAAGTATCTGTACTGATCGTCATCGAAGATCTCTCGCGTGCGTTCCTAAGAAACAGATCGTGTTCTCTGCGCACAAGCGATCCTCCCATGTCATTCCGAACAAAGTGAGGAATCTTCGCTGATCTCCAGTGAAGACCCCTCACTTCGTTCGGGGTGACAACGATGGCGACGCATCTACACTGTTTCTTGCCACACCAGTAGTCGACGGGCCATCGGATACTCAGGGTGACAAAGGCGGTCAGCGCAACACCCCTGTTTCTTTCCCCACCACTGGCCGACGGGCCATCGGATCCTCGGGGTGGCAATGCGGGCGGCGCAACGGTCAAGCAGGATTGGCCGTTTCTGAATGATGCCTAAAAGGTTATAAGCTACGAAAGGATTGCATTGTGGTGCGTCGGTTGCTTCTGTTACTCGTGGTACTCATAAGTGTGACCGTAATGCCGTTAGGCCCCGTCCAAGCCCAAACCGGAGCCTCGTTTGCGAGTACCAGTCCGGTTGTTGCTCCGCTCAATCCGGTCGTCGTCAATGTGAATATTGCCGGATACTCTGGCCCAGCTACCTTGCTCGTGTTTGATGGCCGCGCCCGCCTGGTTGGAAGCTTCCCGCTTACTTTGAATGGAGGCTTCAGTGCGGTCGAGGTCACGCCCCGCGGGGCGCTCGGCAACCATTGGGCGGCCCTGTTCCTGCCCGATGGCCGCCAGGTCGCCAATGGCACCCTCTACCGGCTCGAGGCCCAGACCACAGTGCAGACCGGGGTGCGTACCCACGATACGCTCTTCGAGCGTGTACGTGGTTTTATGGCCTCGAAACGGCTCAGTTACCAGCTCGAAGGTGCCCAGGTCACGGGCTACCGTTCGCCCGATAGTCCATTGCTCTGGCTGCGCGATCATTATTATCAGAACCGGGCCTTTCGTTATTTCGAGACCGATCTGCTTAGTTTGATCGAGGCCAATCGGCGTGCTCAGCGCCCCGATGGCAGTCTGCCCGATTTTGTGGCTCGGCCCGAGTGGAATATTCCGGCCCTGCGCACGCCAGTCGAGGCCGATGTTGAATATCTGTATGTGCAACTGATCTACGAGACCTGGCAGACCACCGGTGATACGGCCTGGATGTTGCGCATGTTGCCCTCGGCCCAGAAGGCGATCAACTATTCGCTGACTTCGCCCCAGCGTTGGGAGCCGCGTTTGGGCCTCGTCATGCGACCGTTCACGATTGACACCTGGGATTTCGAGTATGGCCCCACCACCCGTGACCCCGAAACGGGTCGCCCCTCGCCGCGCCACTGGATTGATGACCAGACCAAATGGGGCATCTTCCACGGTGATAATACCGGCCTGGCCGAGGCGCTGCGCTCGTTGGCGGTGATGGAGGAAGTAGCAGGTCAGGGTGAACTCGCCAACCAACGGCGCAGTCTCGCCAACGACATCATGGTGCGCCTCAATCGGCTGAGTTGGAACGGGTCGTTTTATACCCATCACGTCAAACTGGTGCCCTATCAGGTGCCCGGCGTAGACGAAACCAAACAACTCAGCCTCTCGAACGCAATTGCCCTCAACCGAGGCGTCCTGAGTGTTGAACAGGGCCGGGCGATTGTGGCCGAGTATCTGCGCCGGTTGAATGACCCGAACCGCATCGCCTTCGCCGAATGGTTCAGCATTGACCCACCCTTCCCGCCGGGGGCCTTTGGGCTTGATGGGCGCTCGGGCGAACGACCCGGCGAGTATGTCAACGGCGGGATTATGCCCCTGGTCGGCGGCGAATTGTCACGGGGGGCCTTCCGTTACGGCTACGAGAGCTACGGCTTCGATATTTTGCACCGCTACGACGAACTGTTGCGGCGCACCGGCGCGACCTACCTCTGGTACTACCCGACTGGTGGGGTTGCCATCGTAGACGAGTTCCTGCCCACTGATGGCTGGGGTTCGAGTGCGATGTTCGGGGCCTTGATCGAAGGAGCCGCCGGGATCGAGGAGCGCGGGTTGCGCTATAGCAGCGCCAGCCTCAGTCCACGTTGGCTGGCCGATCCACGCAGCCAGATCAACAATGCCTATGCCGTCGCCCGCTATGCCGCCTCGGACGGCTATGCCGCCTACCGCTGGCAACACACCGCGCCCGCCAATCCCGGCAACGACGGGCGCCTGACCCTAGAGGCCACTAGTAGTGGCGAGGCCCTACAACTGCGTATTCTGCTGCCCGCCACCGCCCGCGAGATCCGCAGTGTCGTGCTGAACGGGCAGCCGGTGGCGGTGCGCAGCGAACGGCTTGGCACAAGTCGCTACGCCCTGGTGGACGCAGCCGGACCAATTGTTAACGTGCAAGTGACCTATCGGTAGGGATGGTGTTGGTGTAGGGACGCAGCGCGCGGCAAGCCTACCCTATGCTCGGCAAGCCCGCCAATGCCATCGCAACCTCGTCGGCTGAATACTCGAAGTCCTGCAACTTACCGGCCATATAATCGGTATAGGCCTGCATATCAAAGTGGCCGTGGCCGCACAGGTTAAAGAGAATCGTCTTGCTGGTACCCTCTTGCTTGCAGCGCAGCGCCTCGGCGATGGCCCCGGCAACGGCGTGATTCGCTTCGGGTGCGGGCAAAATCCCTTCGGCGCGAGCGAAGGTCAAACCGGCCGCAAAGGTCTCGAGTTGCTGCACATTGGTGGCCTCGATCTGGCCGAGTTCGAGCAGGTGACTGACCATGGGGGCCATGCCGTGGTAGCGCAGCCCGCCCGCGTGGAAGCCCGAAGGCACAAAGGTGTGACCGAGCGTATGCATCTTGACCATCGGGGTCATCCCGGCGGTATCGCCAAAGTCATAGGCATACTGACCACGGGTCAGGCTCGGGCAGGCGGCCGGCTCAACCGCGACCACCCGCACATCACGCTCGCCCCGCAACTTGGCCCCAATAAACGGAAAACTGATCCCGGCGAAGTTACTACCGCCGCCGGTACAACCCACAATAATGTCGGGATAATCGCCCGCCATCTCGAGTTGGGCCAACGCCTCTTCGCCAATCACGGTCTGGTGCAAGAGCACGTGGTTCAAGACACTGCCGAGCGCATACTTGGTATCCTCGCGCTGGACCGCAATCTCAACCGCTTCGCTAATCGCAATCCCCAGGCTGCCGGTACTCTCGGGGTGCTCGGCCAGAATCATACGCCCAGCATTGGTCTCTGTGCTAGGGCTCGCCACCACCCTAGCCCCGTAGGTCTCCATCAGGGCGCGGCGATAGGGCTTCTGGTTGAAACTAACTTTAACCATATAGACCAGGACTTCGAGCCCAAACAAGGCTCCGGCAAAGGCCAGCGACGAGCCCCACTGCCCCGCGCCGGTTTCGGTCACCAGGCGCTTGACCCCCTCTTGCTTGTTATAGTAAGCCTGGGCAACCGCCGTATTGGGCTTATGGCTCCCAGCCGGGCTAACACCCTCATACTTGTAGTAGATCTTGGCGGGGGTATCGAGGGCCTGTTCGAGGCGGCGGGCGCGATAGAGCGGGGTCGGACGCCACTGGCGATAGATCGCTTGCACTTCTTCAGGGATCTCGATCCGCCGCTCAGTGCTAACCTCTTGCATAATCAGGGCCATCGGGAAGAGTGGGGCCAGATCAGCCGGGCCAATCGGCTGCTTGGTGCCGGGATGCAGCACTGCAGGAGGCGGACTGGGTAGATCGGCGGCCACGTTGTACCAGGCCGTCGGCATACGATCTTCGGTGAGCAAATACTTGACCGTTTCCATCAGCGGGACTCCTTCTATGGGCCAGATAGCCACAACGCCACGAACAACAAAAAACCCCCCAACCCCAAAGGGGTCGAGAGGCGAAAGCATCGCGGTGCCACTCTCGTTTGTGGGCGCTCACACGCCACACACTTAGCAGGTGCTGTCGGTGGGCAGGCCCACACGCTCTACACCTTGCGCCGCAGTAACGGTGGCGCGTCCGGCGGGTACTACTGCACGTTCAACACTTGACGTGGTTCGTTCCGCAGCTCCCAGGGCCATTCAACCGCACCGTACGGGCCGGTCTCGCACCAGGTACCGGCTCGCTGGACCGCCGTGTGGGGTCTACTTATCCTGATCATTGCTATTGCATTATAAATTGCGCCGGGAGTATACCACGGCCCCGGCGGCGGTGTCAATCAGCGATCAACTGCAAGAAGGTTGCAACCACCTCAGGATCAAAGTGGTGCCCCGCCTCTTCGGCGATCATGGTGCGCGCCCGTTCGATCGGCCAGGCCCGTTGATAGGGGCGATTTGAGGTTACGGCGTCATAGACATCTACCACCGCAAAAATGCGGGCCGCGAGCGGAATTTCGTCGCCGCGCAGGCCCCGTGGGTAGCCGGTGCCGTCCCATTTTTCGTGGTGGCAATAGGGAATATCCAGGGCCGGGCGCAAATAAGCAATTGGGCGCAGCAGATTGTAGGCATACACCGGATGCTGCTTGATTACCTCACGTTCAGCGAGGGTCAGGGGGCCAGGCTTCAGCAAGATCGCATCGGGGATGCCCATCTTGCCAATATCGTGCAATAAGGCTCCGCGCCGAAGATGGACGATTTCTTCTTCATCAAGGCCCATCGCCCGGGCCAGCCGCACACTCAACTCGGTCACCCGCTGCGAATGACCATCAGTCTCTTTGTCGCGCAACTCAAGGGCTCGTGACCAGCCTTCGAGGGTCGTATCGTAGGCCAGGGCCATATTCAGATTGGCCCGTTGCATGCGTTCGAACAGTTCGGCATTATCAATCGCCATCGCGGCCTGGCCGCTCAACGTCTCCAGAAAATCGAACCACTCGGCTTCAGGGGTCAGCGGGCGGCGCTGATACAGTTCGAGCACGCCCCGAACCTGGCCGCGGGCGATCAACGGCGTGACCAGATAGTCGGTAAAGCCCTCGCTCACAATCAGATTCTGGCGTAAAAAGCCACTGTCGCTAGTATGAAGTTGATTCGTCATAAGCCGTTGGCGCTCCAGCGCCGCCTGACCGGCCAACCCTTCACCAAGCCGCACATGACTAGCCGTAATGCTATCGGTGCGAAAGCCTCGTGAGGCTGCATGTTCAAGGGTCAGTGACTGGTAATTTAAGACCAGCACATTGGCCGCATCCACCCCGAGCTGCTGAAGCATATGATCAAGCACCACACCCAGACTCAGCCGTATGTCGAAGCTACTCGCAATCGCATGATCAATCGCACCAAGTGCCGCTAGGCGGGCCAGACGCCGCTCGGTCTGCTCCGCCAGGGTCACCCGTTCGAGCGTGCCGGCGGCCAGATCGGCAATCGCCGCGACCAGACGCACTTCGGCTTCGCCAAACGGGGCTTGACGCCCAGCCCAGAGCGCCCCAATCACATTATGATTGGCCCGCAACGGGGCACAGACCGCCGCCCGCACCCCTTCCATCAAATTAGGGATGGCGAAACGGGGATCAGTCTGGACTTCGTCGTTATGATAGAGTGTCCCTGTACTGATTACATGGCCGGTGACACTTGCCCCCGCTGGTAACCGCACGTGGCTAATCTCGGCCCAACTTCCCAAACCTGGCTCGAAGACGGTATCACCCGTTGCAGGGTCACGAATGGCGAGTGCGACCGAATCGGCCCCGACCAGCACTCGGGCCTGGGCTAACAAGGTTGGCACCAGTTCGGTGCGACTGCGGGCCGCCCGCGTGGCTTCAGCGATTGCCAGCAGCGCCGAACGCTCACGTTCGCGTTCGACCCGTTGCGTGATCTCCTGTTTCACGGCCACAAAATGAGTCACCCGCTCGCCGTGTAACACCGGCGTAATCGTCATCTCTTCGACGTACAATTCACCATTCTTGCGCCGATTGACCAGTTCGCCCCGCCAGACCTGTCCGGCCAGCACACTGTTCCACATCTCCTGGTAAAAGCCCGTATCATGGTGACCAGAACGCAACACCGACGTTTTGTGGCCCAGCACTTCCTGCACTGCATAGCCGGTCAAAGTAGTAAAGGCCGGATTGGCCCACTGCACCAACCCTTCAATATCGGTAATCACCACTGCGGTGGCCGCCGCCGAGAGGGCCGTCCACAACAGATCGCGTTCGGCGTCAGCACTTTGACGCGCACTGATATCACGAATAATCGAGACCAGCGTGGTTCGATCTTCAACCTTCGTAGCGGTGCTGCTCACTTCCACCGGAAAGGTCGAGCCATCAGCGCGGCAATGGATCGTCTCAAACAGATACCCGCCACTCAATGAGCGCTGAATCTGGTTCGAGATCTGGTCGAGGGTATGGGGTGCCCGCAGATCGCTAATCGTACGTTCGAGCAGTTCATCATGGGTATAGCCATAGGCCTCACAGGCGGCCCGGTTAGCCTCGATGATCCGCCCACTCTCGGGATCAACAAAGAGCACCATCTCGCGGGCGTGTTCCGAAAGAATACGATAGCGCTCAAGATTCGCTCTGGCCTGCACCTGCTCACTCACATCACGGGCAAACCCCTCAAGCGCCACCACTTGCCCGGTCGCACCATAAACCCGCACATTACGCTGCTCAAGCCAGATCATGCGTCCATCGCGACGGAACACCCGGATCACCAATGGTTCGCCATCAGGATACGCGAGACTCCCCTGGGCCAATAGCCGACGATCATCAGAATGAGTCAACCTGACACTCAGATCAGGGTCAGCGTAATGTTCTTCGGGAGTATAACCAATCAGCCGGGTCACTGCCGGGCTGATATACTCGACCGCATAGCTTGGCTGCAGCCGAACGCGATAGATAATATCAGATGCATGCTCTACCAGATGGCGAAGATCCGGGGTCTGCGGCGTGGAAGCGATGTCGGACATAACAACACACCTTATAAAGGCAGGCTTCGCTCTGCAATCACCTATCCACACTCCATGGGTCAGATGATGATTGGATGAACTCTTATGGTACTACGTGCCCAATCTAAACGCTAGCGGGAACGTTAATAGTAGTCAAGCCACAACTTTATGCGCAGATAATGAAATGACAAAATGGAGATCCGCCGCCGCGATGCCGTGCCCGCCCCGCGATGCCGTGCCCGCCCCGCGATGCCGTGCCCGCCCCGCGATGCCGTGCCCGCCGCCGGGATCCCGTCGCGCATCGCGCCACACGATCGATGGTGGCGACACGTAGGGCCGAAGCATTCGCCACCAAATCACTGGTAAGCACA
>JBLWKA010000167.1:9520-12316 GCA_048381555.1 Oscillochloridaceae bacterium umkhey_bin13
CGTGCCCGCCCCGCGATGCCGTGCCCGCCGACGCGATGCCGTGCCCGCCCCGCGATGCCGTGCCCGCCCCGCGATGCCGTGCCCGCCCCGCGATGCCGTGCCCGCCCCGCGATGCCGTGCCCGCCGATGATCGCGTGCCCGCCGACGGGATCGCGTGCCCGCCCCGCGATGCCGTGCCCGCCGACGGGATCGCGTGCCCGCCGCCGCGATGCCGTGCCCGCCGCCGGGATCGCGTGCCCGCCGCCGCGATGCCGTGCCCGCCGCCGCGATGCCGTGCCCGCCGCCGCGATGCCGTCGCGCATCGCGCCACACGATCGATGGTGGCGACACGTAGGGCCGAAGCATTCGCCACCAAATCACTGGTAAGCACACGCGGATCGGATGGCGAATGCTTCGGCCGTACCGTTGCCAACCAATCGATCTGTTCCCTTGCCGATGATCGCGTGCCCGCCGCCGCGATGCCGTGCCCGCCCCGCGATGCCGTGCCCGCCGACGCGATGCCGTGCCCGCCCCGCGATGCCGTGCCCGCCCCGCGATGCCGTGCCCGCCCCGCGATGCCGTGCCCGCCCCGCGATGCCGTGCCCGCCGACGTGATCCCGTCGCGCATCCCGTAGAGACGTAGCGTGCTGCGCCCCTACGGCACAATCACGGCACAACCGTCATTGTCCCAACCACCACATCCGTCCCCACCAGGCTGCGTGCATCGGTGCGGTACGCATTAAGGTAGGATGGATCGTACCAGCCTACCCGCCAGGGGTAGCTTCCGGCAGGCAGATCAGCGGGCAACTCGATCACAAAGGTCTCGCGGATCAATTCGCCTGCTTGCCAATCCGTGGTTGGCACCAGCGCATAGGTTGGCAGATGCACAATCCGCATATCCGCGACGCCATCAAGTTGACTGACCGGCACGAGCGGATAGTCGGCAGGCAGATCCCGGGTCGCCGACCAGCTAAAGCTGGCCTGGTAGCGCCGATTCCCCAAAGGCGTGAGCGTGGCTGCGTGCAACATGACCGGGCCTAATTCGGCTACGATCGGCGCACTATCTGTAGCAGGCAACCGTTCGACCTGCTGCGCCAAGATCGCCGCGGCGGGCGGATCGCGTTGCAATAAGATCAGTCCATCACGCATGGCAACCACGGCGAAGGCGGGATCGCGCAGGGCAAGTCCAAGTTCAATCTGCTCGTAGGTGATTGGGGGCACGACCGCGCCGTTAATCAGGTTGCGCCAATCGAACAACGCATCACTGAGCAGATAATTGACCTGGGGCAAAAGGCGGGGCAACCGCTCGCCGCCGGGATCATCGGGGTAACGTACCAGGTACAGGGTCGGGCGATTGGCCAGACGAGTCGCCAAAAAGACCGAGGCCGCGAGCGGCTCATCAGCAGGCACATGCTCGGCCAGAAAACGCTCCTTGACTGCATCACGCGGAATGATGCCATAGCCAGAGCTATCGAGACCAATCCCGGGCGGGGCTAACCAGAACAATGGATTGAGCGGCTGATCAACCAAAATGATCCAACACACGGTCACAATCACGGTACTAAAGACCAGGTCGGGCTGCCAACGCCGCACCCCTCGCCCTGCGGAGGCACGATCCGCCGCCGCCCGCAAACGGGCCGCGCCTTCGACGGTTGCCAGCACCACAAACGGTACCACCAGCGCATAATGATGGTAACGGTAGTCAAAGGCTCCCCCCGGCCCGGTCGTAATCAGTGCCGCGAGGGCCAGCGGCAACGCTGGCACCAACCCGCGCCAGCCCCGCCAGGCGATAAACAAGGCTGGCCCAAACACGACCAGCGCACTCAGCAACCGTTGCGGCAGAGTCGCCTGCAGTTCGGCCAGATTGCCAAAATAGAAGCGCACATAGTTCAGGGCCGCCGAACCAACCACCACCGAACTTGCCTCATCGACTCCAGTTGTAGGACCAGAGGCAAACAGTTCGCGCACCCCCACAAACACCACTACCCCATAGATCACGGCGGCAACCATGGTCCAGAAGCCTGCCCGGCGCTGCCCACCCCAATACCAAAGGTAAAACCCAATTCCGGCGACTGGAGCGGCAACGTAGACTTTGCTCATCAAGGCCAGGGCCACCCAGAACCCATAGCTGCGCCAGGCCCGCCGGTCAGCCGCATCAAGCGCAAACATCAGCAACGGCATGCCCAGCGTATCGCCGTGAAAATCGAACAGCACCGCCGTCTGCATCACCGGGTAGAGCAGATAGATCAGCGCGATGCAGCGGGCAGCGAGGCGACTATCAAGCCGCCGTTCCGCCAAACGATAGGCCGGGATCGCCCCGGCGACCGCCAACAGCGCCTGACCGATCAACAGGGTTTGCGGGCCAGGCCAGATTGCCACCAGCGGCACAAACGCCAGGTAGATAAACTCGGCGTGGCCACCTAACCGCGAAAAGCTACCATTAAACCCAGACGTAACCAGCGGTTGCCCACGCAGCACCGAACTGATCGCCTGATACATATTGCCCAGGTCGAGCATACCGGCATTAAAGCCCCAGAGGCGCATCAGGCTCAGCAATGTCAGCATGGTGCCCACGACGGCGATCATCAGCCAGAGGATGGGGTCACGGGGGAGGATGTGGGGTTTAGCGTGGGGCATGAGGTGTTGACAACCTAACTAAACTGATTACTTACGGCACCACCAACGTCCCTACCACCACCGGTGTTACGCCCGGCGGCAGCGCACGCGGATCAGAGCGCGACGCTTCGGGGTGGCTCGTATCATACCAGACCACCTGCCAGGGGTAGCTGCCGGATGGCAGATCGGTGGGCAGTTCAA
>JBLWKA010000168.1:0-12305 GCA_048381555.1 Oscillochloridaceae bacterium umkhey_bin13
GATGGTACAATAGCCATGGCGAACCGTTTTTTGTGATCTGATGCTGGATCTGATACCCATATCATGTCACAAACGACGGTTCGCTCATCTGTACCAAATAATTAGCCGACAGTCTCTGACCAGGCGGTGCAGAGCGAGCCTTGGAGCTCTGGCCAGGTAGAAGGCCAGGTGAATCGTCTGAAGATGATCAAGCGCCAAATGTATGGCCGCGCCAAGTTCGATCGCTTGCGCTACCGGGTGCTCGCGGCGGCATGACGTTATCACGCAAGCTGCGCCAGAGCCAGATTCTTGGATCCATCATATCCGCGCCTAAGCGTGCGCTTGCAGTTTTTGTCCCTCGCGCTATCATGAGTGCAGGACATGTTTATTTATGGTCATGTTTATGTAGTTTTACATGGTCGAAAGAATCTAAATCAATGCATCTTGCCAACATATTTCCAGATATTCACGGGATTGACTACCTCGAACTCTACGTCAGTAATGCCCGCCAGGCGGTTCACTTCTACCGTAGCACCCTTGGCCTGATCCCCATTGCGTACGCCGGCCTGGAGACCGGTCTACGCGATCGGACCTCGTACGTGCTCGTTAGTGGCGAGGTGCGTCTGATACTGACCGCGCCGCTGCTGCCAGAGCATCCGATCGGCGCGTTTGTGGCCCGCCACGGTGATGGCGTGAAGGATATCGCCCTGCGCGTGACGGATACAACGGAGGCCTATACCCTCGCCTTGACGCACGGGGCCGAACCAGTCCTACCCCCAACGGTGTATGAGGACGACCAGGGTCGGGTGGTCAAGGCAACCATCGCGGCCTACGGCGACGTGGTCCATAGCTTCATCGAGCGCCAGGACTACGACGGGCCGTTTCTACCTGGCTTTAGCTCCGTCGCCGCGCCCCCCGCCAGCTCCGCAACCGGGATCATCGCCATCGACCACGTCGTCGCCAATGTCGAGCTCGGCGCCATGGAGCGCTGGGTGGCCTACTACCGTGATATCCTCGGATTCGCGCAACTCCTCCACTTTGATGACCGCGAGATCAGCACCGAGTATAGCGCGCTGATGAGCAAGGTGATGCAGAATGGCAGTGGGCGCATCAAGCTGCCGATCAACGAGCCGGCCGAGGGTCGGAGGAAGAGCCAGATCGCCGAGTTCCTCGACTACTTCGGTGGCCCTGGCGTCCAGCACATTGCCCTCGAGACCAACGATATTTGTGCTACCGTAGACGCCCTGCGCGCGGCGGGCATCCGTTTTATCACGGTGCCTCCCGTCTACTACGAGGATCTCAGCCAGCGCGTTGGTCCGATTGACGAGAGCATCGCCTTCCTGCGCGAGCGCCATATCCTGGTTGACCGCGACGAAGAGGGCTATATGCTCCAGATCTTCAGCCAGCCGCTCCAGGATCGGCCGACCCTCTTTGTCGAGATTATCCAGCGCAAGGGCAGTCGCGGCTTCGGCAAGGGGAACTTTAAGGCGCTCTTCGAGGCGATCGAGCGCGAACAGGCCAGCCGAGGGAACTTATGAGCTGGCTTACCGTCTTATTGCGCTTCAGCCGCCCGCACACGGTCATTGCGACCAGCACCCAGGTGCTCACGCTCTACCTGATCAGCGGCGGACTCCAACCCGGGGGCCCTGCTGCGCTGCTGCTGCTGCTGCTAACCCTGGTCAGCGCCCTGGCCGTCAACCTCTACATCGTCGGCCTGAACCAGATCACCGACATCGAGATTGACAAGCTGAACAAGCCCGACCTGCCGATCGCCGCCGGTGACCTGAGCCCGCGCGACGCCTATCGCATCGTCGCCGTTGCCGGGACGCTCGGCCTGATCCTGGCATGGCTCGGCGGGCCGATCCTGCTGGTCACCCTTGGGGCGATCTTGCTGATCGGCACGGCCTACTCACTGCCGCTCGTGCGCCTGAAGCGCTTCCCGATCTGGGCAGCCCTGAGCATTGCGGTCGCGCGCGGCCTGCTGGCCAACCTCGGCGTCGCCCTGCACTTCCATTTCAGCCTCGGCAACCCGATCCCACTCCTGGCGCTGACCATGCTGGGGGTCTTCTTCTTCGGCTTCGCGATCGTCATCGCGCTCTACAAAGATCTGCCCGATACGATCGGTGATCGCGCCTTTGCGATCGAGACCTTCACGACGCGCTTCGGGCCGCAGCGCGTGCTGCTGCTCGGCCAATTGATCCTGACGTTCAGCTACCTGCTGCCAATTATGATCGGCCTTGTCGGCCTGCCCCAGCCCGAGGCATTCTTCCTGCTGATCAGCCACCTCGCGCTCGTCGCGCTCTTCTGGCTGATCAGCAGCCGGGTGGATCTGACCAGCCACGTGGCGATCAAACGCTTTTATATGTTCATCTGGCTGCTGTTCTACACCGAATTTGTGCTCCTGAGCATCTATGGAACCGTGTGGAGGGTCGCATGAGTAACTCACGCCTCTTCCAGATTGCCGCGCTCGGGCGTCCGCTCCACCTGATCGGTGGGCTGCTCTTCTTTGGACTTGGGAACGCAATCGCCGCCTACAGTGGGCACCCGATCAACTGGTCGCTCGCCCTCGGCGGGCTGCTCGCGGTGTGGGCCATCCAGCTGATGACCCACTACAGCAACGAGTACTTCGATCTGGAGGCCGACCTGGCCAATCAGACGCCCACCGCCTGGTCGGGCGGCAGCCGGGTGCTGGTCGGCGGTCAGATCGCCCCGGCCTTCGCGCTGCGTATCGCCCTGGCCTTCGCCATATTGGGGGTGGGCACCAGTGTGATTGTGACCCTCGCCAGCCCCGCCCCCTGGCCGACCGCGCTCCTACTGGCGCTGGCGCTCGGGCTAGCCTGGAGCTACAGCGCGCCGCCGCTGCGGCTCAACTGGCGTGCTATGGGTGAGCTAACCGGGGCGCTGCTGGTGCCCGGCCTCACCACACTGGTGGGGTTCCAGCTCCAGGCCGCCACGCTCACCCTGCTCCCCCTGCTGGCGATAGTCCCGCTCTGCTGCTTCCAGTTCGCCATGCTGGTAGCGGTGAACTACCCCGACGCCGTGGGCGACACGGCCGTAGGCAAAACAACGCTGGTCGTGCTGCTCGGCGGACAGCGGGCGGCCCAACTCCACCTGGCCGCACTGGCCCTGCCCTACCTGCTCTTGCCGCTCCTGATCAGCGCCGGCCTGCCCTGGCAGATCGCGGCGCTGCTGCTCTGTGCCGCCCCGCTTGCAGGCTGGCTAGGCTGGCGCGTCGCCCGTGGGGCGTGGCACGAGCCAGCCGCATGGGACGGGCTGGGCTTCTGGAGCATCGGGCTGCTGATGAGCTCGGCGGGACTGGAGTTGGTGGGCTTTCTGCTGCTAAATGGAAGCGATCTGCTACCCGGATAGCGTGTGGGGCACCGATGCTGATCTCACGGCTGTAAGGCGAACAGCATATACTGATGGACGCGGGCACATTTGTGCAAGAGCACTGTGCTATACTGTCAAACAAGCATCTGATCACCATGCTCTTCAACCCAAAATCCAGATGAGTCAGCGGCAAACCAGCCTCTACCGAGCCACTCACCAGGTCAGCCTGGGCCAGGTCACGCTCAGCTACCAGACGATCGGAGTCGGGCCGCCCGTGGTTCTCATCCACGGCTTGCTTGGATCGGGGCGCTGGTGGCGACACAATCTCGCGGCCCTCGCCACCCATTTCCAGCTCCACCTGATCGACCTGGTCGGCTTCGGGGCCAGTTGTGGCGGCCAGCGCTTCGTGCTCAGGGACGCTGCCGCGCAGATCGCCGCATGGATGGATCGCGTTGACCTGCCCCGCGCCACGCTGATCGGGCACTCGATGGGCGGTCTGATCGCCGCTGAGGTGGCCGCCGCCTACCCCGCACGCATCGAGCGCCTGGTACTGGTCAATGCCGCAACGACCCCACTAGGGCGCAACTACCTCCGTCACGCCTGCGGCTTGCTGGGGATCGTGCCCGCCCTGCGCCCGAGTTTCCTATCCGTCCTGGTGAGCGATACCCTGCGCGCTGGCCCACGCACCATGCTCCAGGCTATCACCCAACTGCTCGCCGCTGATGCAACCGCCAGGCTAGCCGCGATTGAGGCCCCAACCCTGCTTGTCTGGGGTGGCCGCGATACGCTCATCCCGCTCCGCGTTGCCGAAGCACTCACCACCCAGCTGCGCAGTGCCCGCCTCGTCCTGATTCCCGCAGCAGGCCACAACCCGATGTGGGAACAGCCCAACGCCTTCAACCAGGCCGTGCTCGCGTTTCTCTGTGAGCGTGCATAGCCGTAGCACGCAGAGCCGATACAGCAGCGCAATGATCCACTCCCGCTGGCTTTCGATACGCTGCGGGTGCAAATCTTGCTTGCTGATGAGGACGTGGCACTGCGACGCAATGCAGCCGCGATCATCCTGGCCCATAATGTGTGACGTGCAAAGCGTCTAGAGCAATTGCTCAACACTCGTACGAGCGATTGAGCCTGCTGTTCCGTCAGCAGTACCCTTGGGCGGCGAAGCGGCAAGGTAATGCGCCGTGCTAGAAACCCGCCGACAAAGTATCCCACGGTCGCTAGACCGGCATCCGACCCGCCCGAACATCGGTTCACGAAGCTGTACGACGTGCTCACCTGGGAACCACTGATCGTGAGTGATCCATGTCATCCAGGATATGGCCCTCGCCGTCGAGAAGGAGGTTAATGCGGCTGGTTAAACGAATCTCGGGTGAAGGCCATCCTGGTGTCGCTGAAACGATGCGGTATGAGCGTGCGTATAGTGTCCGTGCGCGCATCGGCAGACCTCCCACACGACGGGCCTAGCCATGCGCAGAAAGGAGGATAATGCAGTTAAATTGCTTCCCCTATGGCATCCGCTGGCTGGCACTGGCCTTCGCTATCCTGGTGCTGCCGTTCGCCGCACTTCCGCTGCGCGCCCAGCCCTCTGGCACCATCCGCTTCGCTACCGACGAGTTGCTGGTGCTTGAAAGCGAGGAGGTCGCGCTGATCGAACTGATCCGTGACGACGGGGTTGGTGCGGTGGCCGCACGCGTGGCGATCACCCCGGGGAGTGCCGACCCCAGCGATTACCTGGCTGACCCCGCGACGCTCGATGGCGACTTTGCTGATCTGCAGCTCAATGGTCAGGTTACGGCCATCGCCCGCCAACCCGACGGCAAGATCATTATTGGCGGCAACTTCAGCATGGCTGGCGGCCAGCCACGCATGCGCTTGGCGCGCCTGCATCCCGATGGTAGTCTTGACCTCGACTTCAATTCCACTGCCAATGGTCTCGTGCGCGCCCTGGCCGTACAGCCTGACGGCAACATCCTCGTCGGCGGCTTCTTTAGCAGCATCGCGGGCGTATCCCAGCGCGGCCTGGCCCGCTTGAGATCTGACGGCAGTTTTGATTCGACCTTCACCGTGAATGTCGGCACCTCGGCCGGTGAAGGGGTACGCGATCTTGCCGTGCAGGGCGATGGCACTATCATCGTCGCTGGAATCTTCAGCAGCATCGCCGGCCAAACCCAGTCGCACGTGGCGCGGCTGAGCGCGAGCGGTGTGTTCGATACCAGCTTCACGCCCCAGTTGAACGGGCCAGTCTATACTGTGCTCGTCCAGCCCAATGGGAGCGTGCTGATCGGTGGTCAGTTCACCCAGGTCAATGCCCAGCCACGCATTCGTCTTACCCGGCTTACGGCAACTGGCGCACTCGACGCTTATAACCCATTCAATGGCCCCAACAACGAAGTGTATGCCCTGGCCCTCCAACCTGACGGCAAGATCCTGGCGGTTGGCGCTTTCGACGCCGTCAGCGCGATTTCGCCCCGCCCGCGTCCCGGCCTGGTTCGCTTCGAGGAAGATGGCAATCTCGACGCTGACTTCGATCTGGGCGGTACCACAACCGGGGTGATCAACCGGGTGGTGGTGCAGCCGGATGGCAAGATCCTGATTGGCGGCCAGTTCAGCAATAGCAACCTGCCTGATCAGCCGAACCTGGTGCGCCTGAGCGCGAATGGCGTCCCAGATCCCAGCTTCGATGCGGGCCAAGGTCCAGATGGCCCAATCCAAGATCTGTTGCTCCAGCCCGACGGCAAAATTCTGATCGGCGGTTTCTTCAACCGCTATGATCTAGACACAGCTGCACCAGACATGCTGGCACGCGTGCGCGGCGACCTGTTCGCGGTCTGGGAGAGTGGCGAAACTGCACCCAGGACGCTTCGTCTGCCGATTGTAGCTGACGGGATCAGCGAGGAGGTCGAGACGGTGACGCTGACGATTGAGCCGTTCACTGCCACGGCAGGCACGCCCGCCACGATGACCCTGCGCATCCGTGACGGCAACCGTGTCCCGGTGGTCCAGTCCCTCAGCCGCAATGCGCCTGCCGGGCGCGACCTCGTGCTTACGTTGCCAGCCGAAGATGGCGACGGCGACCCGCTCAGCCTGACGATCACGAGCCTACCAACGCGTGCGACGCTCTATCAGTACAGCGCAGCGGGGCGTGGGGCGTCGATTAGTGAGCCTGACACCGTGGTGAGCGACCCAGGACGGCGCATCATCGTCGCCCCAGAGCCAGGCATACGCGCAACAACCGTCAGTCGCTTCAGCTTTCGCGCCGCCGACGCCTTCAGCGTCTCGGCACCCGCCGAGGTAACAATCAGCTTCGAGCCGTTCAGGGTGTATTTGCCGGTGGTACGCCGTTGATACCAATTACTGTTGATGATGCAGGCCCCTTCCAATGAAGGTATCGCCCCCCTCCTCCAATGGGGATAGCCCATCTCGACCTGTTCGCGTATGCTCTCGTTAGGGTCGCGGCTCGGATGACCCGAGCAGCCATACGACGAACGATGGCGCAATGCGATCAACGCTGCTCGCCGTGAGTGATGCGCGTAGGCCTTTGGAGGATCAGTCACCATGAAGATCGTCATGTTCGCCCTCGGCAGCCGGGGCGATGTCCAGCCCTATGTGGCGCTTGGCGTCGGCTTGCGCGCCGCCGGTCACCACGTCTTTCTGCTTGCCGCACCGGATTTTAGCGACCTGGTGCAAAGCCATGGCCTGGAGTTCGTCGCCGTTGGTGGGAACCACGAAGCCATTGCCCAGGAGTTGCAGCACCTGATTGAGCAGGGCCGCACGCGCAAGGTTTTTGCCGAGCAGGCCCGCATTGCCGAGGAGCAGGCCCACACCGCTGCCGCCCACGGCCTCGCTGCCGCCCACGATGCCGACCTGATCATTGCCGGGATCGGCGGGTTGTTCATCGCCTACGCGTTGGCCGAAAAGCTCGGCGTACCGCTTGTGCAGGCCCATCTTGTGCCCTTCACGCCCACCCGCGCGTTTGCGAGCGTGCTGGCCCCGCCCTTGCCACGCACTCCCCTAGCGAGGTGGACCAACGCCCTCTCGCACCAGGTCGCTGAGCAGATGCTCTGGCAGATGTTCCGTTCGGCCGACGCCCGCGCCCGCACCCAGGTACTGGGCTTGCCTCCGGCACCCTTCTGGGGGCCGTTCGGGCGGCTGCGTAACGCTCGACCGATCCTCTACGGCTATAGCGCCCACACCCTGCCCCGCCCCAGCGATTGGGCCGACACGATCCACATCACCGGGTACTGGTTCCTGGAGCCACCAGCGGACTGGGTACCACCCGCCGATCTCGTGCGTTTCCTTGAGGATGGCCCGCCTCCGGTGTACATCGGTTTTGGCAGCATGCCCAGCAGCCGACCCGAGGAGGCCGCCGCCATGGTGGTGCAGGCGCTCACCCGGAGTGGCCAGCGCGGCCTGCTCTATGGTGGCTGGGGCGGCCTGCGCCCCGAACGACTCCCCGCCCATGTTCACCTGACCGGCGCAGTCCCCCACCATTGGCTCTTCCCGCAAATGGCTGCGGTCGTTCACCACGGCGGCGTGGGCACCACCGCGGCAGGACTCGCGGCCGGCGTGCCCTCCATTGTTACACCGTTCTTTGGTGACCAGCCATTCTGGGCCAAACGGGTGTACGAACTGGGCGTGGGGCCGCGACCCATCGCACGGCGTCAGCTCTCCGTTGACGTCCTGGCCGAGGCGATTCGGGTCGCCACCACCGACCTAACGATGCAGTCACGCGCCGCCGATGTGGGGGTGCGCATTCGCGCCGAGGACGGGGTGGCGCGGGCCGTGGCGGTGATCGAGCAGCATAGCCGCCTGCGCGGAGCGTAGCCATGGCGCGACGACGTGCTGGCCCTGGCGATGGGTCACAATCTGGCATGTCCGTTGGCGGTATCATCTATACTGTTGTAATAATCCGCACGCCTTCATGAGTTTTAAGGCATCTTTTAAATGAGCGTGACAGTTTGGCAACCGCAACGCCCCCTCCCCAGCCCTCCCCCGCTGGGGGAGGGAGCCAGACTCCTCCCCCCAGCGGGGAGAGGTTGGGAGGGGAGCGGTCAGACGCAAACAGTCAAGCCAAAATGGACGCTTTTGAACGATGTCTAAACATCTATTCGGGTATAGCACACAAAGGTGGGCAGGACTCCCCGTAGCGGCAGAGCAAACGCCAATGGGTACGATCCAACGATCCGGCGACGCAGCATCGAGCACAGCTGATCGTACCGTCCGCTGGCTCTACCAGCCGTTATTGCCGCTGTTCATGCTGCTGGTGATCGAACTCGCGCTCGCCCTGAGCCTGGCGATGGTTGCTCCAGTCCCCGTTAGTGCATTACGGCTGCTCACGGTGGGCGGTATGCTGGTGATTGGGCTGACCCCAGTGCTGCTCCGACCAGGCTGGCTGATCGGGCAGGTGGGGAGCCTCCAGGTGCTACTTGCGGCCCTGCTCTGTCACACTGGGGGTGTTCGCGCGCCGGAGCCATTCTCACTGTCCGCCTTCGCAAACCTCCTGCCCGATCTGCGGGTTGCCCTGGGCCTGATCCATGCCGCCCTGGCCGTACCACTGATCCTTCAGATTGTCGCTCGTTTCCCCCGGCGCAGTAGCATCCCCGATTGGCTGCTCGGCGCAGGGTATGGACTCTTCGGGATGCTGGCCGTCGGTGCGGTGCTTGCGCCCGCCGCGTGGCGCGCCAGCATGATCGTTGCGCTGGTCGTCGGGGCCGCCGTCGCGAGCGTCCTGGTGGGCTGGTTGCTCTTTGAGGCCATCCGTGATCCGCGCCCCGAACAACGCCAGCAACTCGCGCAGGCCCGGCTCCTCTTCGCTGGCCTGGTGTTGGCACTGCTCCCGGTGATGGCGCTACCTGCGCTACGCATGCTCGGTGGATCCCTCCCCACAGCGCTGCAGATCGCCCTCCTGGTCTGCTTCCCCGCCGCAGGCTTCGCCGCATTGCTGCGCCAGGATCTGCTGCGCATTGATGTGGCGCTCCAGCGCGCCCTTGGCTATGCGCTCACCTCAGGCGGGTTGCTTGCACTGTACTTCGGCTTGACGTTGACGCTGACGGCACTGCTGCCCAACCTCATCCCCGCATCGTCGCAACTGATTACCGTGCTCGCGGTACTCGGGGCGGCCTCGGCCTTCCCTTGGCTCCAGCGGCAGGCCAATCGGCTGATCACTCGCGCCTTCTACCCCGAGCGGCTCAGCTTTCAGCAGGAACTCACCGCCGCGCAGGAGCAACTCGGGCGAGTGGTGCGCCACAACGAGGTGGTGGCCTTGCTCACCGAAGCGCTGCCGGAGCGCCTGGGTGTGGCGTGGGCGCACCTCCAACTGCTGCCAGACCCACCGCCAGCGGTGCGTGATGCGTGGAGTGCGCCGCTGCTGGTGGGTGGGCGTCAACTGGGCATCTACTGGCTTGGGCCACGGCGTACTGGCCTGCCCTTTGCGCCTGACGAGCAGGAACGCCTGCGCGGCCTGGCCCAGCAGGCGGCCCTGGCCCTGGCCTACGCCGAGAACTACCAGACGCTGGCTGCACTCAACGCCGAACTGGAGGATCGGGTGGCGGCTCGCACTGCACAGCTGCTTGCCCATCAGCGCGAGTTGGCAACCCTGGCCGAGCGGCAGCGCCTCGCCCGCGACCTGCACGATTCACTTAAGCAGAATCTCTTTAGCCTGGGGCTGAGCCTCCACGCCCTTACCGGCCTTGTCCAGCGCGACCCAGCCCGGGCGCGGGGACTGCTCGCGCAGGAGGCTGAGCGGGTGGTGCAGGCCCAGGGCGAACTTGCCGAACTCCTGAGCGATCTGCGCGCCACGCCAAACACCTCGGCTGACCTGGTAGTGGCCTTGCGGCACGAAGCCGCCCGGTTCGCAACGCAGCACCAGTTCCCCATCGCCCTGGAGCTGCCGTCAACCCTGATCCTCGCCGAGCCGGTGGCCCGCGAGCTGGTGGCCATCGCCCGCGAGGCGCTTCACAATAGCTTCAAGCATAGCGGTGCGCCAGAGGCAAGCGTACGTTTGCGTGCCGACGATGGCGAAATTGTCCTCGTAGTTTGTGATCCAGGTCGTGGTTTTGACCCGGCCCAAGCCCAACAGCACGGACACGGCCTGCGGGGCATGCACGAGCGGGTCGCAACCCTCGGTGGAACGCTTACGATGAGTGCACCTGAAGGCAAAGGAACCCAGCTATGGGTACGCATTCCGCAGCACCGCCCATCAGCATTCTGATTGCCGACGACCACGAAGTAGTGCGGCGCGGCATTGCCCTCACGCTCGAAGCCGAGCCGGATCTGGTTGTGGTTGGCGAGGCGACCACCGGCGCAGAGGCGGTAGCACTCACCCAACGGCTGCAACCGGATGTGGTGCTCCTCGACATCCAGATGCCCGACATGGACGGCATCGCCGCCGCCGCCGCAATCCGGGCCGTCCATCAGGCGGCGGTGCTCATCCTGTCGAGTTTCAGCGATGACGCGCGGGTCTACGCGGCCATGCGTGCTGGCGTGCAAGGTTATCTGCTGAAGGAGATGAGCGGCGCGGATCTGGTCGCGGCGATCCGGGGGGCCGCAGCGGGTCAACCGCAGCTTCACCCAAAGATTGCCCGACGCCTCATGGATCGCGTCGCAGCGCCCGAAGATCCGCTGGCCCAACTTGCCCAACGCGAACGGGACGTGCTACGGCTGATTGCGGGCGGGCGCAGCAACAAAGAGATTGGCCTGGCCCTCGACCTGACCGAGAACACCGTCAAGACCTATGTGCGCGAGATCCTCAGCAAGCTCAATGTGGTTGACCGCACCCAGGCGGCGCTACTTGCCGTGCGCTATGGGCTGGTATGGCCCGACGAACCATGAGCAGCGATCGTCGCTGATCTGCGAACACCCGTTCATCGTCGGGCTATCGGCCATACCAAGCTTGGCATAGCTAGCACGGCGCGATCTATCGGCTATCGGATTTTCGGCTATTAAGACGCCTACCACCTCAACGACGACGACAACGACCAGACGCCAGGTTCATAGCACGCCACGCGATCCCGTGTTTGCCGACGTGAGCCCTCACGGGTCGTAGCATTCCAGAGTTGCTAAGATTAAGCGCCTGGGCTTGCACCATGTGGCTGATCGCAGTGCGATCCGGCTGAAGGCTGCTCTTTCATCGCTCTGGCTCGCTTCCTTTCCGCCGTAGCTTGCGTACCGCCGCAATGAACATGGCGATCAACTGGTTCGTTTCATCAAGCAACGGGGTGAGTAGGGGTTCGTTGACAAGCCCAGCTTCGATCAGGAGCTCGATCCAGTACGCTGTTTCGTCCAACTCTTGGATACAGAGATCGAATTTCGCTGCCACTTCGGCATTGCTCCGTCCACGACTGCCTTCCCGATAATTCGCTCCAACGGAGGTGCCCGAGCGCAGCAGCTGCCGCCCGATCACGTGCGCCTCGTCCGTCTTGGGAAGCGAACCGTACAGTTTGATAATGCGCAAGGCGTAGGTTTTGGTTCGGTGCCTCAGTGGTGATTCCTGTGCCATACACATCAGTCCTTCCCATCGTACATACGCTATCCGTCCTCGGAACCTCAGCCCTCAGCCTTCAGCCCTCAGCCTTCAGCCCTCGGCGATGCGATGGGTTATCCGGGTACTCTGCAAACTCTGGCCCGCAATCTCGATGTAGAGTTGGTTTTCGGTGACGGTGAGGGCGAAGGTGGTTCGGCGCTCGACATGGGCGGCAAATGCATCCACAAAGCGGCGGTCGAACGCGTAGACGGGGATGTGTTCGGCGCGATGGATCGGTCGGCTGCTCAACTGGGTCACGAGTTGGATCACGTCGCGGTGGGTATAGACCGCCACCCGATCGGCGCGTTTGCTGCCGCGATGGAGCCGTTTGTAAATTACGGCTGTCAGGCTCTTGCGCACTTTTGGTGAATCGGGGCATCTGGCGCACCTACGCCATGAGGCGCTGTTTTAACAGATCGATTTTCGCACGTCCGTACATCTGTCGCTTCACCTGCTTGAGGCGATTGATGTG
>JBLWKA010000169.1:0-12253 GCA_048381555.1 Oscillochloridaceae bacterium umkhey_bin13
CGCCGGTGCTGTTCCACGATGACCTGGGCGGCCCGAATGCTGGCTGCGTCAATCATTTTGCCATCGAGGCTGACCGCGCCCCGGCCCTGGGCGACGGCTTGTCCATAGGCGCGCAGCACCGCTTCGGCCCAGGCGACTTCGTGAGCAGGCGGGCTGAAGATCTGATTGACCACAGCGAGTTGGGCCGGGTGGATGCACTGCTTGCCACTAAAGCCCAGTGCCCGTGCCACCCGCGCGGCGTGATCGAGTTCCTCGGGATCGTTCAGACCGGCAAAAGGGCCATCGAGGCAGCGCAGGCCATTGGCACGGGCCGCAGCGACAATCGTATGCATGACGGCGTGCCAACGATGGCCGGGATAGAGTGCATCGTGGGCATCGCGTTCGCCAATATTAGCCAGTGGGGCACGGATGTCGGCCGCGTAGTCGCCAGGGCCAAAGATCAAGGCTTCGAGTCGGGACGAGGCCGCTGCGATCTCGCGGGCATACAGAAAGCCGCGGGCGGTCTCGATCTGGGCCTCGATCCCAATCGGGCGGGTCTGGTTGCGGCCCAACACAATTTGGCTGATCAGCCGATCCACAAACGCAATCTCGTCTGGCCCATTGACCTTCGGAATGAGCACCAGATCAACTCGGTCGCCAACGGGCTCAAGTACCTCAATCAGATCACGATATGCGAAGGGTGTATCGAGGCCATTCATGCGGAAGATGCGCAGGCGCGGCCCAAAATCGAGTTCGCGCAGCGCCCGGATCAGATTGGCCCGTCCGGCCTCTTTATCGGCGGGCGTAACCGAATCCTCCAGATCAATGATCACCGCATCGGCCTGGCTCTGGCTGGCCTTGACGATCATCGGCCAACGCGAGGCGGGCACAAACAGGGTGCTGCGTTCGAGCCGCCAGGCCCGTTCTTCGTGGTCTGGATACGCTAGCATGGGCAGAACCCCTTTGTGATTGCTGCTGGAACGCACCGCAGCACGTTCCAGCAGGGGAAACCAGGTGCAGCACTCAGGTGCGGAAGAAGTCCACCACCGAACTGCGCTCTTCTTCGCTGGGCATCATCTCGACAAAGGTGATGCGATGCCAGGGAAAGATCACCGCTTGCACACCCGCAGCCAGATAGGGGACGGGTTTGCCATCACGCTTGCGCATATTGGTGACAATCAAAAACAGGTCAGTGGGCTGGGGATCGCGGTCAATATCAGCCAGAACCGGGTCTTCACCAGTCAAATGGAGAATCACAGTCTTCGCCACGGTATGCTCCTACTCGATCTCGAAACGAAGAATGAGGGTACCGAACTTGAGTTCATCGCCGGTTTTGATCGCCGCAATGGCATTGGGCTGGATGCGGCGACCATTAATAAAGGTTCCGTTGGCGCTATCAAGATCTTTGAGCGTGAAGCCGGGGCCTTGCGGTGCAATGAGCGCATGGCGGCGTGAAACTCCAGCATCATGGCCCCCATCCAGACCCAGATCCACATCAGGGAAGTTATTGCGCTGGTTATCTTTGCGCCCCACCAATAAGGGTTGGGTGCCATCAAGACGGATGCGTCGGCCACTATTCAAGACCACCAACGAGAGCATCGGTGCCCCGATCTGGAGTGGCGCATCGATCACTCTTGGTTCCAGTTCCGTAACGTTGGCAAGCCCATCAGCGGCGACGCGGTTCAAGTCCGTCGTAGTCTCACGGTTGTGACGGTTGCTGATCAGACTTGCACCACACTCGGTACAAAAGATCGTTCCATCAAGCTGTTGGGCACTGCAATGGGTACAGCGTTGCATTGGCGTGTCCTACCAGTCTTTTGCGTCACCTCGGCCCATCAGGCCACGGGTGCCGTACTTGATGCGCTTGCGCCCCTCTGCACTGGTTTGCCCCGAACGTAGCAGGCGGGTCGCTTCTTCTTGTACCGTACGGGCCAATTCTACCTCTCCGGCTTCAAATAGACGTGTACCGGCCATCTGAAGGCGCTTGGTCGCCTCTTCAATCTGACCTTGTTCGACCTTTTGCCAGGCTCCAGCCTGGAGCCGATAGGCGACGAGGCGTTCGAGCCAATGTTTGACGGTCGCATCAACTTCGTAGCCCACCGTGGCAGCAGGGCGCACCCCGACGCGGAGCACCAACTCGCCTTGCTGGTTCATCATACTTACGCCGGGAAGACTATAGCGCAAGTTCAGGCGGATCAGGGGATGTTCGCCAGTGCTGAGGGGTGGTACCACCAGTTCGATCAGGAAAGCCTGGGGATCGGTGCCGGGCCAATCGCCAAGGCGTGCATTCCAGTATTGTTCACGATCCTCGATTGCCTGAAGCGGGGCAATGAAGGGTCGCACCCGGTCAAGCGAACGCAGCGTTGCCCCGGGGCGAGTCTCGAGATTGAGGGTGATCTCTTGGGCGAAGATCGACGACATGCGTTTCACTTCGTCGGTAAAGATATTGGTAATATCGAGCGCCGACGTGATGTATTGGGTGCGACTATTTTCGCGGGCGGCAACGGTTTCGAGCAGGTCCTCATTCCATTCGGCCCCGACCCCTAGTGCGGTCACCCCAATGCTACGGCCCTGTGCCCGGCGGGCAATCTCGACACAGCGACCCTCGTCGCCATAAGTACGCCCATCGGTAAGCAGCAGAATACGGCTCACGCCCCGGTTCAGCACCGGCTTCTGCACCTCTTGCAATGCAAGGGCCAAACCGGTCGCCATTTCGGTGCCCCCGGCCGCCTCGATCATGCCGATCATGCGCTTCAGGTCTTGCTTATTGCGGGCACGCTGGGCCGGAACTACTACCTCGGCGCGGTCATTAAACGTGACGAGCGCAAAATAGTCATCGGCATCGAGCATATCTACAATCCGGGTGGCCCCCTCTTTGACCTGTTGCAACCGCTCGCCGCGCATGGATGAGCTGCGGTCGATCACCAGACAGAGGTTGAGGGGCAGTTTGGGGATGGTCGAAGGCACGCCCTGAGCGTTCATTTCGAGCAGCACATAGATCAGCTGCGCCTCGCTGCTTTCGGGCAGGACGCTCCGGCTGAGCGTTGAACGCAGTTGGATGCCTGGGGTCATCGTTACCTCGCGGCACGCGGCAGTGTTACCACTACCGCCGAGATGTTGTCTTCGCCGCCGGCCAGATTGGCCAGGGCAATCAACTCATCACAGACATCCTGGGGCCAGGGGCTTCGATTAAGCGCCTGGAGAATCAACTCTTCTTCGACCATACCCCAGAGTCCGTCGGAACAGATCAACAGATGTGAGCTTTCGCCGATCGGTTGATAGATGAAGTCTACCATTACTTGAGGTTGTTGGCCGACGGTTCGATACAATTGGTTGCGCAACGGGTGCTCGCGGGCCTCAATTGGGTCAAGTTGCCCGAGTTGGATCAATCGCCCCACTGTCGAATGATCCGCCGTGAGTTGCCGTAATCCACCGGGTTCGTACAGATAGGCTCGGCTATCACCGACATGGGCCAGATAGAGGCTGCCACCCACCAGGAGGGTCGCCGTACAGGTGGTACCCATATCGGTACCAAGCACCTGGGCCGAGTCCCAAATTGCCTCGTTGGCGGCTTGCACTGCACTGATCATCATCGGTTGGAGCGCTTCGTCCATTTGGCCGTCAAGAGCCGGGAGCACCAGTTGGGCTAACACCTGATGGACGACGGTACGCACTGCGAGGCGACTGGCGACCTCACCGCCCTGATGCCCGCCCATGCCATCGGCGACCACAAACAGCCCGACCGGCAGATCGCCGCCCTCGCGGGGCAGGGTCAGCAACATCGAAAAAACGCTATCCTGGTTACTCTCGCGCACGCGGCCCCGGTCGCGCACCGCCATTGCCGCAAGCCCCTGGCTTGAGTAGTGCAAACTGAGCCCCGGGGCGCTGCTGGCAGGGAGTTTGCGGGTCTTATCATCGAGACTGAGTTCTAGCACCGGGGTGCCATCAGGCGGGGTCTGGGCTTCGTTGCGACTCGGAGGCAGATCGGCGACCTCGATTGGTGATACGAGGGGCGTTGGTGGTTCAACTGGTTCATCTGCGGCACCCGGTTCCGGTTCTGGCGCAGGCTCGGCTGCCTCCGCTGGATCTAGCGGCTCAAGTGGTGCCGTTGGCGCACGATCCTCAACCGGTTCCAGTTCTGGCGCAGGTTCGGCTGCCTCCGCTGGATCTAGCGGCTCAAGTGGTGCCGTTGGCGCACGATCCTCAACTGGGGTTGGAGGATGATCTGGCGTTGGTGGGAGGGGCTCACCTTCGCCGGGGTGGGGGCTACTCTCCCACCAGGCAGTCGTTGCGGCGGATGCTTGATCATCTGGCTCGGGCTGTTCGGGTGGTGTCAGCGGCTGCGTCATAGGCGAACTTATCCAAGGCTTGCATCTACGCCTTCAAGGCATAGACATGGTGATCCATCGAGCCAATATAGACCACACCCTCGGCAATCGTTGGCGAGGATACGATCGCGGCGTTGGTCAAATGGCGCCAGATCAGGGTGCCCTGACCGGCATCAAGGCAATAGACATTGCCATCTACGGCCCCAAAATAGACCCGGCCACTCTCAACGCGGGGCGACGAGGTGATCTGGCTGCCAACCTCGTACTTCCAGACCAGACGCCCGGTCTTGATTTCGAGGGCGTACAGAATGCCATCTACGCCGCCGACAAAGACCCGAGTGCCAACCACAAATGGCGATGAATTGACATAATGACCCGTGCGGAAGCGCCAGGCGGGCCAACCGCCCTCGGCATCTAGCGCATACAGGTTCTGGTCAAGTGAACCAACAAAGACCAGGCCTTCGGCAAACGTGGGTGAAGAGCGCACGGGTTGTTGGGTACGCTGTTTCCACTTGACGCCGCCGTTACGGGCATCAATGCAGTAGACGTGGCCGTCATCACCGCCAATAAAGATGACATGGCCGTTGATGCAGGCCGAAGAGCGGATCGGGTTCCAGGTACGATACTTCCAGATCGCCGTGCCCCGCATGCCATCAATCGCATAGATATGCTGGTCATCAGAGCCAACAAAGATCACGCGATCATCAACGCGGGGTGACGAGCGGACGGCTTTGGCGGTGCGAAATGTCCAGCGCAGGCCGCCGCGGCGCATATCCAGACAGTAAACGGCCCCATCTTCCGAGCCAATAATCACATTATCTTGCCAGACCGCTGGTGACGAACTGATCCCGCCTTCGGTGGCATACTTCCAACGAAATTCGCCACGGGTTGCATCAAGCGCATAGAGGTTAGTATCGTAACAGCCAACAAACAACATGCCCCCAGCCAGGCATGGCGACGAACGTACCTCATCTTCACAGGTGAACTTCCAGACCAGTTCGGTGCGATTGGCCCCTTTGATCACGGCGGGGGCGGTTGGCGCAGCACTCACCGCACCCTGACCAATTCCGGGTATTGCCAGCAGCGCCTGTTTCATCTCATCGGCACTCTGCCACCGTGCCGTCAGATCGTACTCAAGGGCGCGCACAACCAGCGCCTCCATCTCGTGCGAGATGATCGGGTTCAGTTGGCGGATCGGACGCTCCTGGAAGGTAAACGGGGTTTCGAGCCGGGGATCACTCGCGGTCAGCAAGTGGTGCAAGGTTGCGCCAAGCGCATAGACATCACCTTGTGGCTCCGCGATGCCCCGGTACTGCTCGGGGGGCGAATAGCCCTCGGTTCCGATCATCGTACCTTTACGGTCACTCCGATTGAGGTTACGGGCGATGCCGAAGTCAATCAGCACGATCCGCTCATCCTGGGTGACCATAATATTCGAGGGCTTCATGTCACGGAAGACGATCGTTTCGGGGCGATGGTTGTGCAGATAGGTCAGCACATCACAGATCTGCACCCCCCAGCGACCAACCCGTTCTTCTTCGATGGGGCCTTGGTGCTCATCAAGCACAACTTCGAGGTCACGTCCAAGCACCAGTTCGAGCACCAGATAGACCCGTCCGCCTTCTTCAAAAAAGTCATAGACTTTGGGGATGGCCGGGTGCTGGAGCGTCGCTAACAAGCCTGCTTCGCGCTCGAAGTTCTTCAGGTTAAGCAAGCGCGTATTCGAGTCGGCCGCACTCTGGGCCATCTCCTTGATGGCACAGAAGCGCTCCACATCTTTGAACCGCAGGTCGCGCCCTCGGTAGACTACGCTCATGCCACCCACGCCAATCGGTTCCATGATCTGGTACCGATTTTGGAGTGTGGCCCCTGCTTGCAGCAGATTCATCGAAGCCAGGCGGCTGGCCTCTTCGGCATTGTGGGCCACGGCCCCAGTGCCCATCTTGAAGCCACGTTTGGTATCGGGGCCTGGGGGCGGGGTAAGGCCACGGCGGGTATCGCCGCCATCGGCACCTGGGGGCGGGGTAAAGCCACGGCGGGTATCGCCGCCATCGGCACCTGGGGGCGAGGTGAGGCCGCGCCGGGTATCGCCTCCATCGGCACCTGGGGGTGGGGTGAGGCCGCGCCGGGTATCGCCGCCATCAGGAGTAGGAGTTGGTGTCTCAGGGTCGGCAGGCGTGCTTGCAGGTGTACTAAATGATTTTGTTCCGACCTTTTTGATCAGACCCATACGATACCTCGGCGGCAGACGACCCGGCAACCAAACGCTGAGCCGCAGACTGGTGTAGGCGTGTATCGTATTATAGTGTTTCGATCTACATGCCGCAACAGTTTAATCTAATCAAGCCACACTGGTGATCAATACCTGGGCTGCGCCCGCCTGATGCAGGGCAGTGGCAACGGCTTCGGTTGCCGCTGGATCAACAAGCGCAAACATGATCCCACCCCAGCCTGCGCCAGCCAATTTGGCCCCTAGGGCACCAGCGGCCAGGGCGGCGGCCACCAGGCGATCCAGTTCGGGCGACGAGACCCCCAACTCGACGAGCAGGCCGTGATTGGTCGTGAGCAGCGTCCCTAGACCGGGCTGATCGCCATGAGCCAGAGCTTGCCGCGCCTGGCGCACCAGTTCACCAATCGCAGCAAACCGGGCCTCGTAGCGGGGCGGATCAGCCTGCCAGCCTGACCGTACCGCTGCAACCGGCAGCCGGGTCGCACTCCGAATGCCGGTATCACCAATCACCAGTTGCAGCGGCACCGCTATGTGCAGCGGTTCAAGGGTGGGGGCCGTAGCGGGTTGTTGGGCACGCACAAACCAGATCGCCTGTTCATAGGCGATCACCGTATTGTCAATTCCGCTGGGAGTGCCATGGAAGCGCTGTTCGCTGGCGTAGACCAGGCTGGCAATCGTGGCCGGGGGCAAATGAACGGCGTGGGCGGCCGCCAATGCCCGCACTAGCGCCGTTGCGACGGCCGCCCCACTGCCCATGCCACTCGCAATCGGGATGCGCGAACGCAAACGCAGGCTCAGATCGGGTTCGGGCCTTACTAACTGAGCGAGGGTGCTGAGCAGGAGTGCGCTCAGGGGATGGGCGGGCTGTTCGCGCACCAGCCAGGCTTCGTCCAGGTCAGGGGCGATCACGTGCAGTCCCGTGCCCTGTGCTGTAGCTCTGACCGTCACCTCGGCCCGCAGATCGGTCAGGGGCAACGCCAGAGCGGGTTGCCCATACACCACCGCGTGCTCACCACAGAGGATCAGTTTGGCAGGGGCCGATTGCTGGATTACGAGGCTGCTGCTCATTCCCATTCGATCGTTGCCGGTGGTTTTGATGAGAGATCGTACACCACTCGATTAACGCCGGGAACTTCATTCACGATCCGGCTACTGATCCGGGCCAGCAGATCGTAGGGCAAGCGCGCCCAATCGGCAGTCATAAAATCTTCGGTAGTTACGGCCCGCAGGGCAATCGTATCGGCATAGGTGCGCCCATCGCCCATCACGCCAACACTCTGGACGGGCAGCAGTACCGCAAAGGCTTGTTGGGTACTGCGATACAACCCGGCGTTACGCAACTCCTCCATATAGATCGCATCGGCGCGGCGCAGGGTTTCCAGACGCTCGGCACTGACCGGGCCGATCAGCCGTACTGCCAACCCGGGGCCAGGGAAAGGATGGCGCCAGACCCACGCCTCGGGCAAGCCCAGTTGCAACCCAGCTGCCCGCACCTCGTCCTTGAACATATAACGCAGCGGCTCGACCAGACCAATCTGCATATCGGCGGGCAGGCCGCCCACATTATGGTGGGTCTTGATCGTCACCCCCTGCTTGCGATCCGGGGCGCTCGACTCGATCACATCGGGGTAGAGCGTCCCCTGGGCCAGAAACTCGGCCCCGCCAAGGGCACGGGCTTCGCGTTCGAAGATCCGAATGAACTTCTCGCCAATGATCTTGCGCTTGCGTTCGGGATCGGCGACCCCGGCGAGGGCTTCGAGGAACTCGGCCCGGGCATCCACCGCAATCAGCGGCACATGAAAATGTTCCCGGAACGTTTCTACGACCTGTTCGGCTTCACCCTGGCGCAACAGGCCATTGTCCACAAACACACAAGTGAGCCGTTCGCCAATCGCTTGGTGGATAATCAGCGCCGCAACCGCCGAGTCGACCCCACCCGAGAGCGCACAGATCACACGGGCGGTAGGGCCAACCTGATCGCGCACCCGGGTAACAGCGTCGGCCACAAACTCCGAGGCGAGCCAGGTCACGGGTGCGCCACAGATCTGGAACAAGAAGTTCGCCAGCATAGTGCGCCCACTCGCCGTATGCACCACCTCGGGGTGGAACTGCACCCCATACCAGCGTCGCTGGTCGTCGGCCATGGCGGCAAAGGGCGTCGCGGGATTGGTCGCAATCGGGCGAAACCCGTTTGGCAGGGCCTCGATGCGGTCACCGTGGCTCATCCAGACCGGCTGCTCGTGTGGAGTGCCCGCAAACAACGGATGCGTCTCGCTCAGCGTAATCGTCGCTGGCCCATACTCACGCTGCTCAGGGCGGAGCACCTCGCCCCCGAGGGCTAGACTCATCAGTTGCATGCCATAACAGATCCCGAGCGCAGGCAGCCCCGAGTTGGGCAACCAGGCTGGCATCTGGGGGGCACCCGCTTCGTAGACACTGGCAGGCCCACCCGAGAGGATCACCCCTACCGGGTTGAGCGCCCGTACCTGGGCTTCGGGGGTGTCATGGGGCAGGAGTTCGCTATAGACCCCGAGTTCACGTAAGCGGCGCACAATCAACTGGGCGGTCTGTGAGCCAAAATCAAGTACAGGGACGCTGGTCGTAGCCATGTGGAATTATCCCGTCGAAATCAGACGCAGCCGTGGCGGCGTAAAACTCAGTACATGCTCGCCAGGAGGTTCAGACCGGGCGGGCGGATCGTCAAACACAGGCGTAATCAACACTGAATTGTCACCGCCAAAGGCATTGGGGGCGTAGCCATCGGCCTGCCAGTCATTGTGCCAGTCCGTACCATTGAACAAATAACGGTACTGAAAGCTCTGCCCTGCGTCTAATTCGAGCGTTGCCATCCAACCGGTTTCGGCTTGACGTAACGGGGTGGCCCGCTCGTCCCAGCCATTAAAATCACCCACGACATGGATCGAATCGGCCCAGATTGCGGCCGGTATCGCAAACGTCACCCGCACCATCCCAACTCGGCCTGGTCGTTTGGTGATCATCGCGCCACTCCTTTGTTGCGCCACGCCAACCTCATTGTTGGCAAGATCGGCGAAATTATAGCATAGTCGTCTAGGAATTACGTTGCTTCTTGTTCACCCATTCACGTTGCGGAACGGGAGGGGCAGCCGCTGCCCCGTCGCGGGCGACCACGCATGCAAGACTTTCCATCACACCCCTGCCCATTCAAAATGTTTGACAGCACCGCCATGTGCTGCTATACTCCAACACGTTCGGGCCTGTAGCTCAGTTGGGAGAGCGCGACAATCGCACTGTCGAGGTCAGGAGTTCGAGCCTCCTCAGGTCCACCAAGGTCAGGGGCCCATAGCTCAGCTGGGAGAGCGCAACACTGGCAGTGTTGAGGTCAGCGGTTCGATCCCGCTTGGGTCCACCAGAGAGCCGTCGCTTTTAGAGCGGCGGCTCTGTTATTTGCCTGAGTTGTGCGCTACTATGGTTCGTGGTAGAGTATATGCCCATTCTTTATACAACGTAGTAGGGCACGACGATGTCGATCGCAATGATTGTTCACGGCGGGGCCTGGGCCATTCCCGATGACCAGGTTGAACCGCATCTGGCTGGTTGCCGCGCCGCGCTTGATGCCGGATGGGCCATCCTGGGGGCGCAGGGGAGTGCGCTTGATGCCGTCGAGGCCGCAGTGCGGATCATGGAAGATGATCCAATCTTCGATGCGGGCACGGGGTCGGTGCTGACCAGCGCTGGCACGGTTGAACTTGATGCGGTGCTGATGGATGGGGCAACCCTGCGCTATGGGGCGGTTGCTAATCTGCGCCACATTCGCAATCCGATCAGCCTGGCGCGCAGGGTGCTCGAAGGCCCGGCGACGTTTCTGGCCGGCGAAGGGGCTGAAGCCTTTGCCACCAGTGTGGGCATCCCCCTCTGTAATAACGAAGCGTTGATCGTCGAGCGCGAACGCAAACGCTGGGAGGCATGGCGCGCCAGTCAGATCAAGCCGGCCAGTGCCGCCGCCGTGGGGGGCCACGATACGGTTGGCGCGATTGCGCTTGATCATACCGGCAACCTGGTGGCCGCTAACTCAACCGGCGGAACCTCGTTCAAACTGCCTGGGCGCATTGGTGATACGCCCATGGTCGGTTGTGGGCTCTATGCCGATGGGCGCGTTGGGGCCGCCGTCTGTACCGGCTGGGGCGAGTCGATCACCAGTGCGGCCCTGGCCCGCCGTACCATCGAACTGCTCGAACGCGGTCTGCCGCCCCAATCTTCGGCCGAAATGGCGATCCGTACCCTCGCCCGAGCCGTCGTCGGGGGCAGTGGCGGCTGTATCGTGCTCACCCCCAACGGACGGGTTGGCCTGGCCTGGAATACGCGGCGCATGGCCTACGCTTATCGCACCGCAGGCGGCGAACCGCAGAGGGGCTGTTAGCTTATACCATTTTGGGTTTTAGCTTTTGGGTTTTGGATTGCGCCGCAGGGTAGCATAAAGCCTGATGCTCCGTTAGACAATGCTGCATCATCAACGGTAATTGGTATTAGATCAGACGGCGAATCTGTTCGGCAATCGCGTCGGCGGTCACGGCCTGAAAGCTCCGGCCATCCTCAATCTGCTTGGTCGCATCCAGGTAGCCGTTGCGGCCACTATGCACCATTGGCCCGAGGCAGATCAATCGCACTTTGCCCTGGTTCTGCGCGATCGCCCAGGGTGAACCCTGAAAGAGCGGCCAGCGCCCCGGGAAAAAGTAGCCCGCTTTTACCTGGTTGTCTTGGGTGCCATACAGATGGGTAAAGGCCGAAATCTGGTTCAGGCTGGGACTTGCACTAAACACCCCTGCCAACGAGATCACCTGCACCGGAACCCGCAAGGTCGCCTGCACATAGCCTGCTGTTGCCAAGGCGATCTGGCCGCCGCCACTATAGCCTAACAACGTCACCGGCGTGCCCTGGCCCGGCTGGTACCCCTGGCGCAACAGGCCACGCAAAATCATTTCGGCGACCCCGTAGTTGTAGATCGGCCCATAGCGGTGATCCGCCGAAACCGCAATATGCAGCATGTTGCGCATACTGATCAGGTTGCCCATTCGCTTGAGTGGGCTTCCTTTGCGCAAACGAATTTCACTGATCCAGGCCCAGAACCAACCGAGCGCCGGTTCACTGGTCAGGCTCTGATTATCAACCGAAAAGCCAAAAACATCCGTCACCACCCGCAGGCCCGGAATTCGCTCGGCCACCTCTTCCAACAACTCGTCTTCGTAACGGGATTGGTAGTCGCCCGAAATATCACCAATCCCCGAAAGATAGACCACAAACGGGCCATTACTCGGTGGCAACTGGGGCAGCGTCGAGCGCAGGGGCTCGTCACACTCGGCCCGTTTGCGCCAGCCTGCCCACCACGTCAAGACCGAGAGTGGCACCGCAAGCGCGACCACCACCATCAGGATGACGACAATGCCAAAACACCAGAAGAAGGTTTCCATGCTGCGGCTCTAACGTAAACGCATCGTTCAGAAATGGCCCATCCAGTTTAACATTTTTGCTCCTCCATTGCGTCGAGTTCAAGCCCTGCGGGTGTGACGTACCGGGCCGCTGGCGCATGGATGGCGGAGACGGTGCGGATCGGTAGGGGCGCCCCGGCGTGGTCGCCCGGGGCCGCCACGGGGGCGAACCGGGATGCCACGGGGGCGAACCGGGCCGCTGGCGCATAGATGGCGGAGACGATGCGGATCGTAGGGGCGACCCGCGTGGT
>JBLWKA010000170.1:0-11964 GCA_048381555.1 Oscillochloridaceae bacterium umkhey_bin13
CTCGTCACACGAGGTTTCGAGCGCGAGGATGGTAAAATCGGCAGGAAGTTGGTGCATGCCCACAGTATACGCCAAATCCTGACCAACCCGCATTAACGGTGCGAATCCGTAGGGGCAGCCCGCGTGGCTGCCCCGGGCGACGACGCGGGTCGCCCCTACGGGATCCGGACACCGGCCCCTCCGGCGGACACCGGCGCGGGCGACCACGCGCTGCAAGACGTTAGGCCACACCCCCGCGCTCCTCTAGTTGATACGCACTGATCGTTGCACTCAGCGCCTGGGCCAGTTTACTCAGATCCTGGGCCGCCTGTTCGGCCTGACGGGTTGAACTGAGGGTCTGGCGGGTGGCTTGCTGGATCGAGTCAATCGCCTCAACGACCTGTTCCAGGCCACTGAAGGCTTGACGGGCACCGGCCGCCATCTGGATATTGGTCTGAGTGCCACTTTCGACCTCGGCGGCAATCCGATGGATCAGATCGCCAGCCTGGGTCACCATGGTGCTCCCCTGGGCCACGCGCCGCGAACCCTCTTCGGTCACCATCACTGCCGCACCACTGGCCTTCTGAATCTCGCTCAGGATTTCGCGCACCTGCACCGTCGCCAACTTCGAACGTTCGGCCAAGGCCCGCACATTCTGGGCCACGACCGCAAACGACTTGCCCTGTTCGCCGGCTCGGGCGGCTTCGATTGCCGCGTTCAGCGCCAACAAGTTACTCTGATCAGCGATCTCGCTCACCGAAGTGGTGATCGCCCCAATCGCCTGGGTCTGCTCGGCCAGGGCATTGATCGTGGAGGCCATGGTCTGCACAAACTCGCGGATCTGGCCCATCCCATGGATGGTCGCCTCGATCGTTTCGGTTCCTTCGCGGGCCAGATGCAGCGCAGCCTGGCCATCCGTCGCTACCCGCGTCGCCTGATCATCGGTCTGGCGGGCGATCTGCTTCACTTCGGCCACCGTCGCCGAGGTCTGGGTTACAGCGGCGGCCTGCTGACTGGCCCCGGTCGCCTGTTGGGTCGTCGCGGCAAGAATTTCGCTGGCCGCACTATTGATGTCGGCCACTGCTTGGCGCAACTGACGGGTCAGGGTATGCAGGCTGGCCACCATGGTATTGCGGGCAGGAACAAGAGTTCGGGGTGGCTGGGGATACTCAAGCGAATCCCGTTAGGATCGAGCAGGACACTATAGCTGCCCTCGCCGCTACGATTCTGATCAAGCGCGACCAGTTCATGCAGTGGTTCGAGCGACGTACGCACATCCACCAACCCAATCAGGGTGCGCTGATCGTTATAGACCGGGGCCACAAAGTGCAAACCAATCTCGTCGGTATCGGGTTCGCTCACAATATCAGACATAGTAGACCGTCCCGCCATACCGCCCTGGACTTCGCTCCGGGCACTGCGATCGATGTACATGCCAGGATAACCCATGACCATTACGACCGAATTACCTATCACGACATTTTTATTACGGCAAACGCACCCCAGCGGCAACGATCACAACCAGGCCATCACGCGCCAGTCCCGCGACCAGTTCACGTAGCCAGGCTTCATCGGCGGGGGTATAGCCGTCGCGCACCAGCGGGCCTAATGCGGCGAAGGGCAGCGTTACGTCGCCGGATAATTCGCGCATCACTGCCACCACCCGCCCCCGGTACCAACGGTTCGAGCCGACAAACGGGGCTTCGGGGCGGTAGCCAGGCCCACGTTCGGCGGCGCGGCGCAAGGGGCGGGCCACAGGTTGGTCGCCAGCCATTGCCAATACGGCCTCGGTATCTTCGACCACCCAGAGCGCGTAGCTCTGGCAATGGGCCTTGAGCGGGCAGCGGCGGCAGGCTGGGGCGGCGGCGGTACAGATCAGCGCCCCCAACTCCATGATCGCCTGGTTCCAGGCCCAGGCCCGATCCTCAGGAATGAGTGGGGCCACCAGAGACAGTAATTGGCGGTCACTCGTGGGGGGCGGGGCGGTTTCGGGGCCAACCAGCGCCCGCCGCACCACCCGGCGAATATTGGTATCAAGAAAGGCCACCGGCTGCTCGAAGGCAAAACAAGCAATCGCGCCAGCGGTATACGGGCCAACCCCGGGCAGGGTTTGCAGCAGCGCCACATCCTGCGGAAAGACTCCGCCGTGCTGATCACGCACCGCCTGGGCCGCCCGTTGCAGATTGACCGCCCGTCGGTTGTAGCCTAAACCCGCCCAGAGCCGGATCACCTCGGCTCTGGGGGCCGCAGCCAGATCGTCGAGGCTCGGAAACGCGTCAAGGAAGGCCGCATACTTCGGCAGCACGCGGTCAACCTGGGTCTGCTGCAGCATCACTTCAGCGACCAGAATGCGATAGGGGTCACGGGTATGACGCCATGGCAGATCGCGGGCCTGGTCAGCAAACCAGGCCAGCAAATCCCCCTGAACCTGCTTAGCGTCCACTCTCGCGACGGGCTTCGATCACATCATTGATGCGATTCAGCTTATCCAGAATATTCGAAAGCTGGCTAATGCTCTGGATGGTAAGAATGACATGGAGCACCGCCCGGCGAGCGTGGCGGGTCTGACCCTGTTCGAGCTTTTCGATATTGATCCCGGCATCAGCAATCACGCCGGCCACATCACGCCAGAGCCCGACCCGATCCCAGGACTCGATCCGAATCGGCACGGAATAGCCCCGGGGTTGTTGACCGCCCCAATAGACATCAATCAAGCGCTCGCGGTCACGCTCATTCACAATCGTGCGGCAATCGGCCCGATGCACTGTCACGCCCCGGCCCCGGGTCACAAAGCCAACAATCGGTTCACCCACTACGGGATTGCAGCAACGGGCCAGCCGATTATGGATGGCACCCACCCCACTGATCTGCACCCCAACGGGCTGGTCGCGGGCCGTCACCGGGACGGACGGCAATACCAAGGGCAGACTCTCCACAGGTTGCTGTTCGACCTGTTGCGCGAGCGCCTTCTGCACCACCGAGCGAGCGGTCAACTCGCCAGAGCCAATATGCAAAAACAGATCATCAATCGTGCGATTGCCCATCAACTCGGCCAGATGCTCGAAACTGGCCCCCAACCCGAGCCGTTTCATCTCTTTTTCGAGCAGATCACGCCCGGCGGCAATATTTTCGTCGCGGGCTAAGCGGCGGAAGTGGCGCTTAATATGGTTGCGCGCACTGGCCGTCTTCACAAAATTGAGCCAATCGCGGCTGGGGCCACGCCCAGTCTTGGTGGTCATAATCTCGACAATCTCACCGTTCTGGAGTTGATAGTCGAGCGGCACCATGCGCCCATTGACGCGGGCACCAATACAACGATTGCCCACTTCAGAGTGGATATGGTAGGCGAAGTCTACCGGGGTTGCGCCGAAGATCAGGTCAATAATCTTGCCCTTGGGGGTAAAGACATAGACCATCTCATCAAGCTCGTGCTTGATACTCTCGACAAAATCGCCATCGGTAAGCTCACGGCGCCAGGAGATCAGTTCACGCAGCCATTTAATCTTGGCTTCATAGTTTTGATCGGAACGATTCGCAAAGCCCTCTTTGTAGCGCCAGTGGGCTGCAATCCCGTGTTCGGCGACCGTATGCATATCCTCGGTCCGAATCTGCACCTCGCAGGGATGCCCGCCGGGCACAATCACCGTCGTATGCAACGACTGGTAGCTACTCTCTTTGGGAACCGCAATATAATCATCAAACTCACTCAGGACGGGGGTCCAGGTACTATGGACGAGGCCGAGCACACGGTAGCATGTACCTTTGGCGCGATCAGGATCGACCTCCTGGATAATAATCCGGATGGCGAGCTGGTCATAGATCTGGTCAAGCGCCACGCCCTTGCGTTCCATTTTGCGCCAGATCGAATAGATATGCTTAGGGCGACCAGTCACCTGGGCACGGATGCCCTCTTTTTCAAGCATATCGCGCATCTTGCGAATCACGCGCTGAATGACCCGTTCGCGGGCCTCGTGGCGCATACTCAGGCCCTCGGAAATTTCGCGGTACGGCTCGGGATACATCGCCTTAAAGGCCAGATCCTCTAGCTCGGACTTGACCTGCCACATGCCGAGGCGATGGGCCAGGGGCGCGTAGATATCGAGGGTTTCGCGGGCGATCCGTTGTTGCTTCTGCTGCGACGTCGCACCAAGCGTCCGCATATTGTGCAGGCGGTCGGCCAGTTTGATCAGAATCACCCGTGGATCGTCAGCCGTGGCGATCAACATTTTGCGATACGACCCGGCCTGGATCTGCTCTTTGGTTTTATACTCGAAGCCCGAGAGCTTCGTGACCCCATCTACCAAATGAGCCACCTGCGGCCCAAAGAAGGTCGCAATCAGATCAAGCTTGACGCTGGTATCTTCAACCACATCGTGCAACAGGGCTGCCGCCAACGATTCGGCATCGAGGCGCAACTCAAGCAGGATCGTCGCGACTGCAACGGGATGGTCAATATACGGCTCACCACTCTGGCGGAACTGGCCGGTATGCGCAATCAGGGCCAGCGCATAGGCCTGGCGCACCAGATCGCCACGCTCATCGGGCAGATACTCTTGCAAGCGGGCAATCAGCGCCTCGACCGTGGGACTATTGTAAGCCGCCACATATCTCGCCCGCACCTGATCAAGACTGCCCTCGGGATGCTCCTGCTTGCGCAGATGCTCAACCAGGGCTTCGATCGTCGGTTGCTGCAAGATCGGATGAAGAGTCGCCGCATCAGCCGCATCAGGCGAAGGACGGCGCGTGGGCGCGGGGGGCAGATTCGCACGCGCTGGCGGGCGAGGCTCACCGGAAGCGTGGTCGCTGCGGGCAACTGGCGCACTGGAAGCGTCCATAGACTCGTCCTCCGTCCCTCAAGCCCCCGGCGTCCGCGTGGCGCACGAGCGGCTGTGATCACAAACGCGGTCGGCGTCTTCCGCCTGACCGCGCCTCATGCCTCTGCCGTCGTCCGTGACAGCAGCACACTATTATTTATATGGTAGGCATCAGGATAGCACCCGCCTAAATCGTTGTCAAGGCAAACGAGTTCAATTTGCACCACAAGCCTGGTGATGATACAATAGCCCTAGTGCGCCGTCAGGCGCGTTTTGCTGCGCCAGAGAGGACAGTGAGCATATGGCTTCCAAAAAGGGCAACCGCATTATTATCAAGCTCAAGAGCACCGAGAGCGGCCACAGCTATACGACGATGAAGAATCGCCGTAACGATCCGAGCCGCATCGAGCTGCGCAAGTACGATCCGTTGGTGCGCCGCCACGTCACCTACCGCGAAACCAAGTAGCTTGGTTGGCTGCGACCCAAAGCCAGCGTGAACTAGGTTCACGCTGGCTTTTTGTAGTTGCTATAGCTGCAAAGGGCAACTCATGCGTCTGCTGTTTACCCTGGTTTTGCTGGCCCTCGAAGCAACCGTGGTCGGGCTGCCCCTGGTGGCCCTGACGACGTTGTATGCCCCATGGCCGCTGCTGGCGCTCGTGGTAGTCCTGGGTTGGCAGGCCGATGGCTTGGCGTTGCGTTATCCCCGTCGCCGCAGCCTGATCCTTGGGGCCAGCGCACTCGGTTCCGCCTTGCTCTTGCCGTTGGTCGCCCACGGCGGCTTGCTGCCAACCCTGGCCGCGATGATCCCAGGCCAACTGGCCTTTGGCAGTGCCTATAGCCTGCTCGTGCTTGGCCTGTTCCTGTTTTGGCGCGGCACGCGCCTTGATAGCCGTGATAGTGCCGCTATCGGAACCCTGTTTGGGCGCGGTGCCGCCGTCGGCGGGGCGGCCCTGCTGATTGGCGGCCTGCTTGGCACGGGCGCACCAACCAATTCGGCGCTGGTGATCGGCCATGTCATCGCCCTTGGCACCCTCGGGCTAACTGCCCTGGCCCTGGCCCATGCCCAGGATGCCGCCGAAGGTCGCCTGAACGATCTCAGTTGGCGCTGGTTGATCACGCTGCTGGCAGCAGTGACCGCCGTGGTGATTATGGCGACCCTGCTGGCGACCCTGCTCGGCGGCGGTGATGGGCTGGCGGCCCTTCAGAACCTGATTGCCCTGCTGATCTTTCCGCTGGCCCTGGTGGGTGGCATTATCGCCTGGTTCCTGATCACCTTCCTGGCCGAACCGATCAGTGCGCTGATCCGGACGATTATGGCCGCGCTCCAGCGGTTTCAGCTCCCCGAGGAGCCCATAGCCCAGGAATCTGGCCCGCTCATCGTGGAGGGCGGCGACTTTTTGCGTACGGCCCAGAACCTGGCCGAAGGTGCCACCTTTTTGATGGCACTGATTCCGATTATCATCCTGGTGCTGCTCATCCTGGTGTTGCGCCGCCGTCAACAGGCCGCCGATGGCTCCGACGAAGAACGCGAGTCGCTCGGTGCGGTCAGGAGCTTGGTTGGCGATCTGCGCGATCTGTGGGCACGCTTGCGCAATCCGTTTGCCCGCCACCCCGAGGGGCTACGGGCGGCTTTAGCGAATTTGCGGGGCAATGATCCCACCAGTCGCACCCGCCGCGCTTATGTCCAGTTATTATTACGGCTCGAAGCCCAGGCCCAGACTCGCCCGCCAACCCAGACCCCCGCCGAGTTTGCGCCCACGGCGGCCCAGGCCAGTGCCGCCGAACCGGTGGCCATCCTGACCGACGCCTACCAACGGGCCCGTTACCGACCCGCCGGGGCTGACCCAAACGATGCCGAACAGGCCGAAGCGGCATTGCGGCGGCTCGAAGGCTAATCAGGAAAGAGTTCGTCCATCTCTTCCTCGGCCGAGACCGCCGGTACGAAGCTGAGACTCTGGCGCGGGCCACCCCGTTGCATGGCGGTATAGAACGCATCATCGTAGGGTCGGGTGCGGATCACAACCGGCATCGGCACGGCATGGCCCAAGACCATCGCCTGTTGCTTGCTCTCTAACGAGGCTAGGACCGCCTTGAGGCCGGTGCCACCACTGACCCCGGTAAAGACCGCATCAAGGTCTTTATCGTCGGTGAGCAGGGCCGTGATGCGTGTCCCAAGCTGGCTCATCACTTCGGGGTCAATTGAAGCCGGGCGTTGATCAACCACCAACAGCGTCACGCTATATTTCCGCAATTCGCGGGCAATGGTGCCGAAGATGGTCTGGCGAGCAGTCTGCGGATTGAGGAACTTATGGGCTTCTTCGAGCGTGATCATCAAAGGCCGAGGACGATCAGCCTCGTTTTTTGAAGCCAAAAACCGTTCGGTCTGCTCAATCCAGCGCCGATGGATGCGGCGGGTGATCAGATTGGCCACCAGCATATAAGCCAGGCTGCCACTACTCGACCCAAAATCGAGTACCACATGGCGACCGGCCGCCAGCGCACTGATCATACGATCAACCGCAGAAAAATCGGCACTGTCTTGCACAAAACTCAGGCGGCGGATCTGGATCAGTTTGCGCCGCAACGCACTGATCGCCCCGGCATGGGCCCCGCTGCTCTCGGCAAATGCGGCAATCGCCTCACCGTCCATTTCGAGCAATTCACGCAGCCAGCGCTCCTTAAAACGATCCCGCAACAGGTAGGCCGACTCGGTCGCGGTGCTGCTCAGGTTCAACTCAGCTTCGAGCAGAGTCACATCTTCGACCTCGATCTGATCAAGCCCAATCACCAGATCACCATCAAATTGGCCGCGATTGTCAGCCTTGCGATCCAGCCGATAGACCTGAACCTCGCTCCCAAAGAGTTGGCGCAACCCCTTCACAAAGCCACCACTCTCGGTGCGACTGTCCCAGCCATATTCACTGTGCATATCGAAGATCAGGTTACTCGCAATCCGGGTCTGGATCACTCCGGCCAGCAACAGGCGCGTCAAAAAGCTCTTGCCGGTGCCACTTTTGCCAAAGATGCCGTTCGAACGTTCGACCACCCGTTCCAGATCGAGGCAGATCGGCACATCCATATCCAGTGGACGGCCAAGTTCAAACATGCTGCCCCCTTCACGCCCAAAAACCCGGGTAAAATCGTCTTCGGAGGCTTCGAAAACGGGTGCAAAATGGCGCGGAATCGTCTTGACCGGCAGCATCTGGGCACTCAGATCGTGGGGCAGCATCAAGCGTGGACTCAGCGCCAGGGTGCCATAGGTCGAGGTTCCGGCTAACACGGCATGCACAAACGGATCGCCGGTTGGCGGATCACTCAACACGTTCTGGTTCGTGGCCGCCAGCGCCACATCCGTCACCATCGAAAAAAACTGGTGCTGTTCGCCCGCGATCACCACAAACTTCCCGACCCGCAACTCCTCGACACTGGTTTGGGCTTCGAGACGTGCGGTCAAGCCTGCCACTAGCGAACCACTGGTAATCACACCAAGGCGGGTGCGTTGCTCAGTCATGATGCTCCTCCTTGGGGTGCCAAAAACATGCACGCGGATACAGCGCCAATCTGCTCAAAGATACCATATCTGATCTGCAGCTGCACAGCCTGCAAATTTGCAGCTAATGTCGCGTTTAGATGTTCCCTGTCTCTAAAATATGGCCGGAGCTAAACCTCAAGCCGCATCATTTGGATCACGTATGTCAAACGCGAGCATCCGCATCCTGATCGTCGAAGACGAAACCGCAGTGCGCCAATACTTTCTACGCGCCCTGAGCCGAAGTATCCCCAATCTTGAACTCTACGAAGCCGAAGACGGCTTGCGCGCCTTGAGTATGCTGCGTAGGCTACCAATTGATCTGGTCTTGAGTGATCAACGGATGCCCTTGCTCACTGGTCTCGAGTTACTTCAGATGGTTCGCGCCGAATCTAACCTCCCGTTTTTGTTAATTTCGGCTGATCGGAGCATCGAATGCGCGGCCCTTGCCGCCGGGGCAACCGCCTTTTTAAGCAAACCAATCGCGCTAAATGATTTGCGGATCGCGGTCACTAGCGCCTTACAGATCAAGCCCCTGCGTCCAGCAGGGCTGTTCCAGCAACCAGCAATGTTAACACTCGACAACCAATCGGGTGAATTACCGCAACTTTGTTAGCGGTTGCCAGATAATTCCAGCGAGGCTGTGCTATCATAGCGGGCAGCGTATTTCCCCAAGTATACCCTCTTCCCCACTAGAAAGCCCGCTTATGCTTCGCTCTCGGTATGCCCTGTTCGCCTGGGCCAACGTGGCCTACAACCTCCTTGTCATCATCTGGGGTGCCTTCGTACGGGCGTCCGGCTCAGGGGCCGGCTGCGGCGACCATTGGCCGCTCTGCGATGGGCAAGTCATTCCGGTAGCGCCAAGCACCGAAATGATGATCGAATTTACCCACCGGGTAACGAGTGGGCTGGCGATGATTGGGGCCTTGATCATGCTGATCTGGGCTTTCCGCATTTACGAGCGTGGGCACATCGTACGCCGTGGGGCCACCGTGACCATGGTCTTTATGATCATCGAGGCCCTGCTTGGCGCGGCGCTGGTGATCTTTTCGCTCGTAGCGATGAACACCTCGGCGGTACGCGCCTGGATGATGGGGTTGCACCTGATCAATACCTTCTTACTGGTGGGAGCCATGACCCTGACGGCCTGGTGGGCCTCGGGCGGGGCACCGATCAGTTTACGGAGTCACGGGCGGCTACCGCTATTCTTGGGATTGGGGTTGCTTGGGACCGCCCTGGTCGGGGCTTCGGGGGCGGTAACAGCGCTGGGTGATACGCTCTTGCACCACGGTGCATTGCCGGGCGGGGTCACGCAAGCAATTACCAGCGACTCGCATCCGCTGGTGCAAATGCGGATCATTCACCCAATCATTGCGGTATTGTTCAGTATCTACATCTTATATATGGTGCGGGTCGTAACCGATCAGCGCAACGAACCGCTGGTGCATCGGTTGGCCTGGGCCTTACCCACGATGTTCTTTATCCAGATCTTGATCGGCTGCGTAAACGTGACACTCAAGGCCCCGGTCTGGATGCAGTTGACCCACCTGCTGGTAGCTGACCTAACCTGGATCGTGCAGGTGCTGCTGGCGGCGGTAGCGCTGGCCGTTCCCGTAACCGTAGCCGAACCCGCATCCCGAACTACTCCAGCCCGGGTACGGGCTGGCATGGGAACATGACAAGCCCTAACCGGAAGCGGTCAGGGCGGATGCAACGTCCGCCCTGCGACTCCAAGGGTGACGGTAGCACAAAATCGGAGTACAATAGTTGAAGCCCCCTAATAACATGCTACACCTGCCCTGGAGGAGATTGGCTTCATGAAGACGGTGCGACGCTTACTTGATGCGCATCCAAAGACGGTTTTGACGATTAGCCCTAGTACGTTGGTGACCGAGGCTATGGCCTTGATGGCGAAGCATGACATTGGTGCCCTGCTCGTACTTGAGGGCGAGCGGCTGGCAGGGATTGTCACCGAACGTGATGTAGCCCGTAAACTGGCCTATACCGAAAGCCTGACCGGCGTACGGGTAAGCGAACTCATGACGGCGCGTGTCCTCTATGTGCGACCCGATCAGACGGTCGAAGATTGTATGGCGCTGATGACCGAAAAGCACCTGCGCCACTTGCCAGTGCTCGAAGATAATCGCCTGCTTGGCATTATCTCGATTCGGGATGTGGTGGCTGACCTGATTGCTGAAAAAAGCTTTATGATCGAGCAGCTCGAAAACTACATCTACGATCTGCCAGCCTATAGCCGTAACTCGGCTGGTAGCCGCTAATCCCACTTTGGATTTTAACTTTTGGATTTTGGATTGCACCGCTAGGTAGCCCAAAACCAAAAACCCGGTTGAGCAATAGCGCATCATCAATTCCAGGGATGGTGCTCAGGTAGTCGCATCACAGGCCACGAGCAAAAACTCGTGGCCTGTTGCATGGTTCATCTCGCTCGATCAAACATAAACAAACTGTTATCAACGAGATGCGGTCTTGTTACAGTCTATTCAGCATCTTGGCAGTATCATACACATACGCGTTGCGCTACCTTCATCAAGCCCTTCATGCTTCCGTTGCTCCTAGTTGCGACACTGCAAAGCCCTATTCAGCATAAGTACCGGGGTCATGTTGCCACAAGTGAAATGACAGTGTTACGATCAGATTACGCCTGATGTGCGCACTGCACCATTCAAGCAGGTCATGACCAGGGAGCGCTATCGTGAAATTAGAAGGCACGCTCGCAACATTCCCCCTCCGCGAGCTGATTGATATGATTATCTACAGCTCGGTCACGGGGGTACTCAACATCTTTGGCTCCGGTGAAGCGGGCCATCTGTATTTTCGTGACGGAACGCTGTACCACGTCGAGCGTGGAGCTTCGGTTGGGGTACAGGCCCTCGCCGAGGTGATGGAGTCAGCCGAAGCCACGTTTGCCTTTGTCAGCGATACAACTGCAGAGGCCGAGTCGCTCTGGGGATCGCTGCACCAACATCTGCTAACGGCTGAACGACTGGCTGGGCGCTGGCGTCAGATTCGCGCCTACATCCCAACCCTCGAATTTGTTCCGGTGCTGATTGGGGCACGCGATGCCGTGATGCGCCGGATGGGGCCAACTCACGCCGCTGTGATTGATGCGATCAACGGTGAAACGACCCTGCGCGAACTCGCTAATCAGCTTGGGTGGGCCGAAATTGATGTAGCCGAGGTGATCGCCCAACTCTCGGTTGATGGGCTGGTTGATCTGCGCCCACTGCAGACCAATGCCGTGGCCGCCTCCAACGAACCAATCCCCCCAACCACAGGGCGGAACGGCAATGGTTTCTTTGACCGGATGCGCAAGCGGATGCCACCCTTGCCTAACGAGTCATCGGCTCCCGCGACTACGCCAGAGCCGCCCCCAACGCAGCGCCCAATTGACACCCGTGGCCAAGAGGATCTGATCCTGAAACTCCTCCAGAGTTGATGACTCGCCTGTGATGGGTATGGAGGATGGGGTGCGGCAATGCCGCGCCCCATCGTTTTTTGGTGTGGATTGGGGGGGGGGGCCGCCCACCCCCACCAAAAAAGGGTGGACCCCGCCGGGGGGCGGGGGCCCCTCGCCCCCCCGCCCGGGGCAACATAACAAACACGGTGGGGGGTTTGGTTTGT
>JBLWKA010000171.1:0-11863 GCA_048381555.1 Oscillochloridaceae bacterium umkhey_bin13
GGACGGAGGCGTCCCGTCGGGGGTGGGTGGACGGAGGCGTCCCGTCGGGGGTGGGTGGACGGAGGCGTCCCGTCGGGGGTGGGTGGACGGAGGCGTCCCGTCGGGGGTGGGTGGACGGAGGCGTCCCGTCGGGGGTGGGTGGACGGAGGCGTCCCTCCAGCCCCGCCTACATACTGACCAGCAAGACCCCACAGAGTAGGGCCGCGACTCCGGCCCATTGGCTGGCCGCCAACCGTTCGCGCAAGATGACCCAGGCCAACAAGACGGTCACCGCACTGAAGATCGAGGCTAGCGCGGTGACGACGCTGACGTAGGCGGTGGCGATCCCCAGGTTGTAGGCCAGGAAGGCCGCAGTATCAAAACTGGTCGCCAGGATCAGCCTGCCCCAGGTGCGGCGCGGGGGGATGCGGGGCGCTTCACGGGCGGCGGCTAACAGGCCGATCGCCACAATCACGGCCAGAACCCGCCCGACCATGATCGGCCAGGCAATGCCCAACCCCGTCGTGACTGGACTCAGCAAATAGAAGAAGATGCCGTAACAGATGGCTGCACCCACGGCAGCTGGCGCTCCTTCGAGCGAGGCTGCCGTGCCGCCGATGCTGGGTGGGCGCGATACGACAATCACACCCGTCACGACGAGCGCTACCCCGGCCCAGGCTAAGGGAGCCAGCCGCTCGCCCCCAAGCACGGCCAGGACGGCGGTAACCACGGCAAAACTGGCGGCAATTGGTGAGACAATCGCGAGCGTGCCAATCGTAAGGGCGCGGTAGAGCAGCACGGTGCCCGCAACATTGAACAAGTTTACCCCAACGGCCAAGGCCCATAGCCCAGGATTGCTGGGTGGGAGATCGCGGCGGACGAGCAAAACGAGCCCAATCGCGGTAATGCCAACCAGTTGGACAAAAAAGAGCGCCTGACGGGCACCCAGGCTGCGACTGATTCGGCTCAACATAAAATCGCCAGCGCCCCAGCCGAGGGCCGCTAGCAACCCGTAGATCACACCCATAGATATAGTTGTCCGTTGTCTAAGGTGCTGGGCTTAGCGCCCTCGCCCGCGAAAATATCCCGCCCGGAACGCAAAGGCGGCGGTGATAATGATCACCACCAGCACGATGATACACTCAGCCCCGCCGATCCACCCAAGCTGCATACGAACCTTTCGGGAACGTTGCTCGTGCCTTCAACCCATGTATGCTACCCATGTATGCTACCACGAGATCGCTGAGCGCACAGCAGGTTCGTTTGTAGGGGCAAGGCTAAAGCAAGGCTGCGTGAACGCGCTATAGCGCGTTCACGCAGCCTTGTTTAGCGGCCGATCAGCGGCAGATAGACCTGGCGCGTTCCTTCGATGCGCCATGTGAAACGCGCCGGGGTACTGTCGGTATTGCCGACGTCATCCACCGCATAGACCTCGAACTCGTGGGTGCCCGGTGGTAGCCCCAGATAACGCTGCGGACTGCTACAGATGCGCAGCACACCACCGTTCAGGCGACAACGGAAACTGACCACCTGGCGGTCTGGTCCAGCCTCGCCCGTGAAGGTGAAGCTGGCATTGCGCTCGAAGCTGACCACAGCTGGGGTTGTGGTCAGCCGAGTTTCGACCCGGGCCAACGGGGTCAGATCGACGGTGACCTGTTCGCGCACTTCGCTGATCCGTCCGGCCCAGTCAATCGCCCGCAGTGTCAGGTCATAGTTGCCAGTGGCAAGTTCCCAGCCGAACCAACGGGTGGTGGCCCAGCGCCCATCAGGGCCAAGGGTCACGTCGCCAAAGGCCCCGTCGCCGATGCGCAATTGCACCGCTGCCAGGCCCAGACTATCGCTGGCGGTGCCACTCAGGCTGAGCATGCCACTGCCAGCAGTCAGGCTCGCGCTCTCGTCAAGCACCAGGTTGTCGAGGGCGACCTGCGGCGGGGCCGCGTCGGCGCTGAAGGTCACGCTTTGCGGGGTGTTTTGGCTGGCCCCGGCACGATCCAGCGCCGTCACCTGGAGCGTGCGTGCCCCTTCGCTTGCCCTGACCCATACCGTCTGGAGCGTGCGGCTCAAGGCGGGGCCGGCCCGCAGATCAAGTCGGGCGACTTCGACCCCATCAAGTTCGAGCCGCAACTCGGCCAGTCCGGCCCCTGCTTCGGCGGCGATCTGCACCGCCAATGTGCCATCGTCGGCCAGGGCCACCACTGCTCCTTCAGCGGGGCTGAGCACCATGGCCTGCGGGTCGCCCGGTTGGCTTGCGTCGGGCGTGCCGTCCAGATTAACTACGAAGCGCGCACTGCTACAGTTGCCGTACAGGTCGCAGGCCCGTACTTCGGGCGGCACAATCCTGGCTGACTCCCAACGGGTACAACTCACGCTCAGGCCGTCACGCAGGGTCAGGTCGCCAAACAGGCCATCCAGGGCGCTCAGGTCGGCGAAGCTGCGCTCGGGCACGTTTTGGCACGGCCCAACCAGACTGCGCTCGTCCAGTTGGCGATCACGTACCTCGTAGCGGTAGCTGACTTCGAGCAATTGATTGCCGCTGGCGTCACGCAGGCTGCGCCCACTGGTTTCGGCCGCCAGGTTCAGGCGCGGGGCAGTGGTATCAATCACTACCCGCCAGGCGTTGCCCACAAACGTGCGGTTGCCCAACTGGTCGCTCGCCCGCAGATCAAGCTGATACGAGCCTTCCAGCCCCTCCGGTACGGCCAGACTCCAGTTGGCATCGCTGATGTTCGCCGGGAGCCAGGGCACCGTAGCGCTGGCAATTAGGGCGTTGATCTGGGCCGGATTCAAGGCCGTCGCCAACAGTGTCGGTTCGTCGAGCAGCCCGCTAAAGTCACCCCCGAGTACCAGCGCGCCACCAGCCAGACTCATGCTGAGATCGAGATCGGCGCTGTCCACCAGGGTTCCGTCCAGGTATAACTGAACCTGGGCTGCGTTGCGATCAAGTACGGCCGCAAGGTGGTGCCAGCCCGTCCCCAGGCTTGGCCCTTGCACCACCGTCTGACCACCCAGCGTGAGCGTCGGACGGCCCTGCGCTAGGCGTAGCACCAGGTTGCCCGCCGGGTTACTGCTGGCTAGGCTGAGCAGATCGCCGTCGCCGCTGGCCTGCACCCAGGTCAGCAGACTCAGGCTCGCCTCTTCGGCCAGCGCCGGGGTGCTCGCCCGCGCTAACTGGTTACCCGGCGCGAAGCGCACCGCCGCATCGAGCCGCCCCGGCTCGCCCGCCGTTGGGCAGGGATCGGCCAGACAGGCCACGTCGTTGCGGTTGGTGCTGCGATCCGCGAAGAAGACTGCGCCCGCTGCTTCATCGAGCGGCAGCAGCAGCAGCGCACTGGCGAGTGGCGCAACCTGTTCGACGGGCAGGAAGCGTGCCTCCAGCAAGGCTGGGTTGCTTTGCTGGGGACTCAGGGCTGCCGTTGGGCTGGCGGCACCATCAAACGAACCGGTGAGCGAGCGCGTACTGGTGATGATCGCAACCTCACGCAGATCGGCGTTCAGGGTAGGATTGGGGCCGTTCGCGTCAACCTGTAAGCGTACGCTTACTGCGACGGGATTGCCAACCCGATCCGCTGCCCGCAACGTGGCCTGGTAGAAGCCAGTTGGGTCGAGCGGCGCACTCGGCAGTTGATACAACACCTGCCAACGCTCGCCATTCAGGTTGGCGGCAACCGTACTGCCACCCTGTGGCCCGCCCAGTTCGTTACCGACCGCCAGCAGCGTCACCTGCAACGAGGCCGGATCAACCCCGCTGCCGGGCTGGCCGCCACTCGGTGGATCACTGATCGTGCCACTCAGGTTGATCGCCCAACTGCCATCGGCCAGGCGGGTGGGGGCGAGCGGGCCAGTTGTCAGGGTCGGATCGAAACTGGCGGTGGGCGCGGCCCCATCAACCAGCACCACAATGCCAGGGCCGGGCGTCTCGACGTTACCGGCCACATCGGTCGCCCGCGTTACCAGCGTATTGCGACCAGCTTGCAGCGTTGCCGCAAAGGTCCAACTGGCGGCCCCATTGGCAGGTTCGAACGGCCCACCATTGATGCTCACCTCGACCTGGGCCACCTCGGAACTGGGGTCGCTGGCGTTGCCACCAATGATCAGGGTGGTGGCCCCGGCGGGGGCCGCAAACAGGCTGTTATTGGCCGGAGCGGTGATGCTGGAACTGGGTGCATTGCCGTCCACGCGCAGGTTCAGGCTGCCCGCCACATTGATCAGCCCACCACGCGGATCGTTGCGGTTCAGGCGTAGATAGGCGAGCCGCAGCGTGTTCGCCTCGGGGGCGGCCATGGTGCAATAGGACTGGTTGGTGCGCTCGAACATGGCCCGCACTGCGGCCGGGCTCAGGGCGGTTGGGAAGACCATCACCTGGTCGAGGCTGCCCCGATAGAAGTTACCACCCGCAGCCTGGCGGCCCAGAGTCAGATTGAGCGGGCCATCGGCCAGCGTAACGCCCAGCGTATTCGCAACCTGCACGCCGTCGATGTACAGGCGCATGCTGCTTGCGTTCAGGGTGGCCGTCGCAAGATGCCAATTGCCATCGGCGACCGGGCCACTGCGGATGGTGCGCAGCGTATTGCTCGCCCGCACCCCAAATTGGAGTGACCCACCCGACAGACTAATGCCCAGATCGGAGCCAGTTACCAGTCCTGCGCCCTGGTTCCAATTGGTGACATTCGGGCCACTGGTCTGGTTCGAGCGGAACCAGAAGGCGATGGTCATGTTCTGACCCTGGCGGGCCGTCGGGCCACCCGTGACTGTTAGACTCTGGCTCTGGCCGTCAAAGTTGAGGGCAAAGTCCGATTGGGGCGCAATCAGGGCACCGGCCCCGCCAATCCCGGCGCTCGGACAATCCGCCCCGCTACAACTCGCCGTGCCGCCCCGGCCACTCGTATCGGCAAAACTGGTCGCGCCCGGGAACTCCTCGAAGGGTAGGTTGAGGTTCGGCTCGCTACTAATTGCCGGACAGGCCAGACTCGTACCGCTGGGGTTGACCGGGGCCGAGGGCCAGGTTGCGCTTGGCGGCACCAGATCATTGCGCGGAATGCCATTCGGGCCGATCAAACGGTGGCGCTGAGTGCGCCCGCCATCGGCCGCATCGCTCCAACCGACTAGCCAGGCTCGGGCGATCGGATGGTAGGCAACGCGGGGAATGAACCCGGCCGAGTTGATCGAGAAGGGCAGGGCTTGGCTCATGGGATTCATCAGTACCAGGCCACGCACTTCGGCATTCTCGTTATAGACCACCAGGGTTTGCCTGCTCAGGGGATCGTAGGCGAGACGCGGGTTCTGGGCACGGGTCGCCAGGGTGCGCAGGCTGTTGGCGACAAGATTGCCGTCGCGGTCGAAATCGGCGGTGCGCAGCGTATTGTCGCTGCGGTGCCAGATCACTTTGTAGACCCCACCGATCCAGGCGACATCCAATTCCAGGCGCGGCGCGGGCGAGTAGCGGATCACACGCTCGCGCTGATCAACCGGCAAGACCACCTCGTCACTTATGGGTAGGCCGATGCGATTGAAGCGCCGCACCACGATTTGGCTTTCGACCTCGGTGTTGGGATTATTCCCCACCGTGCGGGTGCGTTCCCAGGCGACCAGGAAATCGCGGCCATCACTGGCGACAACCGGCCCCCAATCCTCGGCGGTGGTGCCACCGGGGTTCGAGAAATCGCGGCGTGGGGCGCGCACACTCGCATCAGGGCCAAGCACCGTGCCTGCAATCGGGCGCAGGCTCTGGCTGTTGACCGTCAACTCAATCCGGCCCGAGACAATCCCATCCTGGGCACGTCCGCTAAAGTTACTGAAGCGGCGTTCCTGAGCCGAAAGGAAGACCGGGTTTTGGCTGAGCAAGTAGATCTGGCCCGAGGGCGGTGGCCCAAAGGTGATCTGATCAAACTCGTAAATGTCGAAATAGCCCGTGCCACAGAAACTGAAGCTACGGTTGATTTGCAACGATCCACCCGTGCCCAGATTGACGACATGACCCACATAGAACTGTTCGGTCTCGCCGGGGCGCAAGAAGTTGGGATCGCGGCGGAAGTAGACCGCAATATCGGCTCCGTTGCTCTCATCGCTATTGCCGGTGATCTGCAACTGGTAGGCGGTCACGGTGCCACAGTTCTGGTAACGTGACCAGACCAGCATACAGTTGCCGTCCTCGTCGCAGGCCAACCGCGCCCCGGTCGAACCCAGGAGCGAGTTGGTATCGCCATTGTCGGCCTCGGCGGCCACGGTCTGGCCGCCCGGCAGAGCGAAGACCGGCACATCACCGCGGCGCATGGGATCCCACAGATCGTTCGACCGGAACTCCTGGCTGCCGATCGCCTGCCCGGCCAGCAGGTAACTGTCCTGCCGCCCCGGTTCGGCGGGGGCCAGGGCCGTCCAACGCGGCTGCTTGTCGGTAAAGGTGCCCAGCGCCCCAATCTGGCTCGCTTGCCAACTCAGGGCGGGCGCATTACTACCCTGCAAGCGCGCCTTGACCACACTGTTCAGGGTGGTTTCGCCATTGGGCGCATTGGGAGCGACGATCAGGTTCGTCTCGGCCACATTGGGCTGGCCGTTGGTAAAATCAAGCGCAAAGCCACGCAGCAGGTCGGGGAAGGCGCTGCCATTGGCATTCACTTCGAGGCCGCCACCCACCAGCAGGTTGCTCGATCCCACCACCGTCGTGGTATAGACCAGGCTCTGGCCGGGGCGCACCACCCGATCTGGGTCGCTGAGGGTCGTATAGACCGCCACCGGACTCTGGTTAAAGACCCGCGGATGGTAGGGCGCGCCGAGCGTATCGAGTTGATCGGGCGGGTTCGCCGCCAGGGCCAATTGGCGCTCGGCCTGGTCGGTTACGCCGTCGCCATCGGCATCAGCCTGGGTGGGATCGGAACTGACCCGCACCGCGAAGGGCAGGCCGGGCACATTGATCATCCAGCCGCCGCGCCAGGTATTGGTCGGCACGACCCGCCGCAGGGTCGGATCGAAGGTGTAGACCTGGTGGAAGATCTCTTCGGCATCGGTCAGGCCGTCATTATCGGTATCGGCGCGCACCGGGTGGGTGCCAAAGGCCAGTTCCTGGGCATCGGTCAAACCATCGCCGTCGGTATCCCAGTTGATCGGCGAGATCGCCAACCCGGCGAGGCGGCGGTCAATTTCGAGTGCATCACTCAGGCCGTCGCCATCGGCATCCCAGGTTGCATCATCGGGATCGATCCCGCCATGGGCGCGCGAGCGCAAACCGTCATTGTCGGCATCAACCAGACTGGTAAAGGCGGGATCCCAGGCCAGCCGGAAACCGCCATTGCCGTCACTCGCCAGGGCGCGGAACTCGCCCAGCGTGGCGGGCAGGATATCCACCTCGATCTGATCGGCAATCATGGCCGAACTGTTGCCGTCCACGGTGCGCACATAACAGACCGGAATCACTGGTGGGGTCATGGGCGGAATCGGGTTCGGCACCGTCCAGCACTCGTAGGCGGGCACGGCATAGCCGATATTCAGGCTAAAATTGATCTTCTGGTTCAGGCCCGGTGGCAGATTGATCCCCGTCAGCGGGGCGTGGGCACTGGTTGCCTGACCGCGATACATCACCTTGCCAATATCTACCCCGGCCAGCGTCGCCCCAAAGACCCGGTCGCGCTCGATGCTCCAGGCCTGGTTCATCTGACCACGCCGGGCCGTGATCGTCGCGGGCGTATTGGTCAGACTGTACTGGAACGAACTGCTGCGCAGGTTGTTCTGCGAGAAGAGCCACATATAGGGCAGGATGTGCATCCAATCCTGGGGCTTGGGACTCTTATGCACGACGGTCGTCGTCACCGGCAGTTGGACACTTAGCGCGTTGCCAGCCACAAAGCCACGTTGCGGGTCGCTCAGGCGCAGATCGGGTGCGCCGGTCACAATCAAATCGCTGCGCTCGACATCAACCATCACATCGAACGAGTAGATCAGCTTGGCGAGCGCTTTGGTCACGGTCGTGCCCAGCGTGAAACAGGCCCCATCCAGGCCCGGCACTTTGCGCAGATCATCCACGCCCAGTTCGCAGATCGCGGTCAGGATGCCGTCAATCAGGGCCACAATGCCGACAATGATCAGGCCGACCACCGTTGCCGAAAGCACGGCCAGGATCAGGACATAGATCGTCGCCGCAATCGCTTCGGCAAAGACCCGGTTGAACTCGGGGCTAAAGGGCGTCGTTTTACTGGTGACGATTGCGTAGATGAAGAAGCCCCAGATTACGAGCGTCGCCACAATCGCCCCGATGATCCCGGCTGCCTTTGAGGTGCCGGTCAAGGCCGAACTGGCACTCAGCACCGTCTTGATCGCCGTAATCGTGCCGACCCCCGCCGCTTGCAGCGCTTGCACCCATTGCACCACCGTAATAATCGGCATGATCACCGAGAGGATCAGACTAATCCCCGAGATCAGCACGGCGACGGCGATTTTGGCCCCCAATTCGCCCGCCAAATAGTATTTGACCAGGAAATAGATCCCGACCGCCAGCGCGGCCACCACCGCCACCACCGCTACCCCAATCAGGGTCATGCCCGCCTTGAAGCCGAGTTTGTCAATCAAACTGCGCCCAAGGCCCACAAAGGTCTGCACTGGACTGTTGATCATGCGGCCCAGGTATTCCAGCACCGAGATCTTGTCGGTGTAACGGGCCATGATCACAATGTTGAGCAAGCCACTCACCACCGCCGAGGCTCCGTTGCGCACGCTGCGTACCAGGCTCAGGGTTTCGAGGTCGCTCAGCGGTTGGTAACCGGGGGCCAGGATCGCGCCGTCACTCGCCACAATTCGGCTCACCCCCTGGGCCACACTCAGGAAATAGAGTTGGGCCAGCACCAGCCGACCGTCGGCCATGGCGGGCGTATCACCCGGCTGCGCCATCTGGCTGGCATGGCGGCGCGCTAACTCGTCCCAGTAGGTTTCGCTTGGGCAGGCGTTCCAGGCTGGCGTGCCGCCTGCGCCGGGGCTGGCACAGTAGGCCGACCAGTTCAGGCCGGCTTGCAGCAAGAGTGGGGCGGCAGGCTGGCCCGCCGGAGCCAGGTCGAAGCTTAGGGTGCCATTGTTCAGGGCGACATACCCATCGCCCGCATTATCCAGGTTCTGCACCCGGAACTGCTCTTCACGGGCAAACAAGACCAGCGGCATAATCGGATTGGCGTCACTGGCCGACCAGTGCGGATTGAAGTTGCGGGCCAGCAACTCCTTGGTCGTGGTCATCGCCGTCGTGATCATGGCCTCGTCGAAACTCGGGTAGGTCTGGGTTTCGACCCGCAACAGATTGGGCAAGCCCCAACGCTGCTCCTCGCTGACGGCGGCATTGTTCAGGCGATCAAAACGGCGGGCAATTTCGCTCAGATCAAGATCACGCTGACCCTGCTCCTGGCGTCCGCCCAGGAAACTACTATCCAGGCCATGGGTCAGTAACCAGAGCGAGCCATCCTCGCGCAGGTCGGTCTCTGCGGGCGCGGCAGGATCTTCGTAGATCGCGGCAATTGTCGTGCCGTGATCTTCACGCAAGAGGGCACCAGTCAGGTACCATGGCTCGTAATAGGTCTGGATCACCTGCGGCACATTCAACTGCTCGTAACGCACACACTCGCCGCGCACACTCTCGGCGCAGATGTCGGCCAGCAGTTGAACCGCCCAGACCAGGCGGATCTCCTGCACAGCGGGGCCGGGGAGGTAGGGCAGGCGCGCATTGAACGCCACCCGCGCCCCGGTCTCCTGGTCGCTCACAATGCTGAGCGGGGCGTACAACAGGCGCGAGCCATCATCGGCAATGCTCAGGCTTAGATTGTAGGATGTGAGCCGTTCCTGGGGCAGCAGGCCCGCGCTGCTCGGCGTGCGGATTTCGAGCATCGGAATCAGCTTCATGTCGCCGTTGTATTCGCTCGGATCGGGGATGCGGCCCTCGGCCCGGGCCAGATCGGCGTAGGTTGCGCCATCACTGTCCTGATACTGGCCGCGGCGATCCATAGGCCAATCGAGCACACTTTGGGCAAACCAGAGTTGCTCATCATCGGCGGGGCGCAGTTGCAGATCAAGCAGGATCTGGGTATCTGGGCGCAAGCCGCGCATATTCACCCTAAGCGGTTGCTGCTCGTTGAAGAAACTATCGGGGCCAGCGGGCCGCCCAACTTGCTGGGGCGACAGATCGAACCGGTCGGGCACGCCGTCGCCGTCATTGTCGCGGTCGAACAGATCGGGCACGCCATCGCCATCGGTATCATCGGGCAGACCGTCGCCATCGGCATCGTTGAGCCATTCCTGGGTATCGCTGATCCCATCACCGTTACTATCGCGGCTCAGTGGATCGCCATACCAGGTGCGCCCGCCCAGCGTGAAGCCGTAGACCTCGGTATAATCATCAATCCCGTCGCCGTCGCTATCGCGCCCATCAGGAATCCCGTCGCCATCAGCATCTTCGGTCGAGGAACTGGTACCAAGGTAGGCTTCGACCGCATTGCTCAGCCCATCACCATCGTCGTCGCCATTTGGATTAGCAACCGCAGTCAGATCAAAGGCTTGCGGAGCCGCCACGGGCGGCGGGCTCGTGAGCGGATTGGCTTGCGGATCAAACTGCGCTCCGCTGCTCAACTCACGCAACGTCCGCACCAGGTCGCTCTCTTCGCTGGCAGCAGTGCGTTCGGCGGCGTGGGCGACCTGGGCATCAAGAAAGCCGCGCAGGCGCAAATTGCCAAGCAGCGGCCCGCCCACAGTGGCGAGGATCAAGGCGGCGGCGAGGGCCACGCGCAAACGGTGCGAGTTACGGAACGACATCAGACCGACCATCATCGTCAGGCCGAGCAAGATCGCCAGACTGCTCATGGTCAATTCGGGCGTCAGGAGCGTGAACTCGCGGCTGGGGCCGAAACGGCTAAAATCAACCACAATCGTGGCCCCGACCCGCTCGCCACCCTGTTCGGGGAAGCGCAGTTCGAGGATTTGGCGCAAGGGCAGGCCCTGGCTGTCTACCCACAACTCGCCCGTGCCTTCGACCCGCGCATAACCATCGGCAACTTCCAGGCGCGTGCCGGGCGGTAACTCGCCAGCAGCGTGCAACTGTTGTTCCAGTTGATCGCGCAAATAACCGGCCAGTTGCGGCCCATCAAGGGTAAAGGCATACCGGGTAAAACTGCGTCCGGCCCGCTCCTCCTGGCCAAGTTCCCGCACATTGCGCACGGCTGCCAGATAGGCGAGCAGATCACCCTGGGGGGCCAGGGAATCGGTGACGCCCCCCAACTCGCGCCACTCGCCGCCGCCCTGGCGACCCAGCGTGCGGCCCTGTTCAACCCGCAACTCCAGCCCCGAAGCCGGATCAGTCAGACTGCCACTATCATTCCAGAGCCGCAGTTCGAGGCGGTTGGCGGCCAGGTCGGCCTGCCCACGCAGCAACACCCGATCCGTGCGGGCGCTACGACCGACATTCGCCGCCGTTGCCATTGGCATCGTAACCTGGGTCAGATCGGCATCAAAATGGTAACCGGTGCGAGTCTGCGCAGCCTGCCAGGCGCGGGTCACGGGATGATCAGCCCGTTGAGCCTGGGCGGCGGGACTCAGCAACAGGGCCATGCCACCAATCAGGGTGGCGATCATGACGGCGAACAGCAGGTGGGTATGCGGGGTACGACGCAGCATCGCAGTCTTGCTCCTTGAACGTTCGTTAAGGTTGATCGGCCTGGATGGTTAACTATAATTGGCAAACCTTCAGAAATCCTTCAAAAATCAGTTGGGGGATTGGATGGAAGGTCTGCCTCCGGCGGTGGGGTATGGGGTGGCTGCGCCACCCCATACCGTTTTGGGGGGGGTGTGTGGGGGCGTGCGGGCCCCAAAACCCGCCCCCCTGTGGGGGGTCGCATCACAGAAGGTGGTGTCCGCCCGGAGGGTTGTG
>JBLWKA010000172.1:0-11365 GCA_048381555.1 Oscillochloridaceae bacterium umkhey_bin13
GGGCATACCGCCGTGGTTGGGCGGGTGCTGGGCAGTTTTAGTGGCGAAATGGAGTTCTGGTGGCGGCTCGGCTGGCTGGTGCTGCTCGCCGCGCCCTATCTCTGGTACCTGGTGATGGCCTGGTACACCGGGACGTTGCGCCAACCGGTGGGACGGCGCTGGTTAGGCTTGGTCAGCGTAGTCGGGCTGCTGGTGCTTTTGACCTTGCTGTTTGGGGATCCGTTGCCAAGCTACAGCGATGTGATCGGGCACGGGCCAGCCCGCCCGTTTGGGGTGAACGGGTTGCCTGCGGTCGCCCTGATCTACCCGATCTATAGCATCACCTGTTCCCTCTTTGCGCTGGCGGTCTTGCGTGCCCCGGCCAGTTCGGAGCGCTTTATGGGCGAAGCGGCGCGCCGCCGGGCCCGGCCATGGCTGACCGCGGCCACCTGGACCCTGCTGGCCGTCGGATTAGCGGTGGGTGCAGCTGCAACCTGGCTGCTGCGCCAAATTTCCCAAGGCGAGTTCCCGGGGCTGACGGCGCGCCTGCTGATTGCGGTGATCAGCTTCGATCTGGCCGTCTCGTTGCTGATTGCGCTGGCGATTGTCTTGATCGGCCAGGCAGTGGTGGCCTACGAGATCTTTACTGGCAAGAGTTTGCCCCGGGGCGAGCTACGGAGCCAATGGCGGCGGGCCTTGATCCTCGCTGCCGGGTATGGCCTGATCGTCGGTTGGAGTATGAGTGGCGCAGGGATTCCCGAGTTGCCAATCTACCAATTGTTGCTGGCCACCGTCTTGATGACGGTGTTTTATGCTTTGTTGGGCTGGCGCTCGTTTGGCGAACGGGAACGCGCCCTCGAAAGTCTGCGCCCCTTCCTGGCGGGTCAACGGCTCTATGATCGGCTGATCGGGACGGTGCCGTCGGCGCAACAGGCCGATGAAGCCGCCCCCTTTCGGGCACTGTGCGGCGAACTATTGGGGGCCAAGACTGCCTACCTGATCCCGCTTGGCCCGGTCGCGACCCTGGCCGGGCCGCCATTGAGCCTACCCGCCGCTACCGATGTTCCACTGGTGGCGGCGACCAGTCTCGGGGCCGCGTTGCCGCACCCGCCGCCGCTCTGTTTGGCGATTCAGCCCGAGGAGTATGGCGGAGCGATCTGGGCCATTCCGCTGTTGGGTGGGCAGGGTCTGATCGGCCTGCTGCTACTCGGCCCCAAACGGGATCGGGGACTCTATACCGCCGAAGAGATCGCGCTGGCCCGGGAGGCAGGCGAGCGGCTGGTGGACGGACAGGCCGGGGCGGCCATGGCGCGGCGGCTGGTCGCCTTGCAACGCCGTCGCTTGGCCGAAGATCAATTGCTTGATCGTCGGGCGCGCCGACTGTTGCACGACGATGTGCTGCCGCGCCTGCATACCGCCATGCTCGAACTGGCCGCCAACCCTGGGAGCAGACAGACGACCCTGCAACAACTTGCCGACGTGCATAAACAGATCTCGAACCTGTTGCATGACCTGCCGCCTGCGCTTGGGCCGACCCTAGAGCGCCACGGGCCGCTGGGGGCCTTGCAACGCGCCTTGCACGACGAATGCCCCGGGGCCTTCGCACAGGTGGATTGGCACATTCCCGACGCCGCCGCAACCGCCGCACGCACCCTCGAACCCATACAGGCCGAAACGCTCTATTACGCGGCCCGCGAAGCCGTGCGCAACGCGGCCCGTCACGGGCGGGGCGACGATCCCGGTCGCAGCTTGCACTTGTGGGTCGGGGCGAGTTGCGATCCCAAGCAGATCACGGTGCGCATTCGGGACGATGGTGTCGGCCTGGCCTACCCCTCGGCAACCGCCAACGCGGGCGCAGGGGCGGGTCTGGCCTTGCACAGCACCATCCTGGCAATCCTGGGTGGTACGCTCAGCCTTGCCGACGCGCCGGGTGGCACGACGGTAACAATTAGTTTGCCCTTGTCGGAAGCGTAGGTCTGGTAGGCCTAGCGTGTGCTATATGCGAGGGCATGGTTCAAGTTTGAACCATGCCCTCGCATACAACCTCTTACACAAGCAAAGGCGCGACCTCTTCGGCGAAGATGTGCAACGGAGTATGGTCATAGGCAATCCGCGGGAAGTAGGTAATAAAGTAGTTGATCCCCGCATCGCGCATCTCGGCCATCTGTTCGGCCACCTGGGCTGGCTCACCGACAAACGCATTCTTGAGCATATCCTCGACACTCCAGCCATAGGTGGCACGCACCGCCTCGGTCGCCTGGGCCAGATCATCACCAGGCCGCAACAGCACCAGGTTCACGTTGGCCGACTTGATGATCGCATCATAATCGCGGCCAGCCTGGGCACAATGCTCTTGCAAAATCGCACATTTATGGCGGATGGTGGCCGCATCGCCCGCAAAATTCGAGGCCATGCCATACTGCGCGACCAGCTTCAGCGTAACCTGTTCGCCGCCCCCACCGATCCAGAGCGATGGATAAGGCTTCTGGATGCCGCGCGGCTCGTTGATCGGGCCGTGGATCTGGAAATACTCGCCCTGGAAACTTGGGGTCTCTTCGGTCCACATTTTGACCATGATCTGGGTCGCTTCACGGAACGCCCGCATACGGTCACGTGTTTCGGGAAAGCCGTAGCCATACGCCTTCCACTCGTGCTCGTACCAACCCGCCCCGATCCCACAATAGAGTCGTCCGTGGCTGAGCACATCAACCGTCGAGGCGATTTTGGCGGCCAGGGCCGGGTTGCGGTAGCCGATGCAGGTCACCATCTGGCCGATCTTGACCCGTTTGGTATCACGCGCCAGCGCCGCCGTGATCGTCCAGGCCTCGAAGACGGCTTCTTGCTCGATGCGTGGCACGGTATGAAAATGGTCATACACCCAGATCGAATCATAGACCGGCATGGCATCAACGGTACGCGCAACCGCAGTCATCGCCTCATACTTAGTGATCGGGTCGGCAATCTCGAGCAGGTCGAGCCGCCAGCCCTGGGGTACAAACGTTCCGAACTGAACCGTCATGGGAGCAATCCTTTCGTCAGCGAAACCAAACGTCTGACCTAGACGCTGTAAACCTTATGCATCAATGATTACAACAATCATGGTGCCATAGCCAGGCGCACTTTCGAGCCGGAATTGGCCGCCGACGGCTTCAACCCGTTCGCGCATGGTGCGCACGCCCCACCCGCCTCGCTCATGAGTCACAATTGGGGCCGTTGCATCAAAGCCACAACCATTATCGCTGATCCGCAAGCGCGTGCTGGTTCCTTGATCAAATGCCAAAACGATCTGACTGGCCTGGGCATGGCGCGCCACATTGTGCATCGCTTCCTGAACGACCCGGAACAGTACCGCTTCCAGATGGAAGGCCAGCCGTTCGTCGTCAGCCGCCAGTTCAAGTTGCACCGCCAGCCCGGTACGCCGCGTAAAGCGGTCAGCGTACCAACGCAGCGCCGCTACCAGCCCATAATCGGCTAACACCGGCGGATAGAGGTTTGCCATCACGTCGCGCACACACTCAACCGTTTCGTCAACCAGACCGGTGGCATCGTCTAAGCGTGAACCGACCGCCAACAAGGCCTCGTCCGACAGGGTGTTCTGGATCAGCATCAAATTGATATTCAGGGCAGTCAAGGTCTGTCCAACTCGATCGTGCAGTTCGCGGGCCAGGGCCGCCCGTTCGCGCTCTTCGACTTCAGTTAAACGTACCGTCAGGGCATTCAGCTGGTCATTGGTGGCCTGCAAGGCCGCTTCGGCCCGTTTGCGCTCGCTAATATCGTTATAATAAAGCGCAATCCCACCGTCAATCGGGTAAGCCCGGATATCGAGCCAGACATCATAGGTGCCATCAATCAGGTAGTGATGCTCGAAGTGGGCCGCTACCCGCTCTTCCATCACCCGGCGATACTCCTGCTCGACCCGAGTCCCAATAGCCGCCGGCCACTCTTCCCAATGGCTCTTGCCAAGAAACTCTTCGGGGCGTTTTTGATTGATCCGGGCCGCTTCGGTATTCACGTAGGTGATGCGCCAGTTGCGATCAAGCGTAATGAAGGCATCGGTGATGTTATCAAGCACATGGGCTAACCGGCTATGGGTGAGCGCAATATCGCGTTCGAGACGGCGGCGTTCACTCAGATCACGGAAACTCAGCGTTGTACGCGCCTGTCCCGTGTGATCATGGAACAGGGCCGAAGCGAGTTCGGCGGTAAAGGGTGTGCCATCAGCCCGGAGACAGTTCAGTTCGCCCCGAAACCGCCCGGTACGGGCGCGCTCTTCGAGCGCCAGCCGTAAGCGCGGGTCATTCCGATCAACTAGGCCGTCCCGCCCAACCCGACAAATCTCTTCCTCGCTGCGCCCAAAGATCTGACAGGCCGCCGGATTAGCGGCATATACCGTGCCATCAGGTGCCGCCAGCAGGATTGCATCGGCACTGTTTTCGAACAATTGGCGGTAGCGCTCCTCGCTCTCCTGCAAGGCCGTCGCCGCTCGCATGGCTTCGTGGCTATAACGGCGCAGCAACAGGCCAATCAAGGCCGCACTGATCACCACAAAGGCCCAGCCTTTGCCGGTCTGGATCGTGGTCAACACGGCAGAATCTTGCACCATTGCCGCGAGCAGCGCATCCGAAAAGAGGATCCACAACCCCCCAAAGAGCGCGTACAATAGGGGCACCCGCAGCTCAACTGCTTGCCATCGCTGCTTCATCGCTGGCTCCGGAGCTGATCAGTGTAACGTTTAGGGGCCAAGTGCGAGGCCACGAACCTATCATTACTATGCGGCGTGTTGCCTGTGCATCCGCCAAACTGTCACCTCCCCCTTAAGCCCCATCAGCCATGGTACCACAGCCCGTGGGGTATGTTAGCCTATGCGTAAGATTACGACCCTTGACCGCCTCCGGTATTGGTTCGACAACCTGATGGCCCGGAGGGCGATTGCCCTGATCGGCTGGCTCTTTATTTTTTCGCTGGTGCTGATCCTGGGTGCAACCCTGGCCGGGGTACTCGCCGGGCCTTCCTTGCTGGCAACGCCTGAACCCATCGGGTTTGGCGAACTGCTCTGGATGAGTCTGCTACGCACCCTTGATCCCGGCACCATGGGCGATGATCAAGGCAGTCCCCTGTTTCTGGGGTTGATGCTGATCGTCACGATGGGCGGGATCTTTCTGGTCAGTGCCCTGATTGGCGCGATCACCAGCGGGATTGAACGCCGCCTTGATGAACTGCGCAAGGGCCGTTCGTTTGTAACCGTATCATATCGTGGCCGAACTGCGCGATCCCACCAACCAGGCGGTTGCACAACTAGTGGGCCGCACCGAAGCCCAGTTCATCCAGATTAACGACCTGATCTCGCGGGTGATTGTCCAGACCAGTCGCAGCGCTGGCCTCTCGACGGTGTACCTGGAACTGTTGACCTTTGCCGGGAACGAGATCTACTTCACCCGCGAGCCAAGCCTGATCGGTACCCGTTTTGGGGCGGCCCTGGCCACCTACGAACAGTGTGTGCTGATTGGCCTGTTTACAGCTGCGGGCGAAATCTGTTTGCGCCCTTCGATGCATCGGCTGATCGATCCGGCTGACCAGTTGATTGTGATCGCCCCCGACGAGCGCAAGATTCGGCGTAGCGAGCAGCCCCCGCCCCCCATCGAGGCGCAGTGGTTGCGACCGGTCAGCGAACGCCTCCGCATCCCCGAGCGTACCCTGATCCTGAGCTGGAACGACCAGGGGCCACTGGTCATCCACCGCCTCGAAGGCTATGTGCCACCGGGTTCAACCCTTGATGTCGTTGCGGATCGCCCCGACCTCGCCGCCCAGGTCGCCCGGGTCTGCCCCATCCTGAGTCGGCAAACGATCACGTATCATCAAGCGGTTACGACTGATCGCACCGTGCTCGAACTGTTGCCGCTAGATACCTATGACCATGTGATCCACCAACCCCTCAGCTTCTATGTGTTGAGCGAGGCGGCCCAGCAACGGGGCGAGATTGCGCTCGGGTATTGGGTGCGGGCCGAAACCGAGCATGATCACCTGCATTATGGCTTGCATCTGAACCCGACGAAGGCGCACCCGGTCAGTTTCGCCCCCGAAGATCAGGTGATCATTCTGACCAGTGACCAGTGGCAGGAACCGATGCCGCTTTGATCATTCCCGTGGCCCGCCCCCGCTTTACCTCCGTGTCAATTCGTTGCCCAGCAGGCCCAGCAAAACATTGAAGGGCGGGGCGTTTTCGGGATGCAATTCGAAGCGTGCCCGCTCGAACCATTGCACCGTTAATTGGCGGCCTTCGATAATCTCGACGGTCGGGCCACTCAGCGGTAGCCCAAACAGGGCCAGGTTCTCTGCCTCGGTCTTGCCGGGCCGCCCATCAAGTTCCAGTCCATTGGCGCGCCAGGCCGCCAGAATCGCGCCACAGACACTCTGGCCAGTTTCGGCAAAATAGCGGCAGCCCGGTTGCGGCCCGGTCTGCGGGAAGGCGCGCCAATCACGGCCCTGACCTGCCAGCACATCGGCCCCAAGGCGTCCGAGCAACACATCGTAGGGGCGGGCGTTCTCGGGGTGGAGTTCGAGCCGGTTACGCTCGAACCACTGCACCTGAAGCTCACGCCCCTCGATCACCTCGGTACGCAACGGGCTGACCGGGAAGCCAAAGACCGGCAGCCCACCATTCTGCTCCCAATATTCGCGAATGCGCCCACTCATGCACTGGTTCGTCTCGGCAAAGCAGCGCTGATCGCCTGCAGGTTGGGGCGGTGCGGGTGGTTGCGGGGCGGGCGCAGGCGCGGGCGCGGGCGCAGTTTGATCACCCGGCTGATGGCGCACATAGATCGGTGCTGGCCCCAGGCCCAGACCTAACTGGCCGCCCGGCGCACCCTGGCTGCTTTGCTCGCCTCCCAGGCGTGTTACGGTCGCCTGCCCCGAACGGGTCGCCAGCGCAACCTCGGTCGGATTCGGTGCCCAAAGCACATCAACCACCTCGCCCCCCTGGGCAAAACGCACTCCATAGCTAGAGGCCCCGGTAAAGGCCACCAGATCATCAAGAAAGATCGTCCCACCGCCGATCTTGCCATCGGGATCGTCGTCGAGCACCAGCGCCGTGAGCGTAGCTGGCAGGTCAAGCCGCCGGTTGCGCGCCCCGGAGATCACATTACCCGGGGCAACCTCGCCCGTGAGCGGCACCTGCAACAATTGCCAGTTTGGCCCCCCAACCGGCCCGAGCCGATACTGGAGCACTTCGCCCTGGCTATCACGCAGCCAGACCCGTAAAGCGTGGCCGCTGCCATCACCAAAGACCCACAGCCCAAGTTGGCTGGTGTTCGCGGGTAGATTGACCGGCGCAGGCGGCAAAAAGACCACAAAATCGTTGCCGGGATTGGGAAAATTGTAATCAAGGCGGGCGGCTTGGCGGCCACTACGCACCCGTTCGCCACTCGGGGTCAGCGTGCCATTCGGCTGATCACCGCGCCGCCAGGACGTCATCTGCTCAAAATCGAGTACCGTCACAGGTGGGCTCAGATCAAGCGTTGTCGCCGCCCCGGCTCCGGCGAGTTGGCTGGTCAAAACCTGAAGTGCCCGGGCCGCAGGTTTGCGCAGCGCCTCGGCATAGCTGGCTTGCGAAGGATCAGCCCGCACGACCCCGTACAGATTCGTTGGAGCCGTATCCTTAAAGGTGTACCAAATCACTCGTTCGGCCCCGGCGGCGCGCAACAGGGTCGCCCCACGCACCAGGAAAGCCGCCTGGGTCGCCTCGTCTACCGGCGCACCGCCCCCGGCGAGCCGATCGGCGGGGCCGGTAGACCAGCCAAACTCGGTGGCCCAAATGGGCTTAGGGCCAAGGGTTTGGGCCAGGCCCTGCACCGCTCCGATCCCCGCCCCACCGATCTGGCCCTCTTCAGGCCCCAGCGGGTCGGTATAGGGATGCAGCGCAATAATATCGAAGGCATTCCAGGCCCCATTGGCATGCAGTTGTTGCAGGAAACTTGCGGCGGGCTGGGGCGAGACCAGACCCGCAGCCAGCACCTGCGCCGAAGGGTCAGCGGCCTTGATGGCAGGATAGGCCGCCCGCAACAGGGCCGCGTAGGCGGCTGGATTAGGGCCAGGCTGCCAATAGCGGGCATTATCCGGCTCGTTCCAGATCTGCCAGTAGCGAATCCGGCCCCGATAGCGGGAAGCGGCGGCCTGGGCAAACTGGGCGAACAGTTCGGGACTAGGGGGCGTAAACGAAGCCCCACCCTGCCCCACCATCCACCCCGGCGTCGGCCCATTCAGCACCCCAATCACTTCGATCCCACGGGCGGCATACAGATCCAGCACCCGGTCGTGCCAGCCCCAATCCGAGCGGTCGGGCATGGGGCGAATCCGACTGAGCTGGAAATCCTCGCGCACAATCCCCACCCCCAGGCTCGCGACCGCATCAACGGCAGCAGGCAGGGTTTCGAAGACCGGGTGGCGACTAGCAAGGTGGCTATTGATCCCGAAGGCGGCGGCGGGAGCCTGGGCCGGGGGCGCGGCGCTTGCGGGTGGCATTACGGGCAGCAGCGTCACAACGAGCAGGATCAGGGCGAGCAAGCAGCGCAGAAGTGAGGGCATAGAAACCTCGGTGGAAGAGCTGTGGCGTTGTGGAGCTGTGGCATTGTGGAGCTGTGGCGTTGTGGCGTTGTGGCGTTGTGGCGTTGTGGCGTTGTGGCGTTGTGGCGTTGTGGCGTTGTGGCGTTGTGGCGTTGTGGCGTTGTGGCGGATTGATCACGCGACACGGCGCTGCACCATTGTACGCACATGGGAACGCGATGCCAACTCGGGGAGGCCCAAAAACATGTGGACCACGGCCGGATCAAAGAGCGTACCGGCATTGGCTTCGAGGTAGGCTCGCACCCGTTCAGGCGACCAGGCGTTGCGGTAGGGCCGATGGTTGGTTAGGGCATCCCAGACATCCACCACCGCAAAGATGCGGGCCGCCAGCGGGATCTGCTCGCCGCACAACCCACGGGGGTAGCCGCTCCCGTCCCAGCGTTCGTGATGGCAGTAGGGAATATCCAGCGCCGGACGCAAGAACCCAATCGGGGCCAACAGGTCGTAGGCATATTCGGGATGGCGTCGCATCACCACCCATTCGGAATCATCGAGCGGGCCGGGCTTGTGCAACACCGCATCAGGGATTCCAATCTTGCCAATATCGTGCAAGAGTGCCCCACGCCGAAAGTGTTCGAGCTCCTCGCCCTCGAAGCCCATCTGCTGAGCCAGGCGCACACTCAGGTAGGTGACCCGGCTGCTATGGCCTTCGGTTTCGTGGTCACGCAGATCCAACGCCTGTGACCAGCCGCTCAGGGTCACATTGTAGGAATCGATCAACGCGGTATGGGCCCGTTCGAGGGCGCGTCGCTGCCAGACGATCTGCTCTTCGGCGGATTTGCGCTCGGTAATTTCGCGGGCAATCCCCTCGAAGGCGATCAGCCGCCCGTCATCCGCATAGATCGGCACCGTGCGCTGTTCGATCCAGACCAGCGAACCATTCTGGCGCATCCAGCGCAACTCGGCAGGGGCCATCGCTTCGGGCCTCCCACTCGTGAGGGCCGCGAGCCGGGCGCGATCATCAGGATGCACCAGCCGATAGACCAGGTCGGGGTTGGCATAGAAATCGGCGGGCGCATACCCCGTCAGACGCTGGGCAGCCGGACTCACATACGTGAAGCGGCACGTTGGATAGACCTGGAGCCGGAAGATCATATCGGGAACATGTTCGGCCAACACATGCAACTGCTGCTCGTTACGTTGCTGCCGGAGGTGATGATAGTTGAGCAGCAAAAAGAGCAGGAGCGCCGAGCATGCCACGAAGGCCAACTCGGGCCACAGCCCATAGAAGGTTGCCTGACTCAGGGGTTGGGGCGTCAGGCGCAACGCGGCCACCAGCAACCAGGTGGTGGCACAGAGTGTGTATCCAAGCACGATTAAGGCGGCGCGCCAGCAAAACTGGTGCCGTAGGCTGGTTATGGCGTCAGCTCCCCAAAACCAGCCCTGCTCCTGATCAGACCCCATACGCTCGAAGCTCATCATTGCCAGCCTACCTTCCAAGCAGTCTAACCTCACCGAAGCGGGGCGCGGCGAGGCACCTGACGGGAGACAGACTGAACGGTGATCGGGAGGATCACAAACCAATGTAGGAGCGCCTGGATCTATGGGTTCGACTGTAGCAGTCACGTATGCCAACGTGGGTGCCAAAGTCTTAACATAGTTAGAGGATTTGTTCACCTGGCTCATGTTGCTGGAATATTGGGGCATAAGATCCTCTGTATCGCTACACCGATGTCGTAGGAACTTCTGATGTCGCCGAGACGTTACTGGAATGTCAGGTTTCGGTCACCGCACTTGTAACAGAGTTGCGGTATGATAGGATTGATACAAGGGTGATAAACCCTCGGCGATCCACGTACACCGCAGTACGCGTCGGAAAACAACCCCGAAGTCGCTCTGGATTGGATCTTGGAGCGGATCAGCTTACATCAGCCCACCCCATCGCACCCGAGGGCGCTCACAGCCGCTCAGCTGAACCAGGATCCACAGAAAGGACGCTGCTGTGACGTATATTGATATCGAAGGTTTGAGTATCGAGGAGCTAGAACGTTTGCGCGACGCGGTCAACCAACGTCTGCTCCAACTGCGCTATAGCAACCGCCATACGTTACCCGAACTGCTTCGGATGCTCGAAGAGCTCAAGATGGTGCTGAACGATCAGGGCAAGCAGTGGCGGTCCCTTGAACGCTGGCAATGGATGGATGGACAGATCCGCTTCTGGCTGAACCCAACGGACCAGGTACAGTATCAAGCGGGCTGGTATACAATTGACGAACTGATCCTCTGGTCGGGCAACCGTGGCCCGGTCATCGTCCGTGACGAGGACGACGAGGATGAGAGCGAGACTTGGACCGAGGTGGACGGCATCCGGATTCGCTGGTTGCCTGACGGTACCATGCAACGCGAGTAATCCGTAATAATCGTAGGGGCGCAGCGTGCTGCGCCCCTGCTGCGTTTAGGGTTGATGTGCTTTCCCGACGGCTCAAGGATGCTGCTCCGTCGGGCTGAAAGCCCGCTGCTACGGAATGCGAAGCCCCCCTTCGTGGGCTCAACAGGCCGCGCAACTGGCCTTCGTTTCGCGTAGCCGAGGCGTTCACGCCCACGGCCCAGGGGCTTAGCCGATTCGCCAGCAGGATCGTTCACACCCACGGCACGGAAGCATCGCTAGGTTTGCCAGCAGGCTGCTGCAACGTCTACCTTCGGCGCTGGGGTTTGGGGTGGGGTTGGCCCCCCCCCACCGGTTTTTTGGGGGGGGGGGGGGGGGGGGGGGGGGGGCGCCCCCCGCCCCCGCCCCCCCCCCCCCCCCCGCGCCCCGCGGGGGCGCCCC
>JBLWKA010000173.1:0-11358 GCA_048381555.1 Oscillochloridaceae bacterium umkhey_bin13
CATAATCGCGTTGGTTGAAACACTAGTACTCTTTGACTTGGAGATAGGCATCATTGGGTTCCTTTTTATTTGTGTAGGCCCGCGCGGGCGTGGGACCGCGGCGGCTGCCCGCTGCGTCCCTACCCCAAACCCCTACCCCACAACCCCTACCCCAAACCCCCTACCCCAACCCATGGGTATCACCCATACCCAATTTGTTGCTCAAGGGCTTCACTTGTTTTGGCCGCGAGCAGATCGGCAAAGGCCCGCAGCGCCATGGTTTGGAGCATCGTCTCAATGGTTGCGGCTGCGGGTGATGGAATGCGCCGACGGGCCAGGGCTTGCAGCACAAAACAGGCTCCGGCCACATTATCAAGCAGAAAATCCCGGAAGATCGCTTCAGCAAACTGATCAAGCCAAACCCCTTCGCCCTGCGGATCTGCCTGCAAGCGGGCCAGCGCATTGGCGGCCCCTTCGTTGCGCTGCACCAACCGTTCGCTGTAGCGTTCTACGGCGGTGAGCAGCAGAAAATCAAACTGTTGGCGCTGGTACGCCTCCATCGCGTTGCTCCTCCTTCTGGGCGGCGACACTGCGCTCGATCTCGCTCAGCAGTTCGCGCACACTCGCGGCGGCCTCGTGATCGCCGTTGGCCGCAAAAAGCCGGGCGGCTTCCTGAAGCTTGGGGCGGGCGTGGGTGAAGATCCCAAGATGGGCCAGCGCGTTGCCCTGATTAGCCAGCACCCGCCCATAGGCCAGCGGGTCAGTCTCGGGGTCACGCACCGCCAACAGTGCTTCGTAAAGCTGCACCGCCTCGGCGAGATTGTCGGCGGGATGGGCTGAGGGCAGGTATTGCAGGGCATTAGCCAGGTTCAGTTGGGCACTGGCCCAATATTCGGGATAGTCCGCCTGGGTGTAGACGGTCAGGGCTTCGCGCAGGGCCTGGACGGCGATGCCCATCCGCAACTGGTCACTGGCTTCGGTCAGCGGCATCGCCAGATAGGCCAGGGCCAGATTGTTCTGGGCCAGGGCGTACAGTTCAGGATGGCTCGCCCGCGTAAAGGTGCGCAGGGCAGCCTGATAACACTTCGCCGCTTCGAGTAACGGACCACGTTGGCTGCGCGCCAACTCCTGGTAGAGCATCCCCAGGTTCAGATTGGCGTGGGCGTGGTTCTCGGTTAGGCCCGAACCACTCAACAGCCGGATCGCCTCACGGTAGTGCTGGATCGCCAGCGGATCAGGCCCGAACTGGCTCAAGCGGGTATCGGCCAGGGTCAGGCGTAACTGGGCTGCGAGCAAGGGCGAAACGGGCTGCGCGGCATTGATCGCCGCATCAAGTTCAGCCTCGGCCGCTTCGGGTTGGCCCTGTTCGAGTGTATACGCCGCCCGCGCCATCAGGGCCGAGGCCCGTACTTCGGCCTGCACCAGATCGGGGTCGGGGGGCAGATCACGCAGCCCGAGCGTATACGCGACCAGATCGAGCAAAACGGTAAGATCGCCCGTACACTCGGTCGCTAGTTGGGCATAGACAGCCGGATCGCCGGTCAGCACAAACCAGTTGTAACGGGCTTCGGGCGAAGGGTCCCCGGCCAGTGCGTTGCGGGCAGCGTCGTGATCACCTTGCACGGCCAGGGCAAAAAAGTGCCAGGCCGCAGGCAGCGTGGTGGGCACACGTCCCTGCAACAGTTCAGCGAGCGCTGCCTCGGCGTCAGGAACAGCGGGCAAAACCAGGTAGCCTGCCGGGAGCGGAAAGATCCCCAAAGGTTGCGGGCGCAAGGCCAAGTGGTGCATGGTTACATTCCAGTTGGTGGGTGCGGCAGGTCGCGCTGGGCAGCGCGCCTGATCCAGTCGGCAGCAAGCAGGGCCTTACGCTCACTCGGATAACTCTCGATCCGAAAGCGGCGCGTCTCGTCCCAGAAGATCACTTCAAGGTAGACCACCCATTGGCCTCGTGCGTAGACCACACTGGTACTAGCTGCCAGAGCCTCGTGCTCGAAGCCCTCAGGTGGATCGGGGAGGCGAAACGGAGGCCAGTTCACAGGGTCACCTTCAGCGCCCCATGGGCATCGTCCCAATGGGCAGGACGGGCCCCGGGCGGGGTACCGGCGGGCACCAGTTCCCAGATCAAGACACTGCGGTCGCCGCGGGCATTGCGTTGCTTCAGCAACAGACCGCCAGCCGCCGGACCACGGGTCGGCAGCAACCACAGTTCCTGGTTACGGGTCAAAGCCACCAAGACATCCTGGGGAAAATAGCGCCCGGCCACCTCGGCTGGTAGGTGCAAATAGCCCTGGGCGGTTAATTCAACCGTAAGCGCCATCGCTTCGGCCTCCTGTACTAGCGCTTTCCAACTGTCGTCATGATCGGCTATCGGCGATGACCGCATCAGTCATCGCCAGCAAATGGCGTACTAACTGCTCCATACTTGCCGCAACCGCAGGACTAAGCGGGGCACCCGGTTCAAAACAGGATCCTTCAATCAGGTAGACGGTAATATCGTGCGGGTACGCTTCTTTCAACAACCAGCGCCCAAACGCCAGCGAATGATCCCAACGGAAGGCGTGCAGATTCATGCCGGTGGGCGGCGGAATCTGTTCTAAGACCTCGCCGGGCACCTGGTAGAGCGTGCCGGGTTCGGATCCTGTGCGCGAGGCATCAATGATGATCACCCGCGCTGCGCCACGCATCTGGAAGGCCACCTCCATGCCCGCCGTACCACCATCAACCACGCGCACCCTTGGCGGCAAACCCTCTTCCCAGAGCCGCCGAATCAGGATCGGGCCGACCCCATCGTCGCCGCGCAACAGGTTGCCACACCCAATAATCACCGTGTCATTCATGCAATATAACTATCCTATATGTCACAGTCGTTAGATCGGTGATGGGTCGGCAGGCGCCCATGCGCTGTGCCGACCCATCTGCTTGGTTGTGTGCGGTGAGGGAACCGCGCTTGCCCGCTTCCCTCACCGGGGTTTCAGGGAGAACCATGTTCGCCCTGGCCCTTGCCGAACCGTGGGCCAGCCCCGGATACCCTGGTTTGCCACACCTCGCAACCCCACACCTCGACAGCTCAACATCTCAACAAATCGCCTTACGAGCCCTCGCCCATGCGGAAGTGGGCCAACTGTTTGCCGGTCTTTTCGTCATAGGCATGCACGGTACAGACCAGGCACGAGTCGAAACTGCGCGCGACGTGGCCCAATTCCACCGGGTCGCTCGTATCGGCAATCGGCGTGCCGATGAAGGCCTGCTCCATCGGGCCGTTGACCTCTTTTTTGTCACGCGGGCCGATATTCCAGGCGGTCGGGGTCACGACCTGGTAGTTCTCGATCTTGCCATCTTTGATCACAATCCAGTCGGCAAGACTGCCCCGGGCCGCCTCGGTGGCTCCAAAGCCTTTGCCATCAGCCAGTTCGGTCGGCTTGATATAGAACTTCTCGTGCAAATCGAGCTGGTCGAGCCAGCCGCGCGCCAGTTTGTAATACTTGGCGGCTTCGTGCATGCGCGCCATCACCCGCACCAACACACTCGGCCCAGCCGAGGTAACCGCATCGTGGAAGAGCGGATCAAAATCCTGCCAGCTTTCGGCCCCGGGTTTGCCCGCCATAACCTGCCGCGCCAGCGGGCCAGCCTCCAGCGGCTTCGACCCCACCCCCGGGATCTCGTAGCGAGGAGCCTTGGCGTAGCTGTATTTGCCTTGCTTGCGGCCAATCGCGGGGTCGAGCGGCTCGGTGCGGCCCTCGAAGGGATGCAACGAATGGCTGCCCTCATAGAACGAGTGGGTCACATCTTCACGCACCAGAGCCTGATCAAAGTCGTAGTAGGTACCATCAACAAAGGCCCCCGAGCGGTTGATCAGCGCCGCGTTCCGGCCATCAATCGTTGGGCGGGCATACTTTTCGGGATTGAAATAGGTGCCCGTGGTGAGGTAATTGTTAAAACCGGCCCCGAACTTATCCAGCCCGATCCGTTGGGCAAAACGAATGAAGAAGCCACAATCCGAATTGTAATGGCTTTCATTCTCGTCCACCCAGGCCAGCACATCAGCCCAGGACTTGTTTTCGAGCCAGCGATCAACCGAGCAACCGAGCCAGCGTTTTTCGAGCCACTCGTCTTTCCAGTAATCGAGGATGGCGATCGAACGGGTGACATCGGACAGGGTTGGGCCACACATCACCCCACCCGGGATCATAAAGCTCGAATGGGGCCACTGGCCGCCATAGATTGCATAGACCTCGACCGGCTTGCCCGAAAGGGTCACGCCCGCCTCGTAACTCGTGCCGACAAAAGGCGCAAAGCGGCGCACAGCCTCGTCATAGCCCTCGGCCTTGGCATAATTCTTATTAATCAGGTCAATCGCAAAGAGCGCGTAGAACCAGCGCGGGATGGACTGCAGCGTCTCGCAGGCCTGGGCGATATTGCGCACCAGGGTCGCATTGGGAGGCAGTTCGGTCTTCCAGGCCGTATCGAGCGCATACACCGCCTTATAGAGGTGACTACCACCACAGATACCACAGATCCGCGGGGTCACAATCAACCCGGCCTGGGGATCCTTGCCCTTAAGAATGATCTCGAAGCCCCGGAACATGGCGGCTTCAGTCCAGGCCCCCGTCACCACCCCATCACGGATTGAGACCCGCACATCCAGGTCGCCCTCGACCCGGCCCAACGGGCTAATGTGCAGATCGATAGTCTTGCCGCCGGCAGTCGAAAGATCAGTCACCGTCGCCATCGTTGGCACTCCTTAGGTATGCGGCGGGGCCGCCACATCACATTGTCACTTCGTTACGTAGGCCGGTGCCGCACCATCCTCGCTCAGCACCACGGGCCGGTGCCGCACCATCCTCGCTCAGCACCACGGGCCGGTGCCGCACCACCCTCGCTCAGCGCTACGTGGGCCAGGGAGTACTTGGTACTCCCTGAACCCCCGCTAGGCTGAAGGTGCGCACGCACCTTCAGCCTAGCGTACCCATCACACCACAAACATATCCTCTTTCGACCACTTCGGGGCTGCCACCCGGGCCGCTGCCGCCAACGCCATGTAGCTGATCGGGTCCGTGCCGGCGGGCACATCACGCGGAATCGCACCACTAATCTTCTGGGTTTTGAAGACCGTGCCGGGCGCCAAATCAAAGAAGGGGAACTCGGGTTCGGTACAGCCAGTACAAGGCATGCCCGCCCGCGTCTTCGAGGATTGCCGGTTCCAGAGAATCCGGTTACAAGGCGAGTGGGTCATCGGCCCACGGCAACCGAACTCGTAGAAGAGACAGCCGGTGCGTGTACCCTGACCGAACTCCATCGTGGACTGCTTGTACTCGAAGAACTGCACGCGGGTACAGCCAGTCTGGGTAAAGCTCTTGAAGAAGGTCTGGGGTCGCTGCAACTCATCAAGCGCAATATCGCCGGTACGGCCACTCGCGATCGCCACCAGGATCTGCGTGACCCAATCGGGGTGGGCCGGGCAACCCGGAATATTGATCACCGGCAGACCCGCCTTCGAGACCCAATCGCCACCGAGGAAACCGCCCTTGGCCTTGCGCAGATACTGCAGGCCAATCGAGTCGCTTGGGTTGGGGGCCACCGCCGGAATGCCGCCCCAGCAGGCACAATCACCGATGGCGACCACAAGGCTGGCCTGGTTCGCCAACTCGATCACCCAGTCCTTCATTGGGCGGTCGGCAAACATATCGTAGCGCCCCGAACCGTTCGGCCCCTGGATGACCGTGCCCTCGAAGACAAAAATGTCGAGTTGGCGCTCGCCCCGAGCACACTCATAAAACAGTTTCTGCGCCGCTTCGCCCAACTCCATGCCCAACGAGGGGTGCCACAGAATGTCGATTCCAAAATCGGTCACCAGATCGCAGGCACTCGGTTCCTCGGCATTGAGGAAGGACATCGTATTGCCGCTACACGCCCCCCCTTGGAGCCACAACAGGGTCGCCATGGGTATTCTCCTTCAACTGATCCGTTATCGCACCAGGGGCATTTAGCGTTCTAGCGAATGCCCAAAGCGGCGTGCAAAAGTAACAATCAGGGCCGCAGCGCGTTGCACATCGGGATCACGCAGGGCACCGACCAGTTCACGCAAACCAAAACGCTGCTGCGTCTGCCGACTCTCGGCGTAGCTCGCCACGAAGGCATCGCCAGCCTGCCCAACCAATTTGACCGTGGCAGGCTGGAAGACCCCCGAACTCAGCAGGGCGTCAAACTCTGATGAGGCCACAAAGGGGGCCAGGCGCTCGATAATCGCGATAAACTGGGGGGCCACTGCCACCAAACGCGGCAGATAAGGCAGCAATACCGTCAACGAGAGCACCTGGCCGATCACTTCGTTGTTGGCCTCGGGCACACTGGTGCGCACATCATCCAGGCTCGAACGCAGATTGTCGGTCAACTCCTCACCGCGTTGCAGCAGACTCTCGGCCGCACTGACCCCAAAGCTCAACAGGCCCAACTTGCTCAGCAAGAGGTTCAGCGCCTGGAGCGTTTCGGGATCACGCAGCGCAGTCAGCGTGGCCTGAAATTCGGGTTGAGCCGAAAGCCGCGCCAACTGGGTCGCGGTCGCGGTCAGCGCAGGCAATTCGTGCCCAAGCGCGGCCAGATCATGCAGATAGGCCTCGCTACCGGGGGGAATGGCCTGGCGCACATCATCCAGACTCGCGGCAACATTGTCGGCAATCAACTCGCCGCGCCGAATGAAGCCATCCAGCGCCCCCGCCGAATAGGCTAACAACTCGGCATGGTCAAGCAGGTTGTGCAGCGCCTCGGCGGTGCGAGGCTCACTCAGCCGATCGAGCAAGGCCTCAACTGAGGCCCGTGGGTGAGCAGTAGCGCCATTGGTGCTCATAGAGTACCCGTCTCTGGGTAGATGCTAGCCGCACGCGCACGACAAGCATCAGGCAATGCGCAGCCCAGCCCGGCCAGCAGGGGCCGGACGCGCCCGGGGAAGGCCTGCACCAGCAGGCTGATCAGCTATGGTTCGGGCCGAAAAGGAAAAAGAGGGAAGCTTGCGTACCACGTGCGTGAGGGCTAGACCTAGCAAGCATAGGTTTAATGCAAGAATACGATGATTTTAGAGGATCGCCCCACTCTTGTCAACCACTTTGACGCCCAAAATATGTTCCATTTGCCTTGCAGAAACCGTGCAGAGAGTGTGCCGTAGGGAGGCAGCGTGCTGCGTCCCTACGCGTCCCTACGCGTCCCTAGGCCTGATCTTCGAGCAAGGCAAAGAAGAGGCGCACCGCCTCGGGATCAAAGTGGGTGCCAGCCTGTTCGCGCAGATAGGCATAGACCTGTTCTGTGGGCCAGCCCGCCCGGTACGGCCGGTTGGAACTGAGGGCATCCCAGACATCTACCACTGCAAAGAGCCGAGCTGCGAGCGGGATCTGCTCGCCTTTGAGGCCCCGCGGATAGCCGGTGCCGTCCCATTTTTCGTGGTGGCAATACGGGATCGCCAGGGCCGAACGCAAATAACTGATCGGGGCTAACAGTTCGTAGGCATAGGTCGGATGCCGCCGCATAATCGCCCATTCCTCGGCATTGAGCGGGCCGGGCTTGAGCAGGATTGCATCGGGGATGCCCATCTTGCCAATGTCGTGCAGCAGCGCGCCGCGCCGCACATGCACCAGGTCTTCGCCACTCAACCCGGCGGCCTGAGCCAAACGCAGGGTCATGCTGGTCACGCGCCGCGAGTGGCCTTCGGTCTCGTTATCACGCAGATCGAGCGCCCTGGCCCAGCCTTCGATCGTTGTATCGTAAGCCAGCATCAATTCGGTATGCGAACGCTGCAAACCCTCGAAGAGTTGTAGATTATCAAGCGCGATCGCCGCCTGCCCGGCAAAGGTCTCAAAGAAATCGAGCCATTCGGCGTCGGGTTGCAGGGTACGGCGGGCAAACACTTCAAGCACGCCCTTAAGTTGGCCGCGCACCACTAAAGGGACGCCCAGATAACTCAAGAAGCCCTCGTTGGAGAGCAGGTTCTGACGAGCCAGGGCACGCAGCGAGCCTTCAGTCGTGGCCTGGACAAGTTGCTGCTCGAGCGCGGCCCGTCCGGCCAGGCCTTCGCCTAAACGTAAGTGGGATTGTTCGTAGACCCGCGTATAAAAGCCACGACCAGCAGCATATTCGAGACTCAGCGTTGCAGGATTAAAAAGCAGCATGCCTGCGGCATCCACCCCAAGCCGGCTCACCACTTGATCAAGCAGGGTTGCCATCGTTGTGGGCACATCACGACTGGTCACAATCGCCCGGTCAATCGTGCGCAGCGCCTGCAACTGCTCAAGGCGACGGGTTGTTTGCTGGTGTAAGCGTAAACGATGGATCGCGGCCCCGCCAATGGCGGCAAGCGAACTTACCAGTTGGGTCTGTTCCGCGTTCAAGCTCTGGTTTAACGGTGCCGCTACCAACAATACGCCCGTCACATCCGGGTCGGCAAGCGGGGTTGCATAGGCATACCAGCCACTGGGCAGCAGCGGCTCAGCTAATAGGGCTGGGGACGTAGCCACACTATGCGGCAGCAGACACACCGCACCACCCTGGAAGAACTGGCCAATCACGCCCGTATCAAGCGCAAGGTGCGACGCGGGGTGCAGCCTCGTGCCCCGTACTTCTACCAGATGCAAGTTGGCCTGAGCCGGGTCATAGTGCCAGATCGCGCCCTCGTGGTACTGCAACGCATCAAGCGTGGCATCAAGCACCGCCTGCAAAATCTCGCTCTCGCTCTGGGCCGAGCGTACCGTTAGCAAGAGCTGATTCAGGGCTTCGAGTTCGGCCAGGCGACTGATTGCCGCATGCTCAGCGCACTTGCGAGCACTAATATCCTGTTTGATCGCAATAAAATTGACAACCTGACCATGGGGATCACAGACCGGCGTAATCGTCTGCTCTTCGTGATAAAACGAGCCATCTTTGCGTCGGTTGACCAGTTCGCCATGCCAGACCTGGCCAGTGAGGATGGTCTGCCAAAGTTGCTGATAGAAACGCGATGACTGGAGCCCCGATTTGAGCAAGCGGGGCTGATTGCCAATCACATCACTGGCATCGTAGCCGGTCAGGCGGGTATAAGCTGGATTGACCCACTGAATAATGCCCCGCGCATCAGTAATCACAATCGCGTTCGCAGTCGCTTCGAGTGCCGCGCCTTGCAGATAGAGCAACTCTTCGGCAATCCGTCGCTCGGTAATATCACGGGTGACACCCTCGATTGCCACTAGGTTGCCCGCCCGATCATACACATAATGGTTATGCTGCTCTGTCCAGATGATGCTACCGTCTTTTTTGATCCAGCGCAGCACAACTGATTGCTGGCGTGCGGCTTGATCAAACGTCATCGCCTGAAACAGTCCCTGATCATCAGGATGGATCATCTTCAAACCCAGATCGGGATCGGCATAATGCTCTTCGGGCGTATAGCCCGTCAACTGGATTGCCGCTGAACTCACATACTCAAAGCCACGTGGTTCAACCAGCCGGTAGCGATAAATCAGATCAGGTAACTGCTCGACCAGCCGTTGGTAGCGTTGATCACTCGCCGCAAGCTGGTTCTGAAGCGAACCACGGCTCGTGGCATGGCATACGGCCCGGATCAGCCGTTCCGAATCGAGGTGCGGCAAGGCTAGATAGTCTGCCGCTCCGGCCCGCAACGCCTGCAACGCGGTTGGCTCATCACTATGCCCATTAAGTAGAATGATCGGCAGATGGGGCGCAACCCTCTGCGCTTTGCGTAACTCGCTCAACGGATCGACAGAAGGGTCAGGGAGGGCCAGCAAGATGGCATCGGATGGCTCATTATGCAGCGCCACCGCCGCTTCGGATAGCTCGGTCACACAACTCAGCCGAAGGACAGGCACTTCTGGAAGGCGCACACTCGCATCGGCGAGCAACGCCCCAATCCGGGCGGCATCACAGGGCCGTAGTGCAACCAGTAAGAGGGTAATGTGAGCAAGCATCTGCATCCCTCGGCGCTGAGCGCCAATGGCCAGCTACGAGCGATCAGGATCGTTCGTAAGAAGCGCTAACCGAATATGAATTAGGAAGGCGAAACGAAGCGGCTTATGGCTCAAGCGCTTGTAACAGCGCCGGAATCAGGCTGGTGCGCATCTGAGCCTTGGCAACAAAGCCGCTCGCTCCGAGCTGGCGCGCATCATCGCGGTAACTCGCCTCGTCATGGATCGAAAGCATCACGACTTTAATAGTTGGGTAATGGTGCAGAATAGTTCGTGCCGCCTCCAGACCACTCATCCCGGGTAGTCCAATATCCATAAGCACGAGGCGTGGCAAGTAGCTGGTTACAAGCTCAAGCGCCTGCTCGCCACTCGCCGCCTCGATAAAGCGAAACTGAGGAAAAATCACACTCAGCCACGCCAGAAGCGAAGCCCGCACCTGTTCATGATCCTCAACTACCAAAATCACGGGGAGCGAAGGGTCGGGATCGGGGAGGGAAGTTGTCATAGGTTCGGTTGTCCTGAACGCGGTTCTTAGATCAAGGATACTGCGTTATAACCGTGCTGTCTGTCAGGATTGTTTGATCTGGTATATGATATTCATGGGCGAATGTGCCGCAGGGTTTGGAAAGGCTTGGCCCGTGCGAGTTTGCGCCGTCCCTTAGCGAGAAGTTCTGGGAGGGTTTGGGAGGGCCAAGCCCTCCCAAAAATCCCCCTTCGGCATGTGAGCGTAGCTCACATGCCGAAATCAACCACAAGAAGGAAACCTCACAATGTCTGCTCCAACCCACGAAATCGCCACCCTCGGCGGAGGCTGCTTCTGGTGTATCGAAGCGGTTTTTGATCAACTTGTTGGCGTCAGCGATGTTGTTTCGGGCTACACGGGCGGTCAGACCCGCAACCCGACCTACAAGCAGATCTGTACCGGCAGCACCGGTCACGCCGAAGTGATCCAGGTGCGCTTTGATCCCAACCAGATCAGGTACCGCGACCTCCTAGAAGTCTTCTTTAGCGTTCACGACCCAACCACCCTGAATCGGCAGGGCAACGATGTAGGCACCCAATACCGTTCGGTGATCTTTTTCCATTCACCTGAGCAACAGCAGGTTGCCCAGGAACTGATCAACGAACTGAATGAGCGCAAGATCTGGAACCGGCCCATCGTTACCGAAGTGACCGCAGCCAGCACCTTCTACCCCGCCGAAGACTACCATCAGGAGTATTTTGCCCAGAATGGGGGCCAGCCCTACTGCCAATTTGTGGTGGCCCCCAAGGTCGCCAAGTTCCGCAAACAGTACGCCACTCGCCTGAAGGGATAAGACCAGTGTGGGGGGGGGGGGGGGGGGCGGGGGGGGGCCCCCCCCCCCCCGGGGGGGGGGGGGGGGGGCGTGGGGGGGGGGGGCGGGGGGGGTGTGGGGGGGGTGGGGGCCCGGGGCGCCCC
>JBLWKA010000174.1:0-11339 GCA_048381555.1 Oscillochloridaceae bacterium umkhey_bin13
GACGGAACGTCTTGCATTCGCTGTTACCCGGTATGGGTGCCTTGTGCGGTTACGCGGCATGGTTGCCCGGTACGGTTGCCCGGTACGGTTGCCCGGTATGGGTGCCCGTAGGGGCGACCCGCGTGGTCGCCCTGGGCAACAATACCGGGCTGCCCCTACGGATCCACATCGTTCGCCATCTGCTGATCAAAGGAATTTCCGCGTTTCTATGCCAATCTCCTCTTCTATGCCACGTGGCATTCTTGCTCTGACGGCGCTCACGGTGTTCTTGGCGTCGGTGCTGACCGTGATTGGCCTGCTGCGCCCGCTGCCTGCGCCGCTCCTGACGGGTTTGCATCAGCGTGAGTGGTCGGAGTTAGGCACGTATCGCTGGACCCAGCCTGATTTTAGGTTGACCGTGCCGGTCTGGCAGGCCCAGCCCCAGCTGGTGCTGGCGCAGCGCTTGAATGCCGGCCCGCTTGCGAGTGATACGCGTCCGATCCGGATCAGCGCCAACGGTTTGCAGCAGCAGTTTCTGGTCGAAGGCGGCGGGCCGGGGCGGATCTATCGTTATGTGCTGCCAACCAGTGGCCCGTTTCTGGTGGCCGAGTACCAACTGGCCCCGTTGGCGGGTGCCCGCCCCGGTGATGACCGGGCGCTCGGGGTGATTATCTATGACCAGCCCCCTTTTGCTGCCAACCCGACGCTGGGACCAGCCATGCCGACGCTGCTGCCACTGCTCGTAGCGGGCCTGCTCCCGCTGAGCCTGGTGACGTTGATGATCTGGTTGCCAGCCCCTGCTTTGGGGCCAGCGCGCAGGCGTTTGCTGGCTGGGGTGACGCTGGCCCTCGCCATCAGTCTGGGGTTGCTGGTGGGCCTGGCCTCCGACGATCTGTTGATCCCCGGCGTGCTGCGTGGGCTCTGGGTGGGGTTGGCCGTGCTTGCCAGTAGTGGCCTGCTGCTCAGGGGCTTGTTGATCCAGGCCGATCCGTCTCGGCTGATCCTGGCCCTGACCGTCGCCGCCGTGAGTCTGCCGCTGTTCTTTGTGTTTAATGGCCTCTGGTCAAATCTGGGCCGAGAATGGGACGGCCTGCGACCGGTGCTGGTGGGCCTGTTGCTGACCCCACCCTTGCTGGCCGCGCTTAGCCTGACCCAGCGACCATGGCTGGCTCCGACCTGGGCCGCGGGCCTGGCCGTAGCTGCGGTCGCCGCTTTTGGGCTTGGCAATCTGCTGGCCGAGTTTGCGCCCCCGCCCTATGATTTTGCGATCTATTGGCGGGCGGCTCAGCGCCATCGCATGGGCGAACCAATCTACGAGGTTGCGCTGCTGCGGAGCAAGCCCTTCGAGGTCTTTAAGTACCATCCTTCGTTCTTGTTGCTGATCTTGCCCTTGAGTGAACTGCCCTTGGCGACGGCGGCGCTGCTCTGGCGACTTGGACAGGTGACAGCGGTGGCCCTGGCTCTGATCGCCCTGCTGGTGGCCGTGCTCCAGCGGCAAGCCTGGCTCTGGCTCAGTGCGGTTCTGCTGCTGCTCAGTTTCTCACCCGTCACCCTGATGGTACGGCTCGGCCAGGTTGATGGGCTGTTGCTGCTGCTCATCACCCTGGCAGTGACCCTCGCCCTGACGCGCTGGCGTACGTTGGGCGGGGTGCTCTACGGCTTCGTTGCGGTGCTCAAGGTCTACCCGGCAGCAGTGATGGCCGCCGACGCCGCCCAACGGCGCTGGTCGGTGCTGCTGGGGGCCGGGGCGGGCGGGGCGGGTCTGGTACTGGTGAGTGTGGCGGTCTTTGGTTGGGCCAACGAACTGACCTTTTGGCGCGAAGTGGTACCGTCACTCGGGTTACGCACGATTCGGCTCTCGAACCAATCGTTGTACGGCCTGATTGGGCGCACGCTCTTCCCCGAGTTGGCTGCAAGCGGCAATCTGGCAACAAACTTGCCGCTGGTTGCTGCGCTCCACGCCGGGGCGGCCCTGCTGGTTGCGGCGGTCACGCTGTGGGCGGGTTCCCAGATCCTGCGCCATGCGAGCCCGATTGACGCCAGCCTGGCCCTAGCGAGTCTGATCTGCTGTCTGGTGCTGCTGGTGATCCCAGTCAGTTGGGATCACTACCAGGTGTTGCTGGCCCTGCCCTTGCTGGCCGCATTTGCCCGTCTACCAGCGGTCAGCCTGGGCCAGCGGCTGCTTTTACTGGGGGCCTGGTTATTATTGGCCTACGGCACCTATAAACATGTGGCGATCAATTTGAGCACGAGTGACCTTGTGCTCTGGTTCGCGTCGTACCGTACCTTCGGCCTGATCCTGCTCTGGCTCTGGTGGATCAGGCAGGCGACTACGGGTTGGTCGCCGCCGTCGGGAAGGTCGGCTGCTCATTCGTTGCCGTAACCATATCGGCGCGCACCCAGCCAATCACGCGCTGGTCGCCGACCCGCACAAAGGCTTGCAACCAGTCGCCCTGGCGTTCAAACGGCGAGATCCGCGCTTCGGGGCCGACCCGTACGAGCAGGCGGGCATTTTCGCGGGGGGCGGCCCGCACTGCCACGCCCGTAGTTATGGCGCGGTGAACGGTGAAATCGGGTGGGATCAGGGCTGCCGTATCGTTGGGATCACGTTGGCGCAGATAGTTCAACACGCCTTCGGCGATGCCACGGGCCACCCGGTCAGGCTGATCAATGATCACGGCCCGATCAGCAGCATTAGTCATAAAACCCGTTTCGACAATGATTGCCGGGGTGTAACGGTCAATCGCATGGGTGTGACGCCGCCAGTTGAAGGCGTAGTAGCCCTTCATATTCACGGTGATGCCGCCCACATCCTCGGACAGGCCGGTCGCGCGCCCATAGGTCGCCGCCACGCTTGCCAGCAGTTGCTTGCTTGCTTCGGAGGCACGCCAGGGAGTGGCGAGTTTCCAGCCCCGGGGGCCAGGACTGGTTGAACCGTCGGCGTGGATTGATAAGAAGGCGTCCGCAACATACCCCGGCGGCACAGTCGCTGGCAACACATCAACGATTATGCCCTCGGCTTCGAGCAGCGGCCTGATCCGATTGACAATCGCCTGATTTAATTGGGCTTCGCTCAGATTGCCCCAACGCGCCCCAGTTGAACTGCGTAGATGGGCCAACTCGTCGGGGAGTTCGTTCGAGCGTAGATGACCCACCTGAAGCCCCACCCGGGGTGCGGCGTCAGCGGGGCGGGCCGTAGGCGCAGGTAACGCCGTGGGCGCGGCGGCTGGATCGGCGGTTGGCTCGGGTGCGGGTGCGGTCGCGGTGGGTGGGAGCGGGGTCGCCGTGGGTGGCCGAGGGGTTGGCGCAACCGGGGTTGTATCGGCCTGGGCCTGGCGGGCTAGTTCGGCAACCTGGATGGCGGTCGCGGTAGGTGCGGGGGGCGCTACCGTCGTTGGTAACGGTGGTTCGGCGGCCTGGGCCGAGGTACAGGCGGCCAGCAACAGACTGACAAGCAAGACCAAAGCGGTTGTTGCCAGGCGCCTTGAGCGTGGCTTGGTCATAGCAATAGCATCACTTCGCGTACAATACGAGAATGAGCCTAAATTGTACCAGCCAACACAGGTTTGATAGATGTGGGAAGGATGAGAAATGGTTGACGTAATCAAGGTTGGAGGTAGTGCGGGCAACAATTACCCGGCCCTCTGTGATGATCTGGCGGCGCTGCACCAGGCCGGGCAGCGGATGGTTTTGGTGCATGGCGGCTCGGACGAGACCAACCGCCTGGGCGAGCAGGTCGGCCATCCACCGCGCTTTGTGACCTCGCCAAGTGGGTTTACCAGCCGCTATACCGACCGCCAGACCCTCGAACTGTTTATGATGGCCGCAGGGGGCCTGGTCAATAAACGGCTGGTCGAACTGCTCCAGGCGCGGGGGTGTAACGCCATTGGCCTGAGTGGCCTTGATGGGCGCTTGCTGAGCGGACGCCGCAAGCCAACGATTCGCATCGTCGAGGATGGGCGGCAACGCTTGTTACGGGATGATTGGACCGGCACGGTGGATCAGGTCAATGCCCCGTTGCTGACCAGCCTGCTCGATGCAGGCTACCTGCCAGTAATTGCCCCGCTGGCCTGTTCCGAGGCCGGGGAAGCCTTGAATGTGGATGGCGACCGGGCGGCAGCGGCGGTGGCAGCGGCGCTCGGGGCTACCAGCCTGTTGCTACTCTCGAATGTGCCGGGATTGCTCCGCAGTTTCCCCGACGAAACCTCGTTGATTACCCAGATTCCGCGGAACCAGATCGAGGCCTATCTGCCGCTGGCCGAGGGCCGGATGAAGAAAAAAGTCCTGGGTGCCCAGGAAGCGTTGGTGGCGGGTGTCGGTCGGGTCGTGCTTGGTGATGCGCGTCGCGCTGGCTGTGTCAGTGCGGCGCTGGCCGGCAGCGGCACGGTCATTGGATAACCAAACGGGCTGGGCGAAACATGTTCGCCCAGCCCTGGGTCGCTACCAATTACCATTGATAATGCCGCATTGCTGAATGAGTTCGTAGGCGTTGTGATGCCCTGCGGCGCAATCCAAAATCCAAAAACTAAAACCCAAAATGGATTTAGCTGCGAGCCAGGGTCACCACGGTCGGCACGCGGTCGAACATCCAGAAGCCGAACGGCAGCCCGATGATCACGGTGCAGAGCGCCCAGGCTACACTCATCCAGATCGCGCTCAGCCACCAACCGACCAACAGGAACCAGATCGCCCGAATGATGAAGGGCCGCTGCTCGACATTCGAACGATAGATCTCACCGCTCGCAGTGACGCGCAGGTCGTTGCGCTGCGGGCGTAGCGTCGTGACCTGGGGCAGCCGGTTAAGCATCCACAGGCCCAACGGCAGACCAATAATCGTGACACACAAGACCCACGCGATGGTGGCCCAGATTGCGCTGAACCACAGACCAAAGACCAGAAAGTAGATTGCCCGCAGGAGCAAATTCACGCCGCGCTCCTCTCGATAGGTAGTTGTTGTTGTCATCTGTTGTTCTCCTTCTTCGCTGCTCAAGGGCTGCGGTTCTCAGCGCGCTGCCCACATTCTTACGACGTTGTTGCGATTTCAAAAGTTGCAGTACCAACAAAACGCTAACAAAAGAGCCAACTACGCTGTTTCGCGCAATTCCAGCTTCAGCCCCCCGCCCAGACTGGCGAGCAGGTTGTAAACCAGCGCCATCAGCAGGGTCATCAGGGCCACCCCCAGGCCCCCCAACAAGGTCAGACCAGCGGTTAGAAGCCAGAAGATCAGACTGGCCTGGGCACTCAGGCTGCTGACCGTGCCAGCCGCTTCTTCGAGCCCAAGCAGCAGCAGCGGATCAAGACTGGCAATGGCCTGACCAAAGATCGAAAACTCGTAGGGCGTCATCTGGGCCAGCAAGGCCCCAATCAGCCCCAGCGCCTCGACGGCGAGCCAGGCCCCCCCGAAGGCTGGCAACAAGGCGACCATCCAGCCCAAAAGTAACCCGAGGCGCAAAGCCGATCCGAGCGAAATCCGTTGAATGCGATAGCTCACCGTCCGTCTCCTTCGTGCGTTGTCATGCTGGTTGGGGATGTGGGGCCTTCCACACCCGTTTGCTGCTTGACAAGACGTTGGGGCGACGGTCACAGTTGCGCTAACGGTGCTGTTCTCACCAGAATCTTATACGGTTGGCAATCGTATGCCAAAATCCAAAATCTAAAACCCAAAATCGTTTTACCCCGTTTCGCCACTGACCCCGGTCGTCACCCGCAAGAAGATCTCTTCGAGGTCACTGACCTGGCCTGCAAAGTGGGTGATCGCAAAGCCCGCCGCGACCAGTTGTGTGAGCAGCCCGCTCGCAACCCGGTCATCGCCATCAAGATCGAGGAGCAGATGGGGCGGGTCGGCCTCAGTCATGGCTCGGACACTCAGGACATGGGGTGCCCCAGCCACGAGTGCGGCGGCGGCGTTCAGGGTGGCCGCCAGGTCGTGATCGTCATTCGGCAGAAGCCGCAGTTCGTAACTGCGATGGGGTTGCAGCGAACGCAAAATGGTGTCCACATCACCCGAGGCCAGCAGATTGCCGTGTTCGATGATCCCGATCTGGGTACACATTTCGGCCAGTTCGGTCAGAATGTGCGAACTGATCATGATCGTCTTGCCCATGCTGCGCAACTCTTTGAGCAGTTCACGCAGTTCGACTCTGGCCCGCGGATCAAGCCCACTGGCCGGTTCGTCCAGGATCAAGAGGGCCGGATCATGCAACATGGTGCGGGCCAGACTCAGGCGTTGTTTCATCCCCCGCGAGAGGCCCATCACTTCGGCTTCGGCTTTGTGGCTCAGATCGACCAGACTAAGCAGATCGGCGATCAGTTGGGGGCGTCGGTTGGGTGCGATGGCAAAGGCCGCCGCAAAGAACTCCAGATACTCACTGGCGGTCATTTGCTCGTAGACCCCAAAAAAGTCGGGCATAAAGCCAACTGCTCGCCGTACCGCATCACGTTCACGCAGCACCGAATGGCCTGCCACAAACGCTTCGCCCGCCGTTGGCCGCAGCAGGGTGGTCAGGATGCGCATCGTCGTGGTTTTACCCGCGCCATTTGGCCCGATAAAACCATAGATCGCGCCCTGGGGAATCTGCAGATTCAACTGGTTGAGGGCCAGCGTGCCTGCGTAGGTGTGGGTCAAGCCCTGCGTTTCGACAATCAGACTCATAAGTTTAGGCGAATCATATAGAGCGTTTCGCCCTGTTGGCTGGCCGGACTCCCATCGAGGTTCAGTAGGATCTTCGGGTTTTCAGCCCAACCCAGCAGATAGACCCCATCGTCGGGCAGGCCCCGGTTGCCCATAAACAGCGGCCCACCGAGCGTGAAACGGTCATAGCTAAAGAGCGCATTCATCACACTATCCCGCCGGATCAGACCACCCTCGTTCAGGCGCCCCCACTCAGGGAAGTTGTCACGATCAATCGGTAAGCTGATCGCAGTTGCCACGTTCGGGCGTAGCTCGCCCAGGTACTGGCTTGCATTGCGGCGCACCAGTTGCACATCACGCAGCGTGATCCCTTCGATCTGCACGTCACCCTCGATTGTTTGCCCATCAAGCGTCAGGTTGCTGCGCACGGTTGGCACGCTGCTGACCTGTTCGGCCATCAGGGTGCGCAGCGAGGCCACGTCAACCAGCAAATCGTGCATGCCGGTGCTGACCCCATCTTGCGTCACCATGACCCGATTCAACTGGAAGCCCTCGAAACTGCCCGGTGTTAACAGGGTTTCGGGGGCCAGATCGAGCCGGTAGCTACGGCGCTGGGGCGAAAAGAGGCCAATAAAGGCGGTACCTTGCCCGATCGTCTGGCCTTCCTGGCCTTGCACAATCGTCAATTGACTGACTTGGGGGGCCGTCCCGCGAACTCCTAGACTGACCAGATAGGTGGTAGCCAGAAAACCTACCACCAGGAGCGGGATCGTGACCCAGGCCAGTTCGGGCCGTCGCAGGCGGCGCAAGACAAAAAAGTTGAGCGGGCCAATCACAATGATATAGACCGCCATCAGCATAAGGAGCAGCCCGGTAGAGGGGAGCTGTAGCCCGGCCAGGTTCAGGGCGTCGCGGAACAGATTCTCGTTGCGCAAGCGGAACGAAGCCGCAAGCTCGACCCGTGGCTCGATCTGGAAGACCCGTGCCCACAATGTGGCTTCACCGGCCCAGGCTCGGGTCACGGCCAGATCGAAGGCCGCGAAGATCACCCGACCCGCATCAAGTGGGCCTGCCACCAGCAGTTGATCCCGGTCGAGGGCCTGCGCACCCGGCTTGAGGGTCACAACATTGGCGGTGGTACTGGGCAGAACCTGGGCCAGATCGGGCCGTCCGGCCAGGGCACCCAGACCATCGGTTGACACCCCCGGTCGGAGCGGCCCAACCACCACGGGTAACAGATCGGCCAAGCCTGGGGCTGTTCGGTCGGCCTGGGGGCCACCCCCGACGATCAGTTCACCGCCACGCCGCACCCATTGCTCAAGCGCAACTCGTTGACTCGGACGCAGCGTATTGGTCTCGAAATCGTGGATCATGATCACATGCAGCCCGGCCAACAAAGCGGCCTCATCGGGCAACAAGGCCGGATCCAGGCGCACTACCCTGGTACCCAGGTTCGGAATGATCGTGACCGTATCAAGGCCACTCAGCAGGGTTGGTTCGCTACTCAGCACCCCAACCGTGATCACATCCTCACCGAGCCCATCAAGCGTCAGGCGTTGTTCGGCCAGCGTGACGCCCTGGCTCCGCACACTCATAATCGCCGTGCGACTAAAATTGCTCTCGATCAGGGCCAGCGGAAGCTGTTTGCGGGCACCCCGGGGCAGATCAAGTTCGTAGCGCAGCATCGGGCCAGAGGTACCCGTGACCCGCCATTCGATGCTGGCCTGAAGATCAGGGCCATCGTTGCTGACCGTAACCAGGGCTGGAAACCAGTAGCCCGTGCGATAGGTACCGGCCCCATCATACCCAAGTTGCGTCTGGAGGGTTACGGGCGCAGGGGCCTGGGCCTGCACCGGCGGCACAAGCGTGAGTAACAGAGCCAGCAGTAGCAGCAATAACGGGATGCGGTTGATCACGATGGCGGCCGATTGATCTCGTTACGCTCCAACTGGGCCTCGTGGTAATAGCGGAGCAGGGTCAGGGTATCGTTAAAGACCCGGGTTTCGCCCTGGCGTTTGGCCCGCACATTGTACTGAATGATCGTATTGACCACATCACGGGGGCGGGGCACTCGCAGGAAGGTAAACTCACCGCCACTGCCGGCCGTCGTCAGCACCACATCGCCATAGCCGAGCAAGTTGCTAATAAACGTGGTTCGGAAGTTCACATTGTTGATCGCCGCCAGCCCGGCATCACGGCGCTTTTCAGGCCCAAACGGCTTTTTCTCGATGTCAATCAGCTTATCGGGACTGAGGATATACTTATCATTGCGATAATCCTCGATCTCCCAGAGCGTCCAGCCCACCACCGCAATCCCCAGCAAGATGCCCCAGAGGATCAGCAGGGGCAGACTAATCACAAAGATGCCCCCGGCCAGCAGCACAATCAGGCCCCCAGCCAGCAGCAAGGTCAACGGACCAAGCAGACCACGGGCCAGAAACAGCCAGTGCTGCCGCCAGATAATTTCGCCATTGGTCTGGTTCACCTCGGGATTATCGGGCAGCACCGAACGCAGCCAGCGCATCGCCTGGGTCTGCTGGATCGAAATCTGGGGCCGCGGCTCAGGTGACTTCTGACCATAGATATGATCGGCAATCAGCCGCTCATAGTTCTTATTGGACTGGGATTTCCGCAGGGCCTGAACCTGGCTCATAATCGCAGCCTGGGTGCGTTGGGGATTTTTGGCCGATTGAAACACAATATTGCCATTGATCCGAGCCGAAACAATCTTGATTGTGCCATACCCGAGCCAATGTTGGGGATAGGTCTCGGTCATAAAACTCACATTTTGCACATCTTCAATCAGGATCGTCTGTTGGATTTTGCGCTCGATCAAACGGGGAATAACCACCTGGTCATTATCGAAGACGACCCGTTGATTGGTCACGATCAATTCATCATTGAGCCAATCATACGATACGAGCAACAGTAACCAGGCACTAAAGCCGGTCATAAACATCAAAAACAGATTGACCAAGTCAAAACGTTGTGCTGGCGCCCGTGAAGAATCAAGCACAAAGACCTGTCCACCGTCATAGCGAAAGAAGGCCAGGGTCGCAAGGGCCAGAATAATAATGCCGAGAATGGTGCGGGCCGTAGCGGTTTTGCGTCCCCGCACCCAGAGCAGGGCCACAATCAGGCTAAAGATCGCGGCCAGGCTCACCAACACCCAGTTGAACAGGTCAAACTCGCCACTGATGCCCGTATTCTGGGCCAGAAAGCCCCCACCAATGGCACGATAGAAGGTCAAGCCAGCGAAGAAAATAATCATCAAGACCGGGAAGATACTGGTGCCCAACAAGACAATATAATGCCGCCCGGTGGCAAATATGATCTTCTCATCTGGACCAAGTTCTACCGTTTCAGCCGGATCGAGGCCAATCTGCTTGCGCAAGCGATCCGACAGCGCCACCCGTTCTTCAGGAGCTTGTGGGGCCATACCAGAACTCCTTTAGCCCTGTTGGCTCAGGTAGTTGATGATCCAAGCCACCTCATCAGCGGGCGAAAGGTCGTCCGTATTGAGGCGCACCGCATCGGGGGCCGGAGTGAGCACATGCTGGTCAAGCTGGTCGCGGCGGGCGAGGGCGGCCCGAATCTGTTCCAGCGAGGGGTTCTCGGTCTGTGCAAGCCGCTCATCATTGCGACGGCGGGCGCGTTCTTCTAACGAGGCTTCGAGAAAGATTTTGAGGCCCGCATCAGGCATGACCACCGTCCCAATATCACGTCCCACCATTACAACCTGACCACGACGACCAATCTGTTGCTGTTGGCGGATCAGCTCGCGGCGCACCCCGGGGACGGCCGCGACCAGCGAAACATTGCCTTCGATCGCGGGATCACGGATGGCCCAGGTCACATCTTGATCATCGGCCCACACCGTATACTGGCGTCCATCATCATGGGCGGGTGCAGTGACCTCGATCTTGACCTGGGCCGCGAGCGCTTCGAGTGCGGTCGCGTCCTGAAGCGGGGTCGCCGTTTGCATTGCAACCAGGGTCAGGGCTCGATACATCACACCGGTATCAAAATACAGATAACCGAGGCGCTCGGCAAGCATTGCCCCCAGGGTGCTCTTGCCGGCACCGGCGGGGCCATCAATCGCAATCACAGCAGGATATGGCATAAGCTCATAGCTACGTCTGGCGCATCAGCACGGCCTATTCTAGCACGTCACGCAAGCGCGTAGCAAGGGGGGGGAATACCATTTTGGGTTTTAGCTTTTAGATTTTGGATTGAGCCGCAGGGCAGCATAAAGCCTTATGCTCCGTTAAGCAATGCTGTATCATCAACGGTAATTGGTATAACAGGGGAAGCAAAGGCCATCTGCATGGCTAGGGCGATTCCATCTTCCTGCCGTGGGCGTAAACGCCTCGGCTACGCCAAGCAAAGGCCACCTACGTGGCCTGTTCAGCCCGCGACGGCGGGCTTGGCATCCCATAGCCGAGGGCTTCAGCCCCACGGCAGTGGGTCTACCCAAATAAATTCTTAAAAACCATGAGCCCGACGGACGTGCTGGTGCCGACGGAAGATGCAATCGCCCTACCTGCATGGTCTGTTTAGCCCGGCGCAGGTGGATCATGGCGCATCGCAGCCAGCGGCTTGCACCAGGTTTTGGTGGGGGTTTGGGGGGCCGCCCCCCCACCCCACCACAAAAAACATGGGGGGGGGGCGTGCCCCCCCCCACCCCCCAAACCCAACAACGCGCCTCCACAACACCTGCGGGGTTTGA
>JBLWKA010000175.1:0-11071 GCA_048381555.1 Oscillochloridaceae bacterium umkhey_bin13
AGGGGGGAGATCGCCAAATCGTTCATTGTGCTGCGGTGCGGCTCCCCTCCCCCCGCTGAGGGGGAGGGGTTGGGGGAGGGGGGCCGGAAGGGGCGCACCGTGCTAACCATGTGAAGCAGTCCATCTACGCCATGGGCTGTCCCTACGACCACGGTGCCCCTACCCAAAAAATCTTACACCCGCACTGCGTCGGACGGCACCGGGAAGCCCGCACAGAGCTGTTGCACCTCATTGGCGATGTGCTGCTGTAGGTCATCATCGTTCACGTTATGCAGGATCTTGGCGATCCAGGCGGCAATCTGCACCATTTCGGGCTCGCGCATGCCCCGCGTGGTGACCGCAGGCGTCCCGATGCGGATGCCGCTGGTCCGCACCGGCGGCTGCGGATCGTCGGGGATGGCATTCTTATTGACCGTGATGTGGGCCTTATCGAGCGCCTTCTGGGCCTGCGCCCCGGTGATGCCAAGGGCCGAAAGGTCGGCCAGCATCAGGTGATTATCGGTGCCTCCGCTGATCAGCGTAATGCCATGCCCACTGAGCGCGGTTGCGAGCGCTTTGGCATTGGCCGTGATCTGGTGGGCATAAGCCTTGAACTCGGGCCGCAACGCTTCGCCAAACGCAACCGCCTTGGCCGCGATCACATGCATCAGGGGGCCGCCCTGCGTACCAGGGAAGACACTCGAATTGATCGCCTTGGCATAGGGTTCGTCCATCATGATCATGCCACCGCGTGGCCCGCGCAGGGTCTTATGGGTCGTTGTGGTGACAATCTGGGCGTGACCAACCGGTGAGGGGTGCACGCCACCGGCGACCAGGCCCGCAATATGGGCAATGTCAGCCATCAGCAAGGCCCCGACCTCATCGGCAATTGCACGCATACGGGCAAAGTCAATCAGGCGCGGGTAGGCACTCGCCCCCGACGTGATCAGCTTGGGGCGCACGGCCCGGGCCTTGGCGGCCAGGTCGTCATAATCAATCTGGCCAGTTGCCAGATCAACCCCATAGAAATCTACCTGGTACCAGCGGCCCGAAAAGTTGACCGGACTGCCGTGGGTCAGGTGGCCGCCATGATCCAGTCGCATGCCCAGGATCGGATCGCCGGGCTGTAACAGGGCATTAAAGACCGCAATATTGGCCTGGGCCCCACTGTGGGGCTGCACATTCACCGCCTCGGCTCCAAACAGTTCGCGGGCGCGCTCGATCGCCAAGCGCTCGACCACGTCTACAAACTCGCAGCCGCCATAGTAGCGCCGTCCCGGCAAGCCCTCGGCATACTTATTAGTCAACACCGAGCCCTGCGCCTCCATCACGGCAAGGCTGGTATAGTTCTCGCTGGCGATCAGTTCAAGGCCATCGCGCTGACGGACGGCCTCCCGTTCGATGGCTTCGGCAATGGCCGGATCCTGCTGGCGTAACTGGTCAAGCATCACATGGGTTCCTTTCAAGGCACAGGATACGCACCAGGCGTACCGGCAAACACTCCCACTGCCGAACGGGCCAGCACCTGACCACGGGCATTCACATCAAGCACCTCGACCGTCACCAGGCGTCCCCCCAGGTTCGGGATCTCGTATTCGACGAAGAAGGTGCCGCCGCGACTGGGATCGCCAGCTACTCCAAACAGGAAGGACGAGACTACGCGCCCATTGCTGTCAATCACATTCAGGGTCAGGTCGCCTTCGGAGGGGAAGATCAGGGTCCGGCCCGCAACCGTTAGCCGGGTGCCGATTGCTTGGCCCTGGCGCGGGGTATCAATAAAGATCTGCTGGGCGGCAGTGGGTGCGTAGCGTACGGCCCGTTCGCTGCGTGCAATCACCGCACCCGTGGCACGATCCAGTTCGCTCAGTTCGATGAGCATCCGCTCGCCGATTGGCGCGGTGAAGGGCACCTGGACACTAAAGCTACCGCCGCCACCCTGGACTGCGCCCACCTGGAAATCGGTGATTGCCAGGACGGTGCCATTCGGTTCGAAGATCCGTACCCGCAACTGCCCATTGCCGGGCATGCGGGTGGTGCGACCACTGATCCGCACGGGACTGCTGACGACTACATTGTCACGAGGCTCATCAATCAGGATCTGCTGACTGATCGGCTGGGGTGTCGGGGTCGGCTGGAGCCCTGGCCCGGCCCCCTGGCGCACCTCGCGGCCAAGTAGCCCCAATAGAATATCGAAGGGTGGGCGATTCTGAGGATGGAACTCCATACGGCGGCGCTCGAAATACTGCACCGTCAGTTCGCGACCTTCGATGCGTTCGACCATCTGATCAGTGACCGGGAAGCCAAACCGTTCCAGGCCACCGTTGCGCTCCCAATAGGTCAGAAAGCCGCCACAGAGATAGTAGCCGGTTTCGGGGAAACTGCGGCACCCCGGCACGGATTGACCCAGGGGGCGAAACTGCCAGGGGCGACCCTGCAATGCAAGATACTCGACCCCCAGCCGTCCGGCGAGGACACCCTGGCGATCGCGGCTGTGATCTTCCAGCCGGTCACGCTCGAACCACTGCACTGGGCCTGTCCAGTTCTCGACCGTTTCGGTCTGCAGGGGCGAGATCGGAAAGCCAAAGACGGCCAGGCCCCCATTGCGTTCCCAGTATTGGCGAATCGGCCCCGAAATACAGAAACCCGTTTCGGGGAAACAACGCGCATCACTTTGGGCGTGGCTGGCACTAACTGGCAAGAACGCAAGGCCGCCCAGGAGCAACAGCGCTACGATCAGCAGACGCCGCATACGATCACTCCTTCTGCTTCCAGTTTGCATGATTGGGGACACAGGGCCAGATTAATCAGTCGGGCGGGTAATCTCAATGAGCAACGAGTCACCGCACAGGTTCCTAATACCCGAGGGTTTTATCCACTACATTCACCAGTGGTTCGTTGCGGAGAGCGCGGCGCAGATTTTCGAGAAACAGCGCGACCTGGCGCTCGTGCATCCGGGGTGAGTTGGCGGTGGCGTGGGGGGTGACGACCACATTGGGCAGTTCCCAGAACGGACTCGTGGCGGGCAGCGGTTCTTGCTCGAAGGTGTCGAGCGCGGCTCCGCTGATCTGACCAGCCTGCAGGGCGGCAAGCAGGGCGGTTTCGTCAACCAGGCCACCGCGGGCAATGTTGATCAGGTAGGCTGACGGTTTCATGGCAGCCAGGGCGGCCGCATCCACCATATGCCGGGTTTCGGGGGTTAAGGGTGCCGCCACCACCACATAATCGGCTTCGGGCAACAAGGCGCGCCAGGCGTCGCCCGTCACAATCCGTTCGGCATAGGGCGTTGGGGCGGCGCTACTCCGCCGCCGACTCCCCCAGACCCGCATCCCAAAGGCGGCGGCCCGTTCGGCAATCGCGGTACCGATCCCACCAATCCCCAGAATGAGCATCGTCGCCCCATACAGCTCTTGCAGGTCAATGTCTTTGGCCCACTGATGCTCAACTTGGGCGGTATTGTATTCGTGGAGCGCCTTGGCCCGGCTGAGCAGCACGGCCATCACAAATTCGGCAATCGGGATGGCATGCACCCCGGCGCTATTGGTGAGGGTCAGGTCACGCTCATAGACCAACGGAATCAGCAGATGCTCGACGCCTGCGCTGGGGGTGTGCACCCAGCGCAGGCTTGGCACGTGGGTCAGGACGTGCTGGTAGACGTTTTGTTCGCCCCACCAACGAAAATAGGCGACGGCCCCCTCGGGATCGCGGTCGAACGAACTGTCGGGCGCAACCCAGACGACATCAACCTCGTGGGGCAGTTGGGGTTCGAGCAGGGCGCGGATCTGGGTTGGGAGAATGATCTTCATAACGGTTGGTTTAACTGACCGCCTCACCTGGCTTAAGCGCGATCACCTCGGTCTTGGCCCCAAATTCAGCACATGCCGTCACCAGTGCCTCGGGGGTGCCGGTCAGGATCGGGAAGGTGCCATAGTGGCAGGGAATCGCATACGGCGAGCCAATCAACTTCAGGGCATAACCGGCTTGGCGCGGATCCATCGTGAAGTGATCGCCAATCGGTAGGATGGTCAGATCAGGGCGGTAGAGATCACCGATGATCTGCATATCCATCATGACGCTGGTATCGCCGGTATAATAGATCGTAAAGCCATTGCTGAACCGGAAGACGAAGCCGCCTGCCGTGCCGAGCCCAATCAGTTCGCCATTCTCGAAGACGGTGCTCGAGTGATGGGAATTGGTCATGGTAGCCTTGACCCCAGCAACGGTGACGGTACCACCCTTGTTGAAGCCCACCAACTGTTCGCCCGAAATGTTCTGGTTCTCGAAGTAGGGAATCAGGTCGTACTGACAAAAGACGGGTGCCCCAGTATCTTGGGCGATCTCGACTAGATCCCCGATATGGTCAAAATGGCCGTGACTGACGAAGATGGCGGCCAGTTTATCGCGCACCAGGGCCTTCATTGGTTCGGGGCAGACGGGATTGCCACCGACCCAAGGGTCAATCAGGATGCCTTTGCCTTCAGGGGTGGTCAGATGAAACGTACTGTGGCCAAGCCAGGTAATCTTCACATCCTTGCCGAGCGTGGTCACACGATCCTCCTTTATCAGGTCATCCGTAGATGACACAAAACAGACGTAGGCTTGCACAAGCGGTGCAATGCAGTATAACATAGGCCGTATGCAGAACGTTTCATCGCAGGCCCGTTTTGATCTGACTGGCACGTTGTTGTTGATCGGAGTCACCACGGCTCTGGTCACGCTGGTGGCGGGGCTGGTGGTGCGTTTTGTGCCCGCTTGGCAGCCTGCCACGCTGGTGCTGGCCTGTCTGATTGTGGCGACCGAAGCCGCGCTGGTGCGCTATCGGATGCTACAAGGCCGTCATGTACAGGTTGGGGCGCTTTCGTACCTGGGCGCAGAACTGTTCGCGCTGCTGGTGGTGATGCGGGTAGCGGCGACGCTGGGCCAAGGTCAGGTTGATCTGCCCACGCTGCTCGCCCGTTGGGTTCAAGCGCCGCTGGATGCGCTGGACGGGGTGCTGCTGCTCTATCTGTTGGCCGGATTCGTAGCTGCAGTGCTGGTGCGCCTTGGCCTGAAGGCCCTGGCCGCGCTTGAACCGCCGACCCATGTGGGTCGCGCTGCCTATGCGCTGGATGAAGCGGTCGCCCGTGCCGCAGCCGAGGCCGATGAACGGGCGACGGCTGGCAGTCTGAGCCTGAGCCTGACCTGGGGCGGGGTGCTGGCCCTATTGTTGCTGAGTGGTCAATTGGCCGATCTGGGGCCGTTTGGTGGGCCGCCAACGGGTTTGCCGCCCGCGATGGCGCTGGCGGGGGTGGCCTACCTCGGCTGTGCGGTTCTGCTTCATAGCCGGGCGCGCCTGGGCCTCCTGCGCATCACCTGGCGGCGTGACGAGGCCACGGTCGAGGGGGCGGTGCTCGGGCGCTGGGCCTGGTTGAGTGGGGGCTTAGTCCTGCTCCTGGTAGCACTTGGGGCGATCTTGCCGCTCAGTTCGGGTAGTGGGCTGGTCGAATTGGCCCGTAGCGGGGCGGTGAGTGTAATCAACCTGCTGAGCATGCTGGCGCTGGCGATGGGCGTGCTGACCCTGGGCTTGCTCGGGATTCTGATTGCCATTCCGGCCCTGTTGATTGGTTGGCTGGCGAGTTGGAGTGGCATGGCGGTGACGCCGAGTGCCACGCCGCTCCAGTTGCCAACCCCGGTGCCGCCGCCGCCGCCGCCGCCGAGCGATCCGCCGATCTTGCCCGGTCTGATCTTCTGGTTTTGCATTGCGCTGCTGGCGCTCTATGCGCTCTGGACGGTATTGCGCCGTCAGCAATGGGCGGTAACGGCGGCCCAACGGCTGCGTAGCCTGACCCTGGTGCCGCTGCTAGCCTGGTGGCAACGGGTCTGGGGCGGGGCCACTCGCTACGCGCACATGGTTGGGGCCGCCCTGGCTGACCAGATGGAACGACGCTGGCCGGCCGAGCCAGCCGCCGCGCCGCCGCGCCCGCGCTGGGGGCGGATGGCCCCGGCTGAACGGGTGCGTTATTTGTATCTTGTGCTCCTCGATTACGCCGCCCAGGCCGGGATTGGACGGGCACCGACGGCAACGCCAGCCGAGTACGGAAACCAGTTGGCGCAACAGATCCCCGAGCAGGCAGAGGATGTGCGTGCCCTGACCGAAGCCTATCAGGTGGCTGTCTACAGCCCGCACCCCACCAGCTCGGCGACGGCAGCGGCGGCCCGCAAACCATGGGCGCGCCTGGTACGGGCCTTGCGCCAGGTGCGGCGTTAAGACTCGGCCATGCCTGGCTCACCGAGGGGTTGGCTGGCCCCTGCGTCCGGGCTGGCTTGATCTTCGAGGGTGACCACGGCAGGCGTGAAGCGAGCTACGACCGCCATCAGCATTCAAAATTTGTTGAATGTTAACACAGTGTAAAACACCCCCGGCTCAGTCGCAAGACCGATCCGGGGGTGTTTTAGGGCTGATCCACCTCAGCCGCTGGCGCTGGGGGATCGTATGCTACGGTGCAGGCGTAAAGCGGGCCACTTCGCGCCCAGTGATGTCGAAGAGCACCAGATTCACGCCATCGCGCTGCCAGGTACGGGCCTGCTCAAGCGCTTGCAGGTAGCTAAACTCTTGCTGGCTCAGCCCTTCGCCACAGAAGATCCGGGTACTAGCGAAGGGCCCCATCACAATGCCCTGACCGCTCAACTGGAACGACCCGTTGAAGGTATTACAGCCGGTGCTGCCCTGCACTGCGTTGCCCAGGAAGTTGAGGGTCGGGCGGGCATCGGGGACGGGCAACTGGTTCACGTTGAGGGTAGCGAGTTGCCAACTGGTGTAGGCCAGTTGTTCGTTGCCAGCGGGCGGAACCGGGGTCGGCAGCGGGCGCACCGTGATCGCCGCAATCAGTCCGCCGAAGGTGGCCCCATTGCTGGCGCGCAGCACCCAGAAGCCCCGGTAATCACCGGGTCGCCCCGGCGCAATCATAGGGACAGTGATGTCTACGCTCTGGCCGGGCTGGGCGGCCGGAATGCGCGAGGCGGCCGGGCCACTCATCTGGTCACCCCGTGAGAAGACAATGTCGAAGTTGGTCCAGGTGCAGGTACCATCGTTGCGCACGCGCCAGATCCGATCAAAACGGGCGAAGGGATCAAGGACCGTGCCATTCGGCACAGCAACCTCGCGCTCGAAGGTCATTTCGAGGGTACAGCCCCCCGGGCCGGGGCCAGGGATCGGAGTTGGGCTAGGCACCGGGGTAGGGGCGGGCGGTGCCGGGGGCGGCGCATTCAGCCCATCAAACACCTCGCGCCCCAGAAGGCCCCCAAGCACCTGAAACTGGGGCGGATTGGTGGGATGGAATTCGAGCCGGGCACGCTCGAACCACTGGGTCAAGCGCTCGCGCCCATCGGGGCCGATCTCGGGCGTAGCTTGGGAAACCGGCAACCCAAATAGGGCCAGACTTTCTTCGATGCTAAAGCCGGGGCGGCCATCAAATTCAAGTCCGTAGCTCAGGTAGTAGGTACGGAACGGCTCGCAGACGCTATGCTGGGTCTGGGCCACAAACACACAGCCGGGCTGATTGCCACTCGAGGGATCGGCCTTGGGGAAGGTGAACCAGTCGCGGCCCTGCTGGTTCAGGCGGTCAACCCCCAGCCGACCGAGCAGGACATCGTAGGGGCGGGCATTCTCGGGATGCAGTTCGAGGCGCTGGCGCTCGAACCATTGGGCCTGCACGACCCGCCCATTTTCGGTGACAAACGGCCCCTGGGGCGCAATCGGAAAGCCAAAGACCGGTAGGCCGCCGTTCTGCTCCCAGAACTCACGGATGCGACCACTGATACAGAACCCCGTCTCGGGGAAGCAGCGGCTACCGCTCTGGGCGGCGACTTCGCGTTGCTGCACCAGCGCCACCATCGGAACGAGCACCATCAGCAACACAGCAAGGCGTAACACAAGGCGCATAACAGACTCCATGACAGAACGCAGCCCCCGTTGGGCCAACCCTGGTCTGGACTCTACGCTATGCGATGTGGCGCAACAACACGCAAAATGTAGTATGCAGCCTTAACTGGCGGGATCAGGGGCCTTCAATGCAGCCGTTAACGCGGTGCTCAACTGGTTGCGCACGGCAGTCACGGTCTTGCCCTGACAGGTTCCAAGCTTCGGGTGATCCTCGATCCGCCCGCAGAAACTGGTTCCGGTTTCCCAAATAAAGGCCCGATATTCAACGTCGGCGATCTTCAAATAGTAGATCCGCCCTTTGCGCACGGTGCGTTGGCGCTCACTCATGGTTTAGGCCTTTCGCTTCGGCAAGGACGGTACTATCATCGCTGCGACCAACCCAGACATGGTCGGGGCGCACGGTACGAGTGCTGCGTACTTCGGCATCCTGCAAGACTAACGCCAATCCCTCACTGAGCAAGACCAGATTAGGGGTGACGCTGAACCGTCGTGCATAGGCATCACGGGCATCTTCGACCTTTTCGGCCAGACTGCGACGCACATCGGGATCATACCAGACTAAAAAATGGGTCATTCCGTTCCTTTGTGCATGCAGCCTCGGAGGTGTCAAGGACAAAGCTTACCATGCGTGATGTTAGCCTGAATCATCAGCATAGCATATAATCCCTTGCCTGTGGGTGATAAAATTGCGCCAATCTATGCTATACTCATGGTGTAAGATTCTGCGTCAAGGAGTATCTCATGGCTAATTATAATTCCACTGCAGCGCGTATCCTAACTGCCCAGGCTCATCACTGCGACCAGCTAGCCTCGGAAATCCACGCGGCGCGTGCTGCTGGCGCTTCAGTTGCGGCGATTGCCGATCTTGAAGCCCAACAAGAGTTTGCCCAGCGGCGTTATCAGGAACTAGCGGTCGATATGCCGCAGGGTGGTGGGTCGAGCACCCATGCTCAGGGCGAGCGTCGGCCCTGGTGGCGTTTCTGGTAGTCGGTTAGGCGGTGAGCGTTGCCCGGGCGGCGGCGAACAGGTTTGCCAACCCGGTGCTGATCGTGGGCGAACGAAACTGCGGATTCCAGACCGGGGCCGCCAGCACATCACTCACCACAAAGCCCGCCGCAATCTGCACCCCGCGCAAGGCTGCGACCGCAAACAGCGCTGCTGCCTCCATTTCGACCGTCAGCACGCCATGAGCCTGGTAGTGGGTGATTTCGGCCTGGGTTTCACGGAAGGCGGCGTCGGTCGTCCAGCTTGGCCCCTGCGCTGTAGCAACACCAAGGGCTGCCAGGTTGGCGGCGAACTGTTCCGTGAGCAGCGGATCAGGGCGGGCGGGCGTGTCTGCGGTTGCCAGATAGTGGTGCGACACCCCTTCGTCGCGTACCGCTTCGCTGCAGACCGTCAGATCGCCAACCGCCAAATTGGGGGCAAGCGCCCCGGCTGTGCCGATCGTGACAAAACGCCGCACCCCTAGGGCGATCAGCAGTTCCATCAGCATGGCCGCTGCCGGTGCCCCGATCCCAAATTCGGCGGCCAGTACCACGTTGCCATCGGTTGAGGGCAAGGGATAGAGGCGTCCCGTAACACAGGGTACCGCCAGTGGTTGCTCGACCTCGATCACATGGCGTAAGAGTGCTCGCTGGTAACAGAAGATGGCCCCACTGGGGGCAAGATCCCGTGGGGCGAGGCCGAGTTCCTGGAAATAGGCCAGGTGATCGGCTGGCTCGAAATGGGCCGGTGAGGTATGTTTGTGGGCCAGACGGGGAATCGACATACGGGTATAGTAGGGTTTAGCTTTTGGCTTGGCCGGAATCGCCCCATGTATACTACTACATTTTGTGTGTCGCAGGCCGCGTAACGATTTTGTACAATATGGGGTAAGCTGTAGGTTTATCTTGTGACCGCTGGCAGGGCAATCGGGAACCCTGTCATTTATGGTGTGTTGACGCAGAGGCGTTAGCTTTGTCAATAGCAGAAGGAATACATCACGTATGAGCGCACCTTCGGTTCTTGCTACGATCACGAGTCTGATTACGCCTGGTACGATCGAGAAGCTGAGCAAGCAGTTTGGGTTGAGCGACGAGTTGACGCGTCAGGGGTTGGCGCTCGCCAGTGCGCTGATCATTGGGGGCTTGGCCCGGGCGACTTCGACCCCCGAAGGGGCCGAGCGGGTGGCGGTCCTGGTAGACAAGCAGGGCGATCCGGCCATTCTGGCTAATCTGGCGAGTGTGCTGGATATGACCGTTGCGGGCAAGAGCCCCGCGAACACCACGGCGCAAGAGATGTTTGGCGGGAACTACGACCTGGTGATCAATGGGCTCAAGCGTGCCAGTGGCATTGATGTGGCCCCCTTTCTGGGTCTGGTTGCGCCGGTGGTGCTTGGGGTTACCAAGAATATCGCCAGCCAGCAGAGCCTTGATGCGGCCGGTCTGGGCAAGATGCTCCAGGGTGATCTGCGCAGCCTGGCCCGCCGCGATGCCGCCACCAGCAAGGTGCTCAAGGAGGTCTTTAAGCCCCTTGATGCCCAGGATAAGTTGCGGGCAACCTTTAGCGACGACGAGTGGGCCAGCCTGCAGAAGGGGCCGATCTATGCGGCGGCCCTGATTATTCTGGCCGATCCTTCGGGGAGCGGTGGTCGCCGCCAGGAGGTCGAGGCCATGCAGTTGGCGATCGAGGCCGCCGTGGCCGAGGGTGGCCCGGTAGACCTGATTGACCTGCTCTTCCACGAGGGTGTGACCGAAGATGAGGTCGAGGAGCTCTTCAAGGCGTACAAGAAGGCCGATGAGGCGGCCGTGCGTGACAACATGATCTCGCCAATTGTGGCGGCGGTCAAACTGGTTGGGGCCAAGGCACCGGCTGGTGACGCGGCTGCCTACAAGGGCCTGATCGTCAATGTGGCCCAGCAGGTTGCCGGGGCCACCAAAGAAGGCGGCTTCCTGGGCATGGGCGGCACGGCGGTCAGCGCCGAAGAGAAGGCCGCGATTGATGCGCTGGTTGCGGCTCTGAACGCAGGTTAGGGCACACCGTGATGGGGTGGTGGGGGGGGGGGGGGGGGGGGGGCCGCCCCCCCCCCCCCCCCCCCCCCGGGGGGGGGGGGGGGGGGGGGGGCGCCCGCCGCAGGCTGGGCGCGCGGCGGGTTTGTCACTCCCCACCTCAGGAGACAGGCGCGTGGCGCTCGGG
>JBLWKA010000176.1:0-11063 GCA_048381555.1 Oscillochloridaceae bacterium umkhey_bin13
CTGACATCGTTGTATGCGTCATGGCGTTCCTCCGCGACAATAATCGCACCAAGGTTATTGTACCAGAGTGTGTTCGTAGCAACCCCATATTTCGGTTGCAAAGTCATTGGGCAAGCCCCTGGTTTGCGTGCGGTGTGGCGGCGAAGCCGCCACACAGCACGCAAAAACGGTTTGGGGTGGCACAGCCACCCCAAACCCCAACTCAAGCCATTGTAACGACATCGTCGCAAGAATGGTACAATAGCAGGAGTATCCCCTGGTATATAACCCCTGACAACTAAATCCCCCCCTAACCTGAGGAGTGTGCGATGCAGCGCGCCCAGCTGATCGAGGATCTTCGGCGCATTGTAGGCCCGAAGGGCATTGTCGCCGATCCGGCTGCCCTCATGACCTACGATGCCGACGGTTGTGTCATGGACATCGGTGACCCCCAAGTGGTGGTGGTACCGACTACGGCCGAACAGGTCAGTGCGGTGGTGCGGGTGGCGGCCCGCTATGGCCTGCCGATTGTGCCCCGGGGTGCTGGTACCGGGCTTTCTGGTGGGGCTACGCCCATGCGCGGCGGGGTGGTGATCAGTACCGCCCGGATGGATAAGATCCTGCAGGTGGATACCCGGAATGGGCGCGTGCTCTGTGAGCCTGGGGTAATCAATTGGGAGTTGTCGCAGTACCTGAAGCCCTACGGCTATCAGTTTGCGCCCGATCCGTCGTCGCAAAAGGCCTGTACCGTCGGTGGCAATATCGGCAATAACGCCGGTGGCCCCCACTGCCTCAAGTATGGCATTACCGCCAGCCATGTCCTGGGTGTTCAGATGGTCTTGCCCGATGGCTCGATCATCTGGACGGGCGAGGGCAATAATAGCTGGTCGGGTTATGATTTGACCGGGATTGCGACCGGCAGCGAAGGCACGATTGGTTTGATCACCGCTGCCTGGCTGAAGTTGACTCGCCTGCCCGAGGCGGTGCGCGTCGTTTTGGCGCTCTTCCCCGATATTGCCAGCGCTTCTAATACGGTCTCGCAAGTCATTGCCGGTGGCTTTTTGCCCGCCGCGCTCGAAATTATGGATCGCCTCGCGATCAAGGCCGTCAATGATATGTATCAACTCGGCCTGCCTGATAGTGCCGGGGCGGCCCTGTTGATCGAGGTTGATGGCGTCGAGGATGGTCTTGATGAATTGTTGAGTGATATTACCGCCGTCTGTTGGCGCAATAGCGCGCTTGATGTGCGTCCGGCCCGCACCCTCGCCGAGCAAAATCAGGTCTGGGCGGCGCGCAAGAATGCCTTCGGCGCAATGGGTCGCCTCGCGCCAACCTATTATCTGGTAGATACAGTTGTGCCCCGCACACGCCTGCCCTACACCATGGAACAGGTTGGCCGCATCGCTACCGAATACCGGCTGCCGATTGCGAATGTCTTTCACGCCGGTGATGGCAATCTGCACCCGATCATTCTGTTTGATCGCCGCGATGCGAGCCAGAACCAGCGTGCGCTCGAAGCTGCCACCAATGTGATGCACGTCAGTATCGAGCAGGGTGGTGTGATCAGTGGCGAACATGGCATTGGGGTCGAAAAGCAAGATTATATGACCCTGCTCTTCTCCACCGATGATCTTGCGGCCATGGCTGGCCTGCACCAGAGCTTCGATCCGCTTGATCTGTTCAATCCCGGCAAGGTTTTCCCAAAGGGGCGTGGCTGTGGCGAGTTGGCCGCGCTGCGTCGGGCTGGGGTCGCCTGGAGTGAACTGAAGGGTTAGGAGCAGTCAGCTATGGATCAACTGATCAATACACTTGAGCAGATCGTCGGCACTGATCATGTGAGTACCAATCCGAGTTTGCCTGGCCGTACCCCCGTGCTGGCGATCAGTCCTGGCTCGGTCGAAGAAACCGCTCAGGCGGTAGCGGCCTGTTTTGAGGCTCGGGTTGCGGTTGTGCCCTGGGGCGGCGGTACCCGCCAGACCTGGGGTAGCCCCCTCGCTGAGCGCCCGTTTGTGGTGATCCAGACCAATCGCCTAAATAAGGTTCTGATCTACGAACCCGATGATTTGACGATTTCGGTTGAGGCCGGCATGACCCTGGCGACCCTTGATGCTACGCTGGCCGCCAATCGTCAGATGCTGCCGCTCGATGCGCCCTGGCCCGAACGAACCACTATCGGCGGCATTCTTGCCACCGGCGTGGACGGGCCGCGCCGTTTGCTCTATGGCAGTAGCCGTGACTTGTTGATCGGGATTCGTGTCGTCGAGGCGACCGGGCGGATCAGCAAGGCTGGTGGTATGGTTGTCAAGAATGTCTCGGGCTTCGATATGATGAAGCTCTATCTGGGGAGCCTGGGCAGCCTGGCCTTGATTGTGTCGGCTAACTTCAAGCTCCTGCCCCGCCCCCGCGCCAGTGGGGCGCTCAGTTGTGGCTTCGAGCAGCCCGCAGCCGCTTTTGCCCTCGCTGAAGCGATCGCCGAGAGCTATCTGACCCCGGCGGCGGTTGAGTACCACGAGCATCAGTATCCCGACGATCCGCTCTGTGGCCTCGAAATTCGGATCGAAGGTCTGCCCGCTGCGGTCGAACGCCATCTCCGTGAACTTGAAGTGATGGCGAAACGGGCCGGGGCAAGTGCGGTCTGTACCATCGCCGACGGCGATCCGGTGCTGAAGCAGCGCTGGGCGCATCTGGCTGATCTGGCCCATCCCGCCACCGAGGTGGACGACGAATTGGCCCTACGCCTCAGTTGTCTCCCCGGCGAATTGGCCGCTGCGCTTAATAATGCCCGCGTCCTAGCCCAGCGCCACCAGGTCACGTTGCGGGTGGTTGCTCGTGCCCTCAATGGCGTGGCCTACCTGCGTGCGAGTGGCCCGCCCGCCGAACTGGCTGCCTGGCACGCGGCCCTGCTGGCGGTTCAGCCGTATCTGGTGCTGCTGGCCGCCCCGCCCGCCCTGGTCGCCGAACTGCCCGCCTGGGGCGTCGCTGACCCCAACCATGATCTGATGCTGCGGATTAAGCGTGAGTTTGACCCCGAGGATCAGTTGAATCCGGGGCGTTTTGTCGTGTAGACAGCAGCCTAAGTGTTTTGACGACCATCTCCCCCAACCCCCCCCGGTCCCCCTTCCCCTCAAGGGGGGAGGGGGGAGTAGTACCAAAGAGCGTATGCTGCTGCGATGCGGCTCCCCTCCCCCCCTGAGGGGGAGGGGCTGGGGGAGGGGGGAAAGGGCGACAGCAAGCCACGAAGATACGTATTCAGTAATGACACCTGCTCACCACATTGACACCCTCCGCGACGAGTTGCGGCGCACGCTTGGCCCCCACGCGGTACTGGTGCGGGCCGATGATTTGGCAACCTACGACGCTGATGCCAGTATGCTCGTGGCCCGCACGCCCGCATTGGTCGTGCTGCCCTCGGATCCTGCCCAGGCTGCGGCGGCGGTGCGGCTGGCATTGGCAGCGGGCTTGCCGGTGGTGGCCCGCGGCGCAGGTACGGGGATCGCAGGCGGGGCGGTCCCGGTGCGCGGTGGCATGGTGCTGAGTACCGCTCGCATGGATCGGGTCGAGACGCTCGAACCCCGTTCGCGGCGGGCTGTGGTTGGCCCCGGGGTGGTTAATGCCGATCTGAATGCCCAACTCGCCCCGCTTGGGCTGCAATTCGCGCCCGATCCTTCGTCGCAGAAAGCCAGCACGATTGGCGGCAACCTTGCCACCAATGCCGGTGGCCCGCACTGCCTGAAGTATGGCGTCACAAGTAACCACATCCTGGCGGTCGAACTGGCCCGCCCCGATGGTAGTCTGGTCTGGACGAGTGACGGGATTAGTGAGTGGGCTGGCTATGATTTGACTGGCCTCGTTGTCGGCAGCGAAGGCACTTTTGGCCCGGTCACGCGGGCGATTGTGCGCCTGACCCCCCTGCCCGAAGCGGTGCGCGTTGTCCAGGCCCTTTTCCCGAGTGTGATCGCGGCCTCGGCGGCCGTCAGTCGGGTGATCGCGGCCGGCCTGCTCCCCACCTCGCTCGAAGTGATGGACCATAATGCGATTCGGGCCGTCAATGGGGCCTATAGCCTGGGCCTGCCCGAAGCCGAAGGCACGACCCTGCTGATCATCGAGGTTGATGGGGTCGTGGATGGCCTTGATGCAACCCTGGCCGATATTCTGGCGATCTGTCGCGCCGAAGGGGCCTTCGAACTGCGCCCCGCCCGCGACCCCGCTGATCAGGCCCGGCTCTGGGCCGCCCGCAAGGCGGTTGCTGGCGCCATCGGGCGACTGGCTCCCGCCTATTTGCTGGTGGATACGGTCGTGCCGCGTACGCGCCTACCCCTGATGATGGAGCATGTCGAGCGCCTGCGCCACGAATATCAGATGGAGGTCTGTAACGTTTTTCATGCCGGCGACGGCAATCTGCACCCGCTTGTGCTGTATGATCCGCGTGACGCCGATCAGACCCGCCGCGCCCATGCCATTGCGAGCGCTGTGCTCAAATTGAGTATTGAACAGGGCGGCGTGATCACCGGCGAGCATGGCGTGGGCCTTGAAAAGCAAGCCTACCTGCCTTTGCTCTTCAGTCCCGCCGAACTGGCCCTACAAGCTACGGTCTATCAGGTCTTTAATCCGGGCGATCAGTTCAATCCGGCCAAGATCTTCCCCACCGAGCGCTCGCCGCTCGATGTGGCCGCCGAACGCCAGGCCCGGCTCCAGGCAACGTACCGGGCTGAGCAAGATCAAGACCCGTTCGCAATCCTTCGGCAGGTGGTGAAACGTGGTACGGTGCAGGCCAACCCGTCTGGCGGCTTCTTTGTGACCCCCAGCAGTCTGGGCGAACTGTCCGCAACGGTGGCGGCCTGCCACCGTTTGGGGTTGCAGGTGCATCCCACTGGATCGGCTGCGGCTCCTGCGAACGGGATTGCCGCTGGTCAGGTTCAGGTCAGTACCTCGGGCCTCACCCAGGTGTTGGCCTACGAGCCGGATGATCTGACGATCACGGTTGAGGCCGGGACGACTCTGGATGCGCTGCGGGCCACCCTGGTGTCTCAGGGTCAGGATCTGCCGCTCGAACTGGCGGGAACGGCGCATACTACGTTGGGTGCCCTGGTCGCTACGGCTGCCGATGGGCCGCGCCGTCTGGGCTATGGCAGTATGCGCGATTGGGTCATCGGTATGACGATCATCGAGGCCGATGGCACCGTCGCCCGCCTCGGTGCCCAGGTCGTCAAAAATGCCACCGGCTACGATCTGGTCAAACTGCTGGTCGGCAGCCGGGGCAGTCTCGGCCTGATTGCCACCGTCAGTCTGCGGGTCTTTCCGCGTCCCCAGACCAGTGCGACCTGTGCGCTCAGTTTCGTAACTCGTCAGGCTGCCTTTGGCCTGATCGAAAGCCTGTTGACCACCCGCCTGTTGCCGACGGCGGTGGAATATCTGGCTGATCCAGCTACCCCGCACCAGCGCCTGCTCATCCGCGCCGAAGGTCATCCCGCTGCGGTCGCTCGCCATGTGGACGATCTGCAAGCCCTGGCAAATACGCATGGTGCCGAGCAGGTTGTGGTGCTGGCTGATCAGGCCGAAACCGACCAATGGATGGCGGCGGTGCAGCACGGGCCGGGGGGCAACGCGCCTTCCACCAACCTGATCCGGCTCTGCACCAAACCAGCCGATCTTTGCGCCGCCCTCGATCACGCCGAGGCCAGTGCGCTCCAGTTTGGTTTGCGCCTGATGATCACGGCGCGGGTGTTCAATGGGGTCGCCTATCTGCATGTGGAGGGTGACGCCGGGGGCGTTGCAGCGCTGCATCAGACCCTATTTACCCGTTGGGGCCACGCCCAACTGCTTGACGGCCCGGCCCTGGCCCATGCAACCGCGCCGATCCACGGGCAAATCAGTACCCATGAACTGCAATACGAACTCAAACGGGCCTTCGATCCAACTGGCACCTGGCCTACGACGTAAGCACACAATAAAGGAGTACGCGAAGCTATGACGAGCGAGACTACCCCTACGCCTGATCGGCGGGTTGATCTTCCCCTGTTGGGCTTTAGCGATAAGGATCGACCGAGCGCCGCGATCATCAATACCTGTGTCCACTGTGGGCTCTGCCTCTCATCGTGTCCCACCTACCGCGAAACCGGCCTCGAAATGTCGTCGCCGCGCGGGCGGATCTATCTGATGAAGGCGGTGGACGAGGGCCGGATTGGTCTCGATAGCGAAGTCTTTCAAGAGCAGATGAGCCAGTGTTTGAACTGCCGCGCCTGCGAGGCAGTCTGTCCGTCGGGGGTACAGTACGGCGCAATCCTCGAAGCGAGCCGAGCCCAAATCGAGCAGGCCAAGCAGGCCGGAACGATCAAGCCTGACGCACCTGCGGCCGCGCCTGCGCCGACCAGTCCCGCTGCAAGCCTGCCGCCGCGTCCGCTCTGGCAGACCGCCCTGCGCACCGCCGTCTTTGATGGCCTGTTCAAAGAGATGGGCCTGTTCCGGGCCTTCTCGGGCTCGATGAAACTGTATCAGAAGAGCGGTGCCCAATGGTTTGCCCGTCGCAGTGGCATCCTGAAACTGATGGGTCTGGAAGAGACCGAATCGATGCTGCCGCCGATCAGTGATCGCTTTGTTGTACCCCAGGGCCAGATCTACCCCGCCGAAGGCCAGCGCCGCTACAGTGTTGCCATGGTCACGGGCTGCATTATGGGAACCGCGTTTGCCAATGTTCACGAAGCGACCATTCGGGTCTTGCAAAAGAATGGCTGCGAAGTAATCCTGCCCCCCGGCCAGGGCTGCTGTGGCGCGCTCCACACTCATGGTGGTGACCTCGACGGTGGACGGGTGCTGGCCCGACGCAATATCGAAGCCTTCGAAGGGCTTGGCGTTGATGCGATCATCGTCAATGCGGCTGGCTGCGGCAGCACCCTCAAAGAATACGGTCACCTGCTGCACGACGATCCTGAATGGCACGCCCGCGCTCTGGCTTTTGATGCCAAAGTCAAAGATGTCCACGAGTTCTTGGCGGGCATCGAACTGAACAAAGCCGCGCTTGGCAAACTCGACGTGAGCGTTACCTTCCAGGAGCCATGCCACCTGGCCCATGCGCAGCGCATCACGGTGCAGCCACGCACCCTGTTGCGAGCCATCCCAGGGCTGGAATTGCGCGAAATGCACGAGAGCTCGCTCTGTTGTGGGAGTGCCGGGGTCTACAACGTGACCCAGCCCGAAATGGCCATGCAACTCGGGGCGCGCAAAGTCAACAATGCACTCGCCACCGGGGCCAAAGTGATCGCCACCGGCAACCCGGGCTGTGCCTTGCAGTTAGCGGGCGAGTTGCGCCGCCGGGGCGAGGATGTGCAGGTGCGCTACATCGTCGAACTGCTTGACGAGAGCTACCGGCGCGGTGGATCGGCAGGGTAGGGAAGCCATCCACTCTTAAGGAGTTGCTAGCTTGTTGTTAGCAACTCCTTGAGCCTAAGTGGTCGTATGCCCGCGCCAATCCTCACCACCAAACTCAATCCGCCCCAACTGCGTCGCCATGTGGTGCTACGCCAGCCCAGCCTTGACCTGATCTTCGCCGGTCTGCGCGGCGGGCGTAAACTGACCCTGATCTCTGCCCCAGCGGGCTTTGGCAAAACCACGCTGGCCCGGGCCTGGATGGAGGCCAGCGGCCTCCCTGTGGCCTGGCTCGCGCTTGATGAGGGCGATGCCAACCCGGAACAGTTCCTGGCCTATCTGGTTGCTGCCTTGCAGACCGTGATCGCGGAGGTTGGCACCGAGTTGTTGGCTGCCCTCGCAACTTCGCATCCGCCTGCGCCCGCTAGTTTGCTCGACTCGCTGCTCAACGAACTCAACCTTAACGAAGAGCCGTTCGTACTTGTGCTGGATGACTACCACCTGGTCGCATCCAAACCGGTGGATGAACTGCTCAACCGGCTGGTGGAGCGCATGCCGCCAGCGCTGCACCTGCTGATCACCACCCGCGAAGATCCGACCCTGCCGCTGGCGCGGCTACGGGTTCGCAACCAACTGACCGAAATTCGGGCTAGCGATTTGCGCTTCAGTACCACCGAAGCCACCGAGTTTCTGAACCAAGTGATGGGGCTACGCCTGGTTGCCGCTGACGTTGCTGTGCTCGAACAGCGCACCGAGGGCTGGGCTGCAGGGCTGCAACTGGCGGCGCTTTCGCTGCAAGGCCAAGCCGATCCCGCCGCCTTCATTCGCTCGTTTGGCGGGACGAACCCGTTTGTGCTTGATTACCTGCTCGAAGAAGTGCTGAACAAGCAGCCTTTGGCAGTGCAGCAATTTCTATTGCGCACCGCCATCTTGAACCGCCTGAGTAGCGCATTGTGCGATGCCGTTTTGGCGGCAGAAAACCCCTCTGCGCAAGCGACGCTGGAAGGGCTAGAACGGGCCAATCTGTTTGTCAGTCCACTTGATAACGAACGGCGCTGGTATCGCTATCATCACCTGTTTCGCGATCTGCTGCGTCAGCGGTTAGCGCATCAGCATCGCCAGGAAACAATTGCGGCCATGCATCTGCGCGCCAGCCTGTGGTTTGAGCAGCACGGCGACCTGAGCGAGGCGTTCCAGCATGCCCTGTTGGCCGAAGCGGTTGAACGTGCCGTCGCGTTGGCCGAGCGGGCCTGGCTTGCCATGGATGAACATTTCCAGACCGGGGTTTGGCTGGGATGGATCAAGCAACTCCCGCCGCATCGGCTTGAGCGGCGTCCGGTACTGTTGACCCAAATGGGCTGGGCGCACATGGATGCCGGTCACGTTGAAGCCAGCGAAGCCTGTCTGAACGCGGCCGAAGCCAGTTTGCAGCATCCGCTTGAGGATCTGCTCATTGTCGAGATGGAACAATTCCGCATCCTGCCCGCCCGGATTGCGATTGCCCGGGCCTACAACGCCCAGGTGCAGGGCCGTTTTGCTGATACGCTCCGCTATGCCGAAACCGCGCTGGCGGTGATCCCCGCCGACCAGCCGTTTTTGCAAGCCCAAGCCGCCTCGATCCTGAGTACGTCCAATTGGGCCAGCGGCGAATTAACAATGGCCTATACCTACATGAGCAAGTTTGTGGAGGCCTCGTTGCAGGCAGGCAACCTGCATTTTGCGCTGGCCAGCAGTGTCGCCAAAGCCGCGATCCTGGTTGGGCAGGGTCACTTACGCGCCGCACGCCAGGTCTATCAGGCGGCGCTGGAACTGGCGGCAACGCACGGTGCCGAGGCGTCTACGGCGCAACATCAGTTAGGGCTAGCCTTGCTCGATCACGAAATGGGTGCGGATGCGCAGGCTACGCAGCACCTCCACATCGCGTTTGAATTAGGTCAACAGGCGCCCAACATTGATTGGGCCTATAACAAACGCCGGGCGCAAGCCTACCTGAAAGAAGCCGAAGGCGATCTCGAGGCCGCCCTAGCACTCTGGGAAGCGGCCGGACGGGCCTACATCCGCACGCCGATCCCGAACCTGCGTCCGGTCGAGGTCATGCAGGTGCGCCTCTATCTGCAACAAAACCGTATCGCGCAGGCCCAAGCCTGGGCAAAAACCAGTGGCCTTGCCCTGCACGATGCGCCCGACTACCTGCACGAGTTTGCACGCCTGACCCTGGCAAAAATTGTGCTGGCCGACGCGCCCACCCCAGCCCAGATCGAGGAAGTCTTGCACATGCTGGAAGCCCACCTGCGACTTGCCCAGCAACAAAAACGCTTGCGTAGTCAGCTCGAAATTCTGATGCTGCAAGCTGTTGCCTTGCACACCACAGGTGCAAGCGCCCAAGCGCATGTCGTGCTCGAACAAGCCCTGCAACGCGCTGAGCCGGAAGGCTATCTGCGCCTGTTTGTGCGTGAAGGCGAAGCGCTGCGTTCGCTGCTGGCTGATTGGCGCGCACGCCTTGGTACAGCCTCGCATCCGTGGTTGGGGTACGTAGAAACCATCCTGGCCCTGTTTCCTCAGCCAACCAAAACTCAAGCTCGCCTAGCGCCGATCATGCCTCGTACCGCTGAACTGATTGAACCCTTGAGCGAGCGCGAACTGGAAGTCTTGCGATTGGTGGCCCAGGGCCTATCAAATCAGGCGATCAGTGCCCAACTGTTTGTCGCCTTGAGCACAGTCAAAGGCCACAACCTGCGCATCTTTGCCAAACTGCACGCCAAGAATCGCACCGAAGCGGTGGCCCGCGCCCGCAGCTTGGGCCTGCTGTAAGCCCCGCGCCATACCCAAACAATACTTAAGTTGCTACCGGCAGGCCGCCCCTGCCGGTAACTTTATACCTATGACAGATCTTGCTGCCATCGTTTTTACGGTCGTGACCTTAGGTGCCGCTGCGTTTCAGGTGGCGCTGGCTGCCGGAGCACCCTGGGGTGCCGTTGCCATGGGTGGAGCCTATCCCGGAACGTTCCCGCCTGCGCTACGGATCGCGGCCCTATTTCAAGCCGCGTTGCTCGTCGGGTTTGTCCTAGTCGTTTTGGCCCGGGCGGGTCTGATCCTGCCTGCCTGGTCGCAAGCCTCCGTCTGGATGACGTGGGTTGTAGTGGCCTTTGCTGCGCTTAGTCTGTTCCTCAACCTGATCACCCAGAGCGCGCTAGAGCGTGCTATTTGGGCACCGGTCGCCACCATCATGCTGGTGTGCAGTCTGATGGTGGCCCTTTCCACCCCGTTTTAAGCAAGGAGTAACCATGAAAGCGATCGTCTTAACGCAATACGGCGGCCCCGAACATCTCGAACTAGCCGAAGTCGCCAAGCCTACGCCCCACGCTGATCAGGTGTTGGTTAAGGTGTACGCGGTTGCGGTCAATGCAGCCGATAGTCGTTTGCTCAGTGGCCCGATCCCGCGTCTGTTGGGATTTGGGATCGTGCGACCCAACCAAAAAATTATGGGCGCGGATATTGCCGGGGTTGTCGAAGCCGTAGGCCACCAGGTTACGCGCTTCAAACCGGGCGATGCCGTCTTTGGCGATATTTCGACCGCCTTTGGTGGGTTCGCGGAATATGCCTGCGCCCGTGAAGCAGTGCTGGTAAAAAAGCCCGCGAACCTGAGCTTCGAGCAAGCGGCGGCAGTGCCGATGGCGGCGGTCACGGCGCTGCAGGGCCTCCGTAGGGGCGGCATCCAGCCG
>JBLWKA010000177.1:0-10827 GCA_048381555.1 Oscillochloridaceae bacterium umkhey_bin13
ACCACGCCGGGTCGCCCCTACCGATCCGCACCGTGTCCGCCACCATTCGCCAGCGGTATCGACTGTTGCAACAACCCTTACTACCAATGAAAGGCATGATCATGACCGCATCACCTGGTTCAACGCGCCGTTGGTCTGCGCACCGCTTGGCCACCTGGGCCTTGGGCGGATTGCTCGTGATTTTTTTGGGTATGCAACTGGTGCCCTATGGGCGTGACCACACCAATCCGCCGGTAAGCGCTGAACCAGCCTGGGACAGCCCAGCTACGCGGGCCTTATTTGTGCGGGCCTGTGCCGATTGTCACAGCAACCAGACAGTTTGGCCATGGTACAGTAACATCGCCCCGGTCTCGTGGTTGGTCACTCATGACGTGATCGAGGGCCGCGAGGCGTTCAATGTCTCGGAGTGGGGCCGCAAGGCGAAGAACGAGGGTGACGACGCGGCCGAGACGGTACGCGAGGGCGAGATGCCACTCTGGTTTTATGTGCCGTTGCACCCCGAAGCCCGGTTTACCCCAGCCGAAGAGCAACAGTTTATCGCTGGGCTGATCGCAACCTTTGGCGGCGAGGGTGGCGAAGCTGGGAGGGAAACTGATGATGAGGATTGAGCAAGGTTGGTAGGAAGAGGAAGAGTCTGATGCGTACATCTGTAATCAAGAAACCCACGTTGCTGCTGGATGGCTTGCGCAGCCATCCACCGGCCACGCTGGCGATCTATGGTCTATGCATCTTTATTGGCCTGATCTCGTTGTACAACATGATTATGGCCGTCACGGTGCGGGCCAGCGCGGGAAGCGTCGCGTTGGCAGGCGATCCAAATGATCCCCTCTATGAGCTTGGCACCTCGTTAGGTTTCTGGGGCATGGTCTTGTTTGGGTTCAATTTTGTATTGGCAACCCGTTGGCGTTGGGTCGAGCGCCTATTTGAGGGGTTGGATCAGGTCTACCGGGTGCATGGCCTGCTTGGACGCTGGACAGTCAGCCTGATCTTGCTGCACCTAGTGATCCTGACGATCCAGGCGCTGCCCGATTGGGGACTGGTGGCGAACTACGTCATCCCGGGCCTAGATCTGTCGTATACCCTGGGCGGGCTGGGCCTGATCCTCTTAACCCTGCTGGTGGTTGCGACCCTGTGGGTGCGCTTCCCTTACCAACGCTGGCTAGCCTCGCACCGTTGGATGGGGGGCGCCTACATCCTGGGTGGTGCCCATGCGATTGTCGCACAGGGCGACTGGTATCTCTGGCTGATGACCCTTGGGGGCGGGTATGCCTGGATCTACAGCGTCTTTCTTTACCGTCGCTTTGGCCCGCACCACCATGGCAGCATCGCACAAGTTGTGCCATTGCATGGCGTAACCGAGCTCATCCTGCAGCTTGAGCAGCCCCACAGCTTTCAGCCGGGGCAATTTGTCTGGTTGCGGATCACCAAAGCTGCGGCTGGATTGTCAGACGCGGCCCATCCTTTTTCGCTATCGGCCCTGTTGGATGCGCACACGGTACGACTGTCGGCGAAGCAGTTAGGGTCATACACCCAACAACTACCTGCGTTAGAGCCTGGTGATCGGGTAACCATGTACGGCAGCTATGGATATTTTGGGGCACGGGGCCTGGCGCATCAAGGTGCCGCGATCTGGATTGCGGGCGGCATCGGGATCACCCCATTTCTGAGTATGGTTCGGCACTTGGCTGAAGACAAGGCCGTTGGCCCCAAGGCAATCCTGCTGATCTGGGCGGTGCGCGAGGATGCCGATGCGGTTTATCTGGAAGAGCTTCACAGCCTTGCAGCGCGAGTGCCGCAGCTACGCATTCAGCTGCATGTCAGCACCACGGACGGGCGACTCAGCGCCACGCAGATTGCAGCAATGGTTAAGGGCGAACTCGCAGAGCACCAGCTTCTGCTCTGTGGGCCAGTGCCTATGATGCAAGCGCTGAGGAGCCAGTTCCGCGCTGGTGGCGTGCCAAAACGCCAGATCATCAGTGAAGAGTTTGCCTTGCGGTAGGATGGACTATTGCCTTACACTATTGCACGAAACGTTTACCTTGCGTTAGCATCGCTTACGCCAAGTGGGCCTATATTAGAGTAAGCTAGACACACGCAACGAACATCACTGCAAGCTATAGGGTTGATTCATGGATCTTACCACTTGGCGTAGCCACCCGGCGGTGCAACGGGCCTTAGGTGAACTGGCCGATTACCGTCCGATCCTCGAGACGGCGATTGCCATTCAGCAAGTTCCGGCACCAACGTTTGATGAAGCGGAACGTTCGGCCTTTGTTTTTGATCGCTTGCATGCCTTAGGGCTGGTTGATGTGAGTCGCGACATACTTGGCAATGTGTATGGACGACGGCCAGGGTTGGTACGTCGCCCTGGCCTGTTAATCTCGGCCCATCTGGATACGGTTTTCCCGCGTGAGACCGATCTTCGCTTGCGTTACGAGGGCGAGCGGGTGTATGGGCCGGGCCTGGGTGACAATAGCACGGGCCTGGCCGGGTTGATCCATGTGGCCCAGGCGATGCAACGTCACGACTTACCGAATCAGGGTGACATCTGGTTTGTCGCAAATATAGGTGAAGAGGGCCTGGGTGATTTGCGGGGCATGCGCGCAGCGGTTGATCGCTTGCGTGATCAGATCGGGCGGGTGATTGTCTTGGAGGGGTGCGACTTCGGAACCTTGCACCACCAGGCGATTGGGGTGCGGCGCTACCGGATCGAGGCCCACTCGCCGGGGGGGCACTCGTGGGGCAATTTCGGGACGCCGAGTGCGATCCACGCCCTGGTACGTTTAGCGGCACGGATCACTGATTTAGCGGTGCCGCGCAACCCCCGTACTACCTTCAACCTGGGCGTGATCGAAGGCGGCACCTCGGTCAATACGATTGCCGAATCAGCGAGTATGTTGCTCGACATGCGTTCAGTGGGGACGGCGGCCTTAGACGAGTTGATCAATCAGGTTGATCGGCTGGTGGCCGCAGCTGCCAACGAGAGCAGCGAGATCACATGGAAGGTGACAACCGTGGGTAATCGGCCCTCGGGGGTGATCAGCCGCGAGCACCCGCTGGTGCATGCGGCGGTTTCGGCCTACCACTGGGTCGGGGCGCATGTCAGCTTCCAACAGAGTAGTACCGATGCAAACATCCCCTTGAGCCAGGGCATTCCGGCGGTCTGCATTGGCTTGACTGACGGTGGCAATGCCCACCGCCACGACGAGTTCATTCTGCCCGCCAATTTGGGCCGGGGCTTGCAAGCGCTGTTGTTGTTGGCCTTGGTGGCGAGTGGTTAGTTACTACAGTTGGAGGTTCGCTTCCCGTCGGGCTAAAAGCCCTCGGCTACGGCTGGCAAAGCCCACCTTCGTGGGCTAAACAGGCCACGAAGGTGGCCTTCGCAGGCAATAGCCGAGGCGTTTACGCCCACGGAAACGGATCATCTGGCGAACTCCAACTGTAGTATTAGTACGCTGGCAGCTACGTTTTTCGCTATGTACCACAGAGACACAGAGGACAGAGAGATTTTTTAAGAATCGCATCTGAGACACATTGGTTGTCCAGATGCGCGACAAAAGACCTCTGTGTTCTCTGTATTTCTGTGGTTATGATCAAGAAACGTCGTTTACAAACACTTGGGTTGATGCTAGAAACAAACGAGGATCTGTTTCACGTGAAACAGGGGAAGCGAGGATGGTGTGGAGCGATGGTTAGCGGTTGGCCCGGTGCGTGATCCGATTGAACATCAGCAAGCCCCTGCCCTGCAATGGGTTTTTCTCAGCCTCGTACTGGGGGCACTGGCCGCCTGTGTAGTCTTCCTGCTTGCCCTTGGGCTGACCCCAGCGGGTTTGTTGCTTGCCGTAGCGGCCCTGGAAGTGGCCCTCACCAGTGGACTCAGCATCGTGATTTTGCGCCATGGACACTTTAAGCCCGCCGCAATGACGTCTGCCGGTGGGCTCTTGCTCGGACTTGGCATCGTCATCCTGCCCTATGGCTATCCAGCTGCAATTCCCTTCATCCTGGTGGTCTTGCTGCCTGTGATTTTGTTGGGGCTGGTTGCCGAACCGCGCCAGATGCTGATTACAGCAGGTGGCGGAGCCTTGATAACCATCCTGGCGCTGGTCTTGATGCCACTGATGAGCCCGGTACGGGTACTCGTGGCCCCGACCAGCGATCTGAGCCTGCTGGCCCTGGGGCTCTTTTTGATCGTGTTAGCCGTCGCGACCGTTATGCTCTGGCTCTTTGGGCCGAGGCTGCGGGCTGCGCTTCAGGCGGCGATGAGTCGCGAGCAGGAGTTGAACCAGTTGCGGGCTGGACTTGAACAAACGGTAGCGGAGCGCACTGCCGCCCTCGCCGAAGCCTTGCAAACGGTTCAGCAGCGTGAAGCCCAGACCCGGCAAGCACTTGATGCGCTCCAGACAAGTCAGGCCGCAATTCGTGAATTGAGCGCCCCGATTTTGCCGGTATTGCCCGGCGTATTGGTCGCACCCTTGATTGGGGCAATTGATAGTGCCCGCGCCAGTACGTTTACTGCCAATGTGTTACGAGCCGCCGAACAACAACGGGCGCGCCAGATCGTCTTTGATATTACCGGTGTGCCGGTGGTAGATACCCACGTCGCCGGAATTTTGTTGCAAACCGCGACTGCGGCCCGCATGCTAGGAGCCCATGTCATGCTGGTTGGCGTGCGTCCTGAAGTTGCCCAGACTCTGGTTGGCCTCGGAGTCGCACTTGATCAAATCGAAACCCATGCCGATCTGCAACAGGCGCTTAGTAGACTGAAGGAAGTGGTTTGATGATCCGTCATACCAGACCGGCGATCACAAAAAAGACGATAAACCCCAAAATCATCAGCCCTAACGTGCGCGAGTAGTGCTTGGGGCTGATCTGCCCCGCCTGGTCCATCGTCCTGATCAACGGGAATAAGCGCCAGAAAAACGAGGCGGTTGCCAACGCTAGGGCGAAGAGTGTCACGCGCTGCATCTGCTGCTGGCCATCACCAGAATGACGGCCAGCAGCAGCAGTACCATCACTTTGACGCCCGCGACCCAGGCAACCAGATACTTGACGAAGGCGTGGATCTCGGGATCATGCTTCGCTTTCTCCCAGGCCGCAAATACCCCCACCGCATTTGCATAGCGGGAACCCGGCGCAAAATAGAGGGCCAACACATTGAGCGACTCTAAGCCAATGAAGATCAACAGTACGCTAGTGATGAGCATGAGGATATCCTGATACGTTGCCAACCCACTCAAACCGGTGGCGTAGCGGGATTGCGCACCCAGCGGCGACCGTCCCAGATTAAACCGGCCCGACTTGTCAGAAGTTGGATAAATGTATCGCGATCACGGGGCGAAATCAGCGTGAAATGCATGGGGCCGCGCCCGGTGCGGATCGCGAGACGATCAAGCGAGAGTGCAGGTGACGACAGTGGGGAGCGACTCGGGTACACTTCGAGAATCGCCTCGAAGCGGATGCGCTGACGCACAACCCCAAAGTGAACCAGTAACGCATCGCTCGTGATCCCATAGCGCACCGGGATGACCAACAGGCCGTAGATCGCACCAATGAAGCCCAGCCCAATCAGGTTCGCAACTACGGCAATCCCATCAGCATCACGCAGCGCAAGGCCCAGGAAGCCGATCTGCATAATCGGGAGCGCGACTAACACGATGCAGAGCCACCAATCAAGTTTGGATGCGAACCAGACCGTTGTATCGCTGTGCATACTCTTTCCTTTTCCGTAGTGGGGTGAACCGCATAAAAATCTTCAAGGGTGGGGTAGGCTTCTTCGAAGCCAACGCGTGACAGCGTGAGAAATGCCCAGATCTGCTGTGGATCCTGCTTGACGTAGCTAATCACAAAGAACTCCGTCTGATCAACGGCAACCAGACCCGCTGTGGCTCGGCCAGGGGTGCAAAGCCCTGCGGACTCGGGAGGAGTGGCGCAAGGAGGCGGGTTGTCGAGAGTTCGGTGAGTTCGCTGCTCGGTTGGGCGGCTAAGCCACTCGTGAGGAAGCGCGTCCAGCCGTTGTCGCGGGTACTCGGGAAGAGCCGATGTTGGATGTAGGCGACATAGGCGCTGTCGGGACTGCTCGTGGCGCGGGGTGGGTAAAAGATTCCGACTCCGTGGGCGCGTGCCAGATCCACCATGAAACTGTCCTCGACACCACGGCTGGGGTCGTAAGCCCGATAGCTGAAACTCGCCTGACGGGCGTAGGCAACGAAGGGGGCTTGCCCATGCGCAGGGTCGCCTTGCACGGCAGCGATCAGGGCTGTGGCGGCACGGTTGAGCGCTTCCTCATCACTGAGTTGCTGTACCCGTTCGGCGAGATCAACAATGTCTACATAGGCGTCTTCATTGTCGATGGCGACTTCGCGTAGCCCACCCGAGTCATACTTCTGCGCCGCGTTGCGCATGTCGTGCAGGATCGGCGCACGCGTCACGCGATCAGCCGTAAGGTAGGTCAGCAGTTGATCGCCAAAGACACTCACACTGGCTTGTAGGTGGGCAAACTGGGCCATATCGTAGACCGCAATCGTATAGGCGAGTTGCTGGCGTTCGATACGATCGGCGTAGGTCTGCGCAGCCGCAAGGGCGTAGGCTTTGGGGCTGGTCGCCACGCTCGCATGGGCCTGGTACTGCGCATAGGCGAAGAGTCCCCAGGCCGTGGTTGGTGAAGCGATCACGTAATGGGCGAATCCATCGGCGCTAGCTGCTGTCTCGTACAGCCCGAATGAGCATCCATCGTAGTGGATCACGTCAAGCTTGCGCCCCATATGCGTGGTCGCCTGATCGAGGGCGTTGCGCAATTCTACGGGGGTCAGGAAGGCTTGTGTGCCTGGTGGGGCAGGGCTGCTCTCATCCTGGGCAATCCCTACGACGCCATTCGCGTGATCAACGATGGCAAGAACGTAGTGATCAGTACGCGGCAGCGCCTCAAAGCCCCAGATGATAAAGTCGCGCAAGGTCGCTGGCTCATCCATACGCGCTTCGGGCTGTGACGCCTCCTGCCAACCCGTGTTCCTACTCAGCGTATAACGGCGGGTATCGTTCGGGCCAGGACCATCGTAGAGCATGGCAACCTGGACGCGATCTTGCGGCCCGGCCTGCTTGAGCCGATGGAGCATGCCGTTCACATCAGGATTGAGTCCCATCCAGGGATCAAGGTCGTTATCAGCCGCCGCGTAGATCAACAGCGTCCAGGTTGGCTGCGCGGGGCCTTCCGCATTCGGGCCACGAATAAAGATCGGCTCCTCGACGGGCTGCGACCAATCGCCCTCGTCGTCGCGCACCTCCAGGAGGATCGTGCGCATACCGCGTGGCAAGGCGTCGGCGGGCAGGTTCAGGCTGCGCTGATCGCTGAACACAACCGTACGCCCCTGATCATCCAGGTAGCTCCAGCGGTAGGCCGTGATCAGATTCGTCGCGTCCTGGTCGGCTCCGCTCCCTGCCAAGGTGATCGTATCACTGCCCTGGCGCGCATCGCGGGGCCGTAGACGGTTGATCGTGGCGATTGGAATGGGCCGCGCATAGCTGCCACTGGTCTGATGGAGCCAGGTGTCATTCAACGCGACGCCTGCAGCATCCTGACCACCAAAAGCGATGAGTTCACCACGCAGTTCGTCATAGGCCACCGCATGATGCGAGCGCGGACTCGGCACACGGGTTGCGACCCGCTCGCGCCATTCCGTGCCATCCCATTCCCAGCTATCACTACGCACTCCGTCATCGTCGCGTCCGCCCGTCACTACCACCACGCCACGATCACGGTCATAAACACTCGCGTGCCAGGCGCGTGGGCCAAGGGTGATCGCAGGCGTGACGTTGCGCCAACTCGTACCGTCATACTCCCAGACATCATTCAGCAGACCGCTGCTGTTCTGCCCGCCGACCAAGACGGTCATGCCGCGGCGAACATCGTAGCTGAGGCTCGCCCCGACCCGTGGTGCTGGCGCGGGACTCAAACTGCGCAGACTCCAAGTTGTCCCGTCGTACTCCCAGGTATCCCCCAGGTAGCTAGTAGCGGTGCGCCCGCCAAACAGCACCCAGACATTGCGTTGCGTATCGTAACTCAGCCGATGACTGCTGCGGGCTGGCGGACGCTGGGCCAATTCCTGAGGCAGCCATGTGCTCCCATCCCAAAGCCAGGTATCATCAAGATAGGTATTGCCAGTCCCTAGCCCGCCAAAGAGCAGGATTTGGCTCCCGTCGGCGTTGCGAGCCAGTTGATGACTTTCGCGAGCGGGGGGGCTGCTCGGCAGATCAAGGTAGAGCCATGTGCTACCCTGCCAGACCAGCGTATCTTGGCTCAACGCGCCAGCGGTAATCCGCCCACCAAACAGAAGGCTCACCCCATCATGCATGTAGGCCATGCCACTCGCACTATGAGGAACGGGTTGCCCCATGTCCGCACGTTTGCGCCAATCTTGACCATCCCACTCCCAAAGATCATGCCAGACCATGCTTTCCGTCATGCCGCCAAACATGAGTAACCGTTGGCGTACTGGATCGTAGGTCATGACATGATGCTTTCGACCAGGGGGCACGGTAGCGGGAGTTAGGCGTTGCCACGCCGAGTCATCCCACGCCCAAGTATCCTGTGGATAGATATACGCTGAGGGTGACCCGCCAAATGCGATGATTCGTTGCTGGACGCTATCATAGCCAAGTTGCACATAGTTAGAAAAGGTAGAACCAGTAGGCGACTGCGTCGTGCGTCGTGCCCAGTTTGTCCCATCCCACTCCCAGATCGAACCGCTCCCCAAAAACACCGTTTGCGCACGCGAACGATCATAGGCTAGCTTTCCAATTGCTGCGGTTGGGGCGTTTGATGGCACAGCTTCGCTCCAGGTTGTGCCATTCCAGAGCCATGTGTCGCGGAGGTACGTCGTTCCCGCACTATGCGAGTACCAACCACCAAACAAGACGATCTGTTGCTGCGCTGCATCGTAGGCCAGCGTGTGTCGTCCACGTGCTGCAGGGGCAGACGATGGGTTCAATGGTGTCCAGGTGTGTCCATCCCAAGTCCATGTGTCAGCCAGCCACACGCCATTGTAGCCTTTGCCACCAAAGAGCACGACATGATTGCGGGCTTCATCGTAGACCAGCGCATGATCAACCCTGGTAGGCGGGTTGGTGGCAGGTGTACGAGGTGTCCAACTCATCCCATCCCATTCCCAGGTTTCCCTCAGCCGGTCATTGTTCGTGGATCCTAAGAATAGCACCAGACGCTGGCGTGCTGGTTGTGGTGCGATCGCGTAGGCGTGGAAGGTGTCTGATAAGTTTGGCCCCACGTGCGGGGCACGCCGGTTCCAGTCAATCGCATCAAGCTCCCAGGTCTCGGACAGGAAGGTCACACCACCCGCAGTACTTGTGCCGCCCGCCAGGATGGGAACGCCACGCTGTTGATCGTAAGCCACTAGGGCGTTGGCGCGTGGCGGCAGATCGACGCGCAGTTCGCTCCAGTTGGTGCCATCCCAGAGCCAAGTGTCTTCGTTAGGGATAACATTGCTGGGGCTGGTTACGCCACCGATTAGCAGCACGCCGCCCCGGGCTGGATCGTAGATCAGCGCGTGCAGACGGCGCGGAGTTGGCCCGCCCAAGGGGTAACTCTGGCTCCAGGTTGTGCCGTCATACTCCCAGAGATCATCCTGCAATACACCCGAACGTAGCCCGCTAAAGAGGACAAGGCGGTCACGGCTTTGATCATAGGCCAGCGCAAACGCGCTGCGCGCGGGCGGCGTGCGCGCGGGCGCAAGGAGCGTCCACGCACTGCCATTCCAGGCCCAGGTTTCGAGGTTGGCTGCGTTGGAACTGGTGGCCCCGACCAGCAAGACGCGCCCACGGGTACTATCGTAGCTCAGGGCCATGCCGCCATTGAAGATCGGTCCGGTACTCGCACGTTGACTCCAACGGCTGCCGTCCCACTCCCAGGTATCGCTTAGGCGCGTGCCATCACGATCCACACCACCAAACAGGACGACCCGCTCGCGTAGCGTGTCATAGCTCATGCTGTGGCCTGATCGCGCCGGGGGAACATCAAAGGGCACGAGACGCGTCCAGCTACGCCCGTCCCAGGCCCATGTCTCGGCATGGGCTTGCTCGCTGAAGCCCTGCAGCTGGAGTCCACCAAAGAGGATGCTGACGTTGTTGGTGGCATCGTAAGCCAAGGCCGAGGCTTTGAAACTCGGGGTTGCGCGCTCACCACGTACCCAGTTGCTCTCAAAGGCAATCCGCGGCAGCACGATGTCCTCTTGTTGCCCACCCTCGTAGGCCACAAAAGTCTGGGTTTGCTCCTGACCATTGAAGCGCGCTGTGACCGTGATCGTATCGCCCGGTTGGGCGTTTAGGCCAGTTGCCGAGTCGAGACGAGCAAAGTAGGCCGGCTGACTCACCCCAAATTCGCGTCGTGTGGTAACTGTCATGCTCCGCTCGCCCAGACTCAACGTCACCTCGGCCCCCTCCACCGGCGCACCATTCCAGTAGACGTAGCCGCTTACGCAGCAGAGTGCAGTGGCAAAATCGGGGATTGTGGCAAAGCCGCGACCGCATCCCCGTGGTAAGGGCGGGATGCTCAGGCCGGTTGCGGTGATGGGCGTGTGCGGCGGTATCAGGCTCAGGAGCAGACCGGCGACCAGGATGAGTAGGGTGCGGCGTGCCAGCATGGGAATGCTCCTTGTTGTTGGGGCGTAGCGCGAACTGGACTGAACAAAAGGTGTCTGATAGTTTGACGCAGTACCTGTTCAGACTTCTGCTGGGAGCGCGGGCGTGCCCCCCCCGGCGGGCTGGGTTCGGGGGGGTCCCCCCCGCGCCCCGCGGGGTTCTTTTTCCCAAAACAGAACA
>JBLWKA010000178.1:0-10559 GCA_048381555.1 Oscillochloridaceae bacterium umkhey_bin13
CGCCCGGGGCGATTGCAAAGTCCGCCGCGGGCGGGGGAGGGGGGCGGCGCCCCCGCCCCCACATCCTTTTTTGGGTGCGTTTTGGCGGCGTCCCCCCAAAACTCCACGCAAAACAAGGATTGTCCAGCGATTTTGCATCAGCCCTGCAATCATAGCACAAGCCTCTTGACAAGCATAATCTAACAGTGTAAGATAAGCCTAGTTATCTTACACTGTTAGATTTAACACCACTATGTCACCACGACCACACCGCGAGGCCCAACATCCCAATTTGGCAAGCGCGATCAAGGAGGCCGCCTGGAGCCAGTTGGCCGAACTTGGGGCCGCCGCCTTCAACCTACGGGGGATTGCCCGTGATCTCGGCATCGCAGCCCCGTCGATCTACACCTACTTCCCTAACCGTGATGCGCTTGTGACCGCCCTGATCGTCGAGGCCTACACATCCTTGGCCGAGGCCCAACTCGCCGCCTTGCCAGAACAGCGGCCCACTGACCACGCCGAACGGTTGGCGGCGTTAGGGTTTGCCTACCGCACCTGGGCCGTGACCTACCCGCAGCGCTACTTGCTCATCTTTGGCACGCCGATCCCCAACTATCACGCCCCCGCCGAGATCACGACGCCTGCGGCAGCCCAATCCTTACATCCGTTAATGCAGGTGATTTGGGAGGCCCATAGCGCAGGCGTCTTGCGGGTCGAGCGGTTCGCGCCGATGACGCCCCAGTTGCAGACGATGCTGAGCGCTTGGCAAACGATGATCGGCAATGTTGACCTTGAAGTTCTGTACATGGCCCTAGTAATCTGGAGTCGGGTGCATGGTCTGGTGATGATTGAATTGACCAATCACATGCCACCATCACTGGACGATCCCGCCGAACTGTTTCGACGTGAGATTGAGCATATGCGGAGGCAGTATTTGTGATACGAAAGGTTTTGACGCATGTACACGGTTTCGATTACCCGTTTACGAGTTCGTTCGATCATCTATATGCCGCTGTTTATGCTGCACGCCATGCGCACGGTGCGCCAAGTCCAAAAAGCGCAAGGAGTTTTGGGGGTCGAAACGCGCTTCGAGCAGAACAACGTGGTCTGGACAAAGACGATCTGGAATGCCGAAGCAGACATGAAGCAGTATCGCAACTCGGGTGCGCACCAAATCGCAATGCGCTTACTCTCATCGATCTGTAGTGAAGCCGCCTACGTGCGTTGGACTCAGGACGAGGCCAGTCTGCCGAGCTGGGAAGCCGCCCATCAGCGCCTCTTGAACGAAGGCAAACTCTCGAAGGTGAAGCACCCCTCGCCATTGCACGCCGCTGGCAAGACGGCCCCGGATGCGATGATGCCGGGACTGGTGCCACCAATGCCGCCTAGGTGATCTCAGGGTAGGCAGCCTATGAACATGCCTTACGCGGTATCCCTTGCCGTCCACGAATGCTGATCACGAATAAACGAATAAGGGCGTTGCAATACCGTGTGAATGGTGCGCAACGCGGACGCAGTACAGACGCAGCGCGGACGCAGCACGCTGCGTACCTACATAAGGATTACGGAGCAAACCAATGACTGAACTGCATGTTGTTTTCGGTACTGGGCCGCTTGGACGTGCCACTGCCCATACGTTGCGTGAGTTTGGCAAGAACGTGCGCATGATCAATCGTTCGGGCAGGCTAGTCGATCCACCCGCTGGCGTCGAAATCGTAGCCAGTGATGCGTATGACGTCGCCAAGAATATTGCGAGTACCCGGGGCGCAACAGCGATCTACCAATGTGCCCAACCGCATTACCATGAGTGGGTAACAAAATTCCCGTCCTTGCAACGTGCTATCCTAGAGGCAGCGATTGCCAACCAGGCCAAGCTGATTGTGGCGGATAATCTGTATATGTACGGGAAGTTTAGCGGCACCTTGACCGAAGAAGCCCCGTGGAATGCGCATACGCGCAAGGGCAAGGTGCGCGCCGCAATGGCGAATGAGGTCTTGGCGGCGCATCAGGCGGGCAAGCTCCCGGTCGCAATTGGGCGGGCCAGCGATTTCTTTGGTCCCTACGATAGTGCCCTGACCGATTATGCGATTCTGCCCGCCCTGCAAGGCAAGCCGGTCAATCTGTTAGGAGATGTCAATCAGCCGCATAGTTTCACCTACATCCCCGATTTTGGACGCCTGTTGGCCACGCTTGGTACCCGCGACGAAGCCCTGGGCCAGATCTGGTTTGCGCCAGTCAATCCACCCGTAAGCCAGCGCGAGTTTGTGCAGGTGCTCGAAACTGAACTTGGCCAACCAGTTAAAACGCGGGCCGCCGGGCCGTTGCTGATGCGCCTGCTCGGGCTCTTCAATCCATCAATGGCCGAAACGGTCGAAATGATGTATCAATGGACGGCCCCGTTTGTGATCGATGCGCACAAAGCCGAACAGGCCTTTGGCCTGCAAGCGACGCCCCTTGCCACGGCCATGCGGGAAACCATTGCCTGGGGGCGACAGCACCTGAGCCTGCAAGCTAGCACGATTGCCGATGCAAAACCTTCCGCCTGAACCAATTACCTGGACGCTGGCCCCGCTGGGCGAGGGCGGCTTGCTACTGAGGGGCGAGCCGGTTTCGCCCTTGGTCAATCGTTATGCGCTGGCCCTAGCCGAGGCGCTGCTGGCTCAGCCGTTACCCGGGTTACTGAGTGCGGTGCCAGCGGTCAATTCGTTGCTGGTCACGTTTGATCCATTGCGGCTCGACGGTGCGTTACTTGCCACCGAAGTGCAGGCGCTGCTCGCTACGGTAGCCCCGGCCCCGGCCGAACCAAGCCGGGTTGTGACGATTATGGTGCAGTATGGTGGTTCGGCTGGGCCAGATCTTGATGAGGTCGCTGAGCATTTGGGGATGACTCCGGCGCAGATCATGCGTCGGTTAGAGCAGACTGTGCTACGGGTTTTGATGATCGGCTTTGCACCGGGCTTCCCATACCTGGGGCCGTTGCCGCCAGAACTGCACCTGCCGCGCCGCGCCACGCCACGCACGGCGGTACCACCAGGTTCGGTCGCAATTGCCGCTGGGATGGCCGGAATCTATCCAGCGCGTCTGCCTGGTGGCTGGCACCTCCTAGGGCGAACTGAACAGATCCTGTTTGAGCCAACCCGTGAACCGCCGACGCTCTTGCAACCAGGGGATGGGGTGCGGTTTGTGCCGATAAACCAATGAGCAGCCTGGAACATAGATTTTCCGCTCGTTACCGCAGTCATCCATGCGCTGTTCGCACACCGCACCCTGAACATGGGCCAACGAACCCTGCCAGGTCTTGTCCCTATGCGGTGGTACATTGCCCTGTGGAAGACCTGGCAGGTTTGCTTCCAGCTATGTTCACGCGAGAGCCGCAGAGGAAGCAGAGATTTTTGATGATCGCATCTGGACGCCACCTATGAGCATTGCACTGCACATTATTCAGCCTGGGGCCTTGACGACGGTGCAAGACGCTGGGCGGCAGGCAGCAGTGCGTTTTGGCGTGCCTCGGGGTGGGGCCATGGATCAATTTGCGCTTGTGGCTGCCAACCGTCTGGTGGGCAATCCACCTGACGCGGCGGTGCTCGAATTGACCGCTGGTGGGGCCAGTCTGGTGAGCTTGCGGTTCCAGGCCCTGGCCTTGACTGGAGCTGATCTTGGGGCGACCCTGAATGGACGAGCCGTGCGCCCGTGGACAACCGTGCTCACCCGGCCCGGGGATCGGCTCCAACTGGCGATGCGCCAGGAGGCATGGGGGGCCAGGGCCTATCTGGCGGTCAGTGGCGGGCTTGCCACCCCACCCGTGCTTGGTTCGCGCAGTACCAATCTGGCGAGTGGCTTTGGGGGCCTGGCCGGGCGGTCTTTGCGGGCGGGCGATCAGCTAGTGGCCGCGCCGCCATGGTGCGAGCCACAACGGGTCGTCGGGCGCACCTGGCCCGTCGATCAGCGCCCCGCGTATGGATCGTGCCCAAGCTTGCGGTTTGTGCCCGGCCCTCACGCGCCCCTGTTCGACCCGGCATGCTTTGCGCCCCAGGCCTTGCCACCCCTCACAGTCGCCATGAGTTCCAACCGTATGGGTTACCGACTAGAGGGCTGCCACCTCCCCACGCTCCAGCCCCTCAGCCTCGCTTCGCTTGGCGTGATCCCCGGGGTGATTCAGGTACCGCCTGATGGGTCACCAATTTTATTAATGGCCGACGCGCAGACGACAGGCGGCTACCCGATCTTCGGGGTCGTGATCGCCGCCGATCTACCGCTCGCGGCCCAATTGTTACCTGGCGACCAATTACGGCTCGAACCCATCACGGTCGAAGCGGCCCTGGTCGCCCGCCAGACCATGGCAACCTGGGAAGCGATCCCGTTGAGTGAGCCCGCCAGCGTTGTGGCCCTGGGTCTTGCTGGGGCGCTCGCGTAGATCGGGCCGTAGCTTGACGCACACCTTTTTCCTTTCAGACGCACATCAAACGCGCAGAGTCAATCCCGTTTTCACCGGTTTCGAGGTGCTATACTTTTAAGAGACGGATCACCCACGCAAGGTAGAAATATGATGAATAGCACCGCAGCTGCCCGCCTCGCGGGTCAGTTAAGCACCCAGCAGCAGCCACTCTGCGAATATGTTTCCCACCGATTGTTGCAGAATTTTCCTGAACTCCAGCAGACCCTCCGGCTTGAGGAGCAGTACTCACCGGTGGAGCGACTTTCGGAAGTTGCGGTGGGACGCCTGAGCGAACTAGTACGTTCGGTCTTGCTGTTTGAACTACCCTCGCTGGTTGACCGCGAGATCAACTGGGCCCACGGGGTCTTGCCACGGCGGGGCGTTACCTACGAGCATCAGCATGCTATGATTCGCTGGTTCTTCGAAGAAGTCCGGCGAATGAGCTTGAGTCAAGCCGAGTTGGAAGTTGCGGCCGAGATCGAGCAGTACTTTTTAGATGCAATCAACCAGGCCTACCACGAGAACTAACGCTTGTGCTGCCAGCAGTGTATGCAAAGACGACGCCCCTACGGGGCGTCGTCTTTGCATGAAGTATGAAGCCTAATTGACGATCAGCGTACCCTGCATCAGTGGGTAGTGACCGGGCACGGTGCAGATGTAGAGGTAGGTACCAGGACCAGGAGCGGTGAAGGTGATAGTTTCCTTCGCGCCACCATTGAGCACGCCGGTATTGGCGATGATCTGGCTGCGATCAGCGGGCAGGTATTCGGCGGCCAGGCCCGCCATCAGGCCCGCCGTCGCCACCGCCGACGAAACATCCTCGCCACCGTTGACCAGCACCCAGTTGTGCTGTTGGGCCACCGAGACATTGTCGAAGTTCAGGGTCACCTGCTGGCCAGCCCCAACCGTGAGGGTGGTCTTATCGAAGGCCAGGTTCTCGCCGTCAGCGGCAATATCAATCGTCACCGGGCCAGTCGGAGCCGGGGCTGCGCTGCCGCCACCGCTCGTATTCCCACCGCCACCACAGGCCGCCAAGACCAGTGCCAACCCTAGCATCATCACGAGCGTCGCCATCCGTAGCGTGGTCTTCATTGCTCCCTTTCCTTGTCCTACCATAAAATCTGGTGCAATCCTTCACAATATAGCGTGACCGCTTCTTTATAGCACTAACTTGCCAATTGTCAAGTTGTAAACCTAGCTCGGCGTTGACGCAGCACGCCGCCATAAGCTACAATAAGGGGCCTTTTGTGCGTTCCTGCTGTAATTATGTGGTATGAATCCCTATGCAAAAGCTCCCCTCCGCCGCGATCCGTGAGCGTTTTCTGGCCTTCTTCGAACGTAATGGTCATGCCCGGGTGCCGAGTTCGCCGCTCGTGGTGGCTGGTGATCCAACCCTGCTGTTTGCGAACTCGGGCATGGTGCAGTTTAAAGACGTGTTCCTCGGCCTCGAACAGCGCCCCTACACCCGGGCTACCACCGCCCAGAAGTGTTTGCGCGTCTCGGGCAAGCATAATGACCTCGAAGAGGTCGGCCCATCGCCGCGTCATCATACGTTTTTTGAGATGCTGGGCAATTTTTCGTTCGGCGACTATTTTAAGGCCGAGGCGATTCGCATGTCTTGGGAGTTGCTGACCAAGGAGTTCGAACTGCCGGTCGAGCGGCTCTGGTTTACGGTATTCGAGGGTGATGCCGAAGTTGGGCCGGACGATGAGGCAGCCGATCTTTGGGTCAGGCAAGGGGCCGATCCGAGCCGGGTTTTGCGGTTCGGGCGCAAAGATAATTTCTGGGTAATGGGTGATACTGGCCCCTGTGGGCCGTGTTCCGAGATTACGATGTACATCGGTGATGATCTGTCGAAGATGCGCCCCGACGGGGTCAATTCGGACGATCCTGATTATGTCGAAATCTGGAACAATGTGTTTATGCAGTACGACCGCGCTTCGATGCAGCCCCTACCCCGTCCGTCGGTAGACACCGGGATGGGCCTGGAGCGGATGGCGATGGTGCTGCAAGGGGTGCGTTCCAACTACGAAACCGATGCCTTTGTGACGCTGATCAACCGGATTATGGCGACGCTAGGCAGTGATGAGGGCCATTATCAGGCCCATTTTGCCAATTATCGGGCGATTGCTGACCATAGCAGGGCGGTGGCCTTTTTGATCGCCGACGGGGTCTTACCAGGCAATGCCGGGCGCTCGTATGTGTTGCGCCGTATCCTGCGTCGGGCAGCGTACCAGGGACGCACGATCGGCTTCGAGCGGCCCTTCCTAAGCGAGATTGTGGCGACGGTGATTGATGAGATGGCGGCGGCCTACCCAGAATTGGCCGCGCGGCGGGTGTTTATCCTTGAGTCAACCGATAATGAGGAGCGCCAGTTTTTGCGGACGCTGGCTGGCGGTGTGGCGCGCCTGAACAGTACGATTGCCCAACTTCAGGCCAGTGGCGATACGGTCGTCCCCGGCCAGGATGCCTTTGTGCTTAAAGATACGTTTGGCTTCCCGCTCGATCTAACCCAGAAGATCGCGGCCGAACAGGGCTTGCAGGTGGACGAAGCGGGCTACGATCAGGCGATGAGCGGCCAGCGGGACCGGTCGCGGGCGGCTGCCAAGTTTAGCCGTGCGGCTGATGCCGAGATCTGGGCTGATCGTGGGCTGCCCGCAAGCCAGTTCCTCGGCTATACCACGCTGATCAGCCCGGCGACGGTGCTGGCCCTGGTGGCGAATGGTGACGCGGTTGCCAGTGCCGGGCCGGGGGATCAGGTGCAGGTGGTGCTTGATCAGACCCCGTTTTATGCCGAGAGTGGCGGCCAGGTCGGTGATACTGGCACGCTGAGTGGGCCAGATCTGCTGCTTGAGGTCAGTGATACGCTGCGCCCGACCCCGGGCCTGATCGTCCACTATGGCACGTTGGTGCGTGGTCAGATCGAACTTGGGCAGACCGTCACCGCCACGGTTGATGCGACCCGGCGGGCCGATATTCAGCGCAACCATACGGCAACCCATCTGCTGCACCGGGCCTTGCGGGATCTGATTGGCGAGCACGCGGCCCAATCCGGTTCGCTCGTCGCCCCTGAGCGGCTACGTTTCGATTTTACCCATAATAAGCCGGTGGAAGCCGCCCAACTGCGTGAGATCGAAGCCCGCATCAATGCATGGGTGCGCGCCGATGGGCCGGTCAGTTGGAGCGAAATGCCCTACCAGACGGCGCTCGATCAGGGCGCGATTGCCCTGTTTGGCGAAAAGTATGGCGACCAGGTGCGGATGGTGACGATTGGGCGCGGCCCCGAGGCCGAGGATAGGGTTGCCTCACGCGATAGCCGCGAGTTGTGTGGCGGTACCCACGTGGGCAGTACCGGCCAGATTGGCTTTGTGCGGATTGTGGGCGAAAGCAGCGTCGGCAGTGGCATTCGGCGGATCGAAGCGGTGACCGGACGCGGGGCCGAGCAGTGGATCGAGCAGCAGGCCCAGACGATTCGCTCTCTGTCGGCACGACTCGGGGTCGCCCCGGCGCTCATCCCCGAACGGGTCGAGCAACTGCTGGCTGATCTGAAGCAGCGCCAGCAAGAAGTCGAAGCGCTACGTGGCAAGTTTGCCCGCTCGTTGATCGAGAGCCTGCTTGATCAAGTGCGCCGCGATTATGGGGTGGCGGTGCTGGCGGCCCAAGTCGAGGCCGAGAGTGCGGCGCGCTTGCGCGAAATGGGCGATTTCTTGCGTGATCGGATCGGCTCGGGCGTGGTAATTCTGGCGGCCGTGATCGCCGAAAAGCCCCAGATCCTGGTGATGGTCACGCCTGACCTGGTGAAGCAGGGCTACCATGCCGGCAAACTGGTGAAAAGCCTGGCCGAATTTGTAGGCGGGAGTGGCGGCGGACGACCCGATATGGCCCAGGCTGGGGGCAAGGATGCCAGCCGCCTGCGGGAAGCACTGACCGAAGCCCCGGCCCTGGTGGCGGCGCAACAAGGCTGATGAAGCAGGAACTACCCCGATGATCCGTGAAGAGCCAGTTGCACCTGTGGTGCTGGTGCTGCCCGCTGATCGGGCCGAAACCTTAATTGAGCGGATCCTCCAGACGGGGGCAGCACGGGTGCAACTGCTGGTTCCCGATGGGATTATCGCACTGCAACAGGCGGACGAGGCTGCCCGCCTGAGTGCGCTGGCAACCGCAGCCGGGGTCGAGTTGCTGCTGATCAGTGCGGATCCGGTCACGCTCGAAGTGGCCCGTCGCCGTGGGATTCCGACGGTTGGCTTGCGCGATGCGCGGGTCGCCGTCCCAGCCCCGCGTCCGGCCCCGTCAGCCCCAGCCCAACCCATCCGCCCGGCTCCTGCCGCAGCAGCGCCCCCTCCGGCCAAATCAGCACTAGCGGCAGCCCCACCAGCCGCCGAGGCAACGACGCATCGGTTACCCCCCTCGCGCCCCGATCCCGAACGGGACTTCCTGGCGGCCCTCGATGAACTGGATGTGGCTCCGCCACCGCAACGCACCATCCCACCTGCTGATGAACTGGCTGCGGCTCAGGCCAGCCTCGATGCCGCACTCAAGGCCCCCCCACCGAGTCGCTCGGACGATGAGTTGCTGGCGGCCGTGCTGGATCGTGAGCCAGGCTTGACCCCGCCGCGCACCCTGCGGCCTGCGCCGGCCCCAACCCGACCCCTGCCAACCCCACGCCCCGAGCCGCGTCCGCAACCTGCGCCGCGCCCTGTCGCCCGCCCGCAGCCCGCCCCGGCCCCGCCCCGGTCGGCCCCACGGCCCGCCGAGGCGGTACGCGCACCCCTGCCCGCCCGCCGCAACTGGCCGATCTTCGCCCTCGCGGCGACCCTGATCGTCTTGCTGGCCCTGATTGGCGGCCTGCTGCTCTGGGGCAGTCGGGTCACAGTGGTAGTACTGCCGCCCAATCGGCCCGAAACGATCGAGATCATTACCGATCTACCAGTGCCGCTGGCACCCCAGGGCAGTGATCCGGCCACCGCCGTGATTGCTGAACCGATCCAGGTTGATGTAAGCTTTGCGAGCGTTGGTCAAGTCACCGAGGGCACGCTCACCCCGGCGGGCACGGCCTCGGGCAGCGTGACTATCCTGAACTCGACGCCGCAGGCGATCTTGATCCCGGCGGGTAGCGAGTTTCTGGCTTTTGCGGCCGATGGACGCCAGGTACCGTTTGTGAGTGGGGCCGACACGCTGGTGCCAGGGGCCACCACCAGCGATACCGGCGCCCAGATTGTTACTAGTCGCGGTCAGGCAACCCTGGCGGTGGTGGCACGATCCCCGGGCAGTGGCTCGAATGTGGATGGCAATACGGTTCGCCGGATCACGCCACCAGGTGGGGCCGGCTTCAATGTGGATGGCGGGAGCGTGCTGGTGCAGCACGGCCCCTTAACGGGAGGCACCGAAGAAGAGGTGCGGATCGTCAAAGATAGCGATGTGCAAGCCTTGCTGGCCCCAACCCTCGAAGGGCTAGATGCAACGGGTCGCAGTCGGCTGAGCGAACTGGCCGCAGCACGTAGCATGGTACTTGATGCCGGCACGGTCATGCCGAAGCGCAGCGAACTTGAACAACTGCAGGGCTTCGAGGCGCTGGTGCAACCATCGATTGGGCAAACGCTTGACCCGACCAGTCCCAACTTTAGCCTGACCGCCCTAGCCCGTTACAGCGGCTTGGCGATCCCGCCTGATCGCCCGATCAATGCCCAGTTGGGAGCAGCCCTGACCGAACAGTTGCGCCAGGCTGGCCGGCTCGTTCCAGGTGACTGTCGCGCCCCGGCCGTAACTGGCTGGCGCTGGGACGGTGAACGACTGCTGGTCAGTGGCGAGATCCGCCCTGACTCGACCAGTCCCGGCTGCGATGGCGGTCTCGATCAAGCCACCCTTGAACAGGTGCGCGAAGCCGTGCGGGGCCAGAGTCGTGAGCAGGCCGCAATCAACCTTGATGCGCTCGTGGCGGCCAACCTGATTGGTGGGTATACCTTGCCGCCGGTTGAACAACTGCCGCGTTGGGATTGGCAAATTCAGCTTGATAGTTGAGGCTGCCTCGGCTAACGAGGGCTGGCGCTCGGTAGGGGTGGCCCGGTTACGGGGCCGCCCCCGGGTGCCCCGGGCGCCCGCCCGCGTTCCGCCATCCACAACCCCCGCTACTGAGGCTTTTTCTCGG
>JBLWKA010000179.1:0-10460 GCA_048381555.1 Oscillochloridaceae bacterium umkhey_bin13
GTGCCCGCTTGAACTGGCGGGCTACGATGTGCGCACGCTGCCGATGGCGCAACTCTGCCGGGGTCAGTTGCTCGGCTGGCCCCCGGAGGGCCTGGCAGACGTAGTCCCCAAACCCTAACGGTCACCCAAAGCCTGATCAGATAGCCTCTAGCCCCGTGCTATAATCGCCCGATACCGCCTTACACCTTGTGGAGCGCACTGTGCTGCATGGGGTTCTTGTTGAAGTAATCTTATGGCTGGCAAACAAGCCCCGCCGGGCATCGTGGCCGATAATCGCAAGGCGCGTCACGATTATACAATTGAAGAGACCGTCGAGGCCGGGATTGTCTTGACCGGCAGCGAGATCAAGTCGGTGCGTGCCGGGCGGGTCAATCTGCGTGGCAGTTATGCGCGCATCTACCAGGACGAGGTCTTTCTGTACGAGGCGCATATTGCGACTTACGAGCAGTCGGGGACGTTCTTTAATCACGAGCCGACCCGTCCGCGTAAGTTGTTGCTCCATCGCCGCGAGATCAGTCGGCTGGATGGGTTGGTACGCCAGAAGGGGATCACGCTGGTGCCCTTGAAAATGTACTTTAAGGGTCGCCGTGCCAAGCTTGAACTCGGGGTCGCCCGCGGCAAGAAGAGCTACGATAAGCGCGAGGATATTGCCAAACGCGAGGCGCAGCGGGATATCGAGCGGGTCATGAAGTCACGTAGCCGTGATTAAGCCGTGACCCGCTATCTTGCTGTTCTGCGCCACAACCGTAACTTTCGGCGGCTCTGGTATGGTCAGGTGGTTAGCCAGTTGGGCGATTGGCTTGATAGCATCGCCCTCTTTACGTTGCTGCTGAGCTTGACCGATTCACGCCAGGCGCTGGGGTTGCTCCTACTAGCCGAGTTTTTGCCGGGGGCGCTGGTTGGCCCATTTGCGGGCGTGCTGGTTGATCGCCTCCCGCGCAAACTGGTCTTGATCGGCAGTGACCTGGCGCGTGCCGCGCTCGTCCTGCTCTTGCTCTTCGTCAATAGCCCCGATCAACTCTGGCTGCTGTATAGCGTCGTGATCGCCAAAGTCTCGATGGCGGCTTTTTTTGAACCGGCCCGCGCCGCGATCCTGCCGAGCCTGTGCGCTCGCGAGGATCTGGTTGCGGCTAATGCAATCAGTGGTGCGACCTGGTCGGCGATGCTGGCGCTTGGTGCGGCCCTAGGTGGCTTGGTGGCCGGAACACTGGGCACAACGGCGGCCTTTGTGCTCGACTCAGCAACCTTTGTGCTCTCGGCGGTCTTGCTTGCGACCATTCGCATGCCCAAACAGGCTGATCAGCCGGTGCCCACAACCCAACCTGGGGCGCAGGCACGCCCTGCAGTCAATCCACTTGCGCAGGTCTTAGGCGAACTGCGCGAGGGCTTTGGCTATGTGCGTGCCCATCACCAGGTCTTCTGGCTGACCTTTAGCAAGGCGCTCTGGAGCATTGGCGGCGGCGTTTTGTTGTTGCTGACTCTCTATGGGCGCGAACTGTTCCCGTTGGGGCGTGACGCCGCGATCAGTATTGGCTTGCTCTATGCCGCGCGGGGCGTGGGCACGGGGATCGGGCCGTTCGTCGCACTGCGTTTTGGGGGCGACGGGTCACGCTATTTGCGTCGGGCGGTGATCGTGGCCTTCTTCATCACCGGCATCGGGTACCTCGCCCTGAGTGGGGCCACCACGCTGGCGCTGGCGGCGCTGGCGGTGCTGTTTGCCCATACTGGCGGCAGTGTACAATGGGTCTTTAGCACGGCCTTATTGCAAGCGCGGGTGCCGGATCGGTTGCTGGGGCGGGTCTTTGCCACCGAATACGCTGCCCTAACCCTGACAACCGCACTTTCGGCCTATCTTACCGGCGTGGTTGCCGACCTGGGGGCGACGCCGCAGCAATTGGCGGTAGGGCTGGGGCTGATCTTCTTTGCGAGTGGGGCGATTATGTTTGCCGCCCTGTGGCGGGAATAAAACCGGAGGGGCGATCCGCGTGATTGCCCTCGGCAGCCATGCGGGCTGTCCCTACGCGGTTGGCATTCGTCGGCGGTGTTGAGTTTTGTCAAACCCAAATAAAAAGGGGGTAGCACAGCCCGTATGGGCTGTGCCACCCCCCTTTTGGTCGCTAGAGCATAGCGACGGCGCGCTGCTGGAGCCGGTCGTTCAGACGGCGATAGATCAAGGTCACACCGGACGAGATGATCACGATGAAGAGGGAATAGAGCACCGGGATGAGCACAATCTCGTTGGCGAGATCGCCCGTGAAGCTGAGCAGGACGATGGAGAGCGCGAGTGGCCCGTTCTGGATGCCGGTCTCAAGCGACACCGTAGCAGAGCGGCGAAAACCGAGCTTGGCTGCCGTGGCGGCCCCGAAGCCAAACAGGAAGCCAACCGCCCCGATGCCGGCTGCCGCCACATAGACCTGCCAGGGCGTAGTCGCGAGCAGGGCAGCGTTGCGCGGCACCCAACTGATGATCAGCACCAGGATGATCACCACACCCATGATGCCGCCAATCAGTTCGAGCACGGCCCCCACATTCGCATTGCGGCGGCGGATCGCCATGCCGATCAAGACTGGGATGAGCATCACAAAGAGCCCGCTGATCACGTTGCCCATGCCAACACTAATCTCGTTGGTCATAAAACGACTAGCATAGAGCAACAGCGCCAGCGGGGTCATCACAAACGCGGCCAGGGTCGAAAAGGTGGTCATGGTCACGCTGAGCGCTAGGTCGCCCTTCGAGAAGTAGGTGAAGATATTCGAGGTCGAGCCACCGGGCATGCTGGCGATCAGGATCAGGCCGACGGCCAGGGCCGGGGGCAGCTGCAGCACGACTGCGAGCAGAAAGCCGATCAAGGGCATCAGGGCGTATTGCGAGGCGAAGCCGATCAAGATGGTTTGGGGCCGCTTAAAGGCCCGCCGGAAATCGCGCCAGGTCAGCGACGAACCCATGCCGAGCATAATCACGCCGATCATCAAAGCCAGCAGTAGTTGTTCGGTCTGACTAACCATTGTTTTCTCCCACAGCCTGGGTTTCAGCCGGCGTCTTGTGCTGTTCTTCGTCACGCAGAGCCCGGCGCAGCACCTTGCCCACATTGGTTTTGGGCAGTTCAGTGCGGATTTCGATCAGTTTAGGCACCTTATAGCCCGTCAAACTGCGGCGGCAGTGCTCGCGCACCTGGTCGGGCGTGACCGTGGCCCCTTCGCGGAGCACAACAAAGGCCTTGACTATCTCGCCCGACTTGCTATCGGGAATGCCAATCACGGCGACTTCGTTGATCCCATCGAGCTTGGCGATGCAATCTTCGACTTCGTTGGGATAGACATTGAAGCCACTAACCAGGATCAGATCCTTCTTACGATCAACGACCCGCAAGAAGCCATCATCTTCCCAGACCGCCACGTCCCCCGTCAAGAGCCAGCCATCGCGCAAGGTCTTGGCGGTTTCGTCGGGGCGCTGCCAGTAGCCCTTCATCACCTGCGGCCCACGTGCCGCAAGCTCGCCGGGCTCACCGGCGGCAACTTCCTCGCCCATGGGATCGAGCAACCGAACCTCGGTGCCAAGCACGGGCCGCCCAATGCTTCCGGGGCGACTACCCTTAAAGGGATTGAGCGTCACGACGGGCGAACTCTCGGTCAGGCCATAGCCTTCGATCACAGGCGAACCGGTGATCTGCTGCCAGCGTTCGGCGACCGCAGCATGGAGCGATGTTCCGCCAGCGATGCTGCCCTTGAGGTTCGGGGGCGGATAGTCGGTGAACCACTCTTCGTTGAGGATGGCATTAAAGAGCGTATTGACACCCGGGATCCACGAGACGGGATAGTTCTCGATTGCCCGTTGCAAATTCGAGATCGGGCGGGGGCTGGCGACGAGGATATTGCGCGCCCCGGCATGGAAGAAGTACAGCAGGTTGGCAGTGAAGGCAAAGATATGGTAGAGCGGCAAGACCGCCAGGGCCGTCTCTTTGCCGTGGGTCACATTGCCCTCAACCCGATCCTCAACCTGGGCCACATTCGCGAGCAGATTGCCATGGGTGAGCATGGCCCCCTTACTGACCCCGGTGGTTCCGCCGGTATACTGGAGGGCGGCCAGACTATCGGGACCAAGCTCGGCGCTGTAGGAAGGCACATTGGCCTTGCCCTCGCTGATCAGGGCTGCGCCTTTGGTCATCGCTTCGAGGCCGGTGGTCACGGGGGTGGTACAGACCGGGATGACCCGGTTCCAGTACTTCATAATATTGTGGGCGATAAAGCCAATCAGGCGAGGAAAGAGATCGGTAATCCGCACCAGGATCACATGCTCGATCTTCGTCTGGGCCATAACCTCGGGCAGTTTATCGGCGAACAGATCAACGAGCACCAGGACACGCGCCCCGCTATCATTTAACTGATGCACCATTTCGGGGACGGTATAGAGCGGGTTCATATTGACCAGCACACAACCGGCTTTGAGCGTCCCAAACGACCAGAGCGGGTATGACAGGCTGTTGGGCAGCTGCACGGCCACCCGATCCCCGACCTTCAGGCCGAGGCCCGCCCGCAAGAACGCCGCTACCTGATCGGTGTACTGCGCGACCTGGGCAAAACTCAGATTGCCATACATGCCATTGGGCAGAACGGCGGTGAAGGCGTGCTGCTTGGCATAACGGTCACAGGTCTGCGCGACTAGTTCGGCGAGGTGGCGGGCTGGTAGCTTGACCGGAGCAGGCGGCGCAGGCCGACCCATGGCAGGCGTGTCGATCTCGTAGGTAGTCATAAACCTCCCAACTCACAGCGTTGCGAGCGGCGCAAGCTTCGACAACCGCCCACAAGGGCGGCCAACGCAGTAGCTATTGACTTTCAAAACAAAAGGCTTTTTCTAGTATACCGCGATTTTGGCCTATTCCGTATGGGCAATGTTGGCAGGTTGCCAGGGAATTTTTACCTAGTGCGTCATGAAAAAGCGCGTGGGCGTACACAGATCAGGAAGGGATCTGGTATACTAAGCCAACGTTTAGCTTGCTCTCTGAACGTCCCCCGCACGTTCCTCTGGTTTCCCTTCCCCTACCTCACAGGAGGCGCGACGATGCGTACGATCCTCGACAAGGCCGCCTACGTATTCGGGAACATTGTCGTAATGGTTGTCTTGCACGGCAATTCACGCCAGTTCTGGCCCAAGATTCCGTACCTGAGTCTGCGTGATGAGAGTGTGGGCGAGCATGTGCGCCTGCTTTTCAATACGATGACGGTTGCTACCGTAGGCCAGGCGGCTATCGGTCGTTTGCCCCGCCAGCGCTGGTTGGCCCGCGCCCTGACCATTGGGATCATTCCAGCGGCACTGCCAGCCCTGATTGCCTTTGGGCAACAAGTGCTGCGGCTGCGGGGCACCAAAGCCGAGATCTACAATTTAACGCTGGTACCGCTGCTCCCGATTGCGGCCGTCATGGTCGAAGATGCCCTCGCCAGCCAAATTGCGCCACCGACCACTGATCATGCTGACTATAGCCATCTGGTCTGAGGTACATAGCCGCTAGCGCGATGCGTACTCCTGACGCGACCATCACGTTTGTTTCTTAGGAGTGCCCACATTGTCACCCCGAGTATCCTATGGCCCGTCGGCCAGTGGTGCCGAAGGAAACAGGGATGCTGCACCGTGAGCGCTCACCAAGAGAACGAAGAGGGCGCGGTCACCACGGCTAGGACGTAGTACGCTAGGTTCCTACGATGTTTGTGCCCACACCGGGGCAATCCGACCCTGGTGTGGGCTTTGTGTATGGAGTTAAGGCAACGACTTATGACCACACCTCATACTGAAAGTGTGATGCAGGTGATTCGCGGACGGCGCAGTGTGCGGGCGTTTCGGCCCGAACCACTGCGCCGGGAACAGATCGAGTTGGTGATCGAAGCAGCTGGCTGGGCACCCTCGCCCCATGGTCGCCAACCCTGGCGCTTTGTGGTGGTGACGACACCTGACGCTAAATTGCGTCTCGCTGAAGCAATGGGGGCGCAATGGCAGCAGCAACTGGCACTTGATGGGCAGGACGAAGCGACGATCCTGTTGCGCTTCCAGAAGTCGCATGAACGGATTACCAGTGCGCCCGTGGTGATTGTGCCCTGCCTGTATCTGGAAGATCTGGATGTGTATCCTGACCCCGAGCGCCAGGCCGCCGAAACGACCATGGCGATCCAGAGCCTGGGATGCGCGGTGCAGAATATGCTGCTTGCCGCCTATGCCCAGGGCTTTGATGGCGGCTGGATGTGCGCCCCGCTCTTCTGTCAGGCAACCGTGCGCCAGGCCCTTGAGCTTGAAGCGACCCTGCATCCCCATGCCTTGATCCCGTTGGGCTACCCGGCGCGTGACCCGGTGCGCCGCCCGCGCCGTCCCCTGGACGAACTGATTGTGCATTGGAGTTAAGCCAGGGCTGGATCAACGTCGTTGGGCGCGCCCCAGGTTTGGGTGTGGTTTGGCGGCGAAGCCGCCAAACCATGCCCACCGCCGGAGGCCGAGGCTGATCAAGCTTTAGCAGTTGCGCCTACTCCCTTGACAAACCTGATAGCGTGTAGTGTACTTGTGCGTAATTGTTCAAGTGTCGTACTCGCCGTCTTGTGGTAGCATGGAAAAGCATTCAGGGGGAAGCTATGGCGATTGAACTCAGTGCGCCGCCTACCGCTGCCATCCACTATCCAACGAGTGATGGGCAGCCTATGGCCGAGAATACCAAACAGTTTCGCTGGATCGTGACGATTCAGGGTGGTCTCGATGCGCTCTACAAAGACGATCCGCATGTCTTTGTGGCCGGTGATCTGCTCTGGTACCCCGTTGAAGGTAACCCGCGCCTGCGGCGTGCCCCTGACGCGCTGGTCGTTTTCGGGCGGCCCAAGGGTGACCGGGGGGCCTACCTGCAATGGGAAGAAGACGATATCGCACCCCAGGTTGTGTTCGAAGTCCTCTCGCCGGGTAATACGGTGATCGAAATGGCCCGCAAGCAGCGGTTCTACGACCAGTATGGAGTGGAAGAGTACTATCTGTATGATCCAGACCATGGTGAGTTGGCGGGTTGGATCCGTCGCGAAGCTGGTCTCCAGTTTATCGAAAACGTGAATGGCTGGCGTAGCCCACGCCTCGGGATCAAACTATCAATCGGCCATGAAGGCGATCTCGTTCTTGAGCGACCTGATGGCGGGCGTTTTCTTAGTTACCTGGAGCTTGAGCGTGAGCGGGCGGCCGAGCGTGAACGGGCTGAATTCGAAGCGCAGCGGGCCGAAGCCGAAACCTTGAAGGCTGCCCTTTTTGCGGCCAAACTGCGTGAATTGGGGATTGACCCGGAGACCTTGGTGACCTGAAATGGTGGCATAGGAGCAGCAGCCATGGTGGTGGTGCTTGCGGGTGGGGTTGGGGCCGCAAAGTTTCTCGAAGGGGTGGTACAGGTTGTACCACCCACGAACGTGACTGCAATCGTCAATACCGGCGATGATTTTGAACTCCACGGGCTGACGATTGCCCCGGACGTGGATATTGTCACCTGTACTTTGGCCGATCTGATTGACCGTGAACAAGGTTGGGGCATTGTGGGTGATACCGACGCCTGTATGCAGTGGCTCGGCAAACTGGGTGGGCCAACCTGGTTCAAACTTGGGGATCGTGATCTGGCCCTGCATATTCGGCGCACAGCCTTATTGCGCGAAGGCTATACCCGGACCGAGGTGGCCGACATGTTTCGTGTCGCACTCGGGGTGGCGGTGCGCATCCTGCCTATGAGCGATGATCCCGCCCCTACCCATATTCAGACTGCGGCAGGCGAGATCCACTTCGAGGAATATTTTGTGCAGCGCCGAGCCCAGGACGAGGTGCTAGGGGTGCGGTTGCATGCCGCTGGCCCGGCCGCGCCAACCCCAGCGGTGCTTGAAGCTATTGCCAGTGCCGAGGCGATATTGATTGCACCGAGCAATCCTGTGGTCAGTGTTGGGCCGATTCTGGCCCTGCCTGGCCTGCGCGAAGCGCTGCAGGCCAGTGCGGCCCCGGTGGTGGCCGTGAGCCCGATTGTCGGCGGGGCGGCGATCAAGGGCCCGGCCGTACCGCTGATGCGCGCTGTTGGCTATGAAGCTTCGGCGCTCGGGGTGGCCCGAGTCTATGCCGACTTGCTTGATGGGATCGTGATTGATCAGCTTGATGCCGACCTGGCTCCTGCAATCGAAGCGTTAGGCTTGCGTGTGGCTGTCACCGATAGCATTATGCGTGGCCCCGCCGAAAAAGCCCGTCTGGCCGTAGTTGCGCTTGATCTGGCGCAGGCGACCGTATGATCACCCACGCCCTTGTGCCGGTCAAGGTGTTGCGTCAAGCCAAAAGCCGTTTGGCGGTGGCGATACCACCCGCCGAACGGCAGGCCCTGGTGCTCGAAATGCTTGAGCGGGTGCTCACTGCGCTGCGCCATCCCGCCGCTACGATCACCACCATCTGGCTGGTGAGCGCCGACCCAACCGTCTTGGGGCTCGGGGCGAATTGGGGCGCAATCCCGTTGCTCGAAACGGGCACTGATCTGAATGCGGCCCTCGAACAGGGGCGCACGGTGGCATTGGCCCACGGGGCCGAGGCAATCCTGGCGGTACCGGCTGATGTGCCGTTCGTGACCCCAGGTGATTGTGCTGCGCTGACGGGTGTCCTGGCGCGCAATACCGATGTGGCCCTAGTCACTGATCACGCGGGCCAGGGCACGAATGCCCTGGCCCTCCGCCGTGATGCGGCCCTGCCATTTCTGTTTGGCGAAGCGAGTGCTGGCCGCCATCTGGCTGCTGCGGCAGCGCGTGGTTTGCGTGCCCAACACCTGCGCCTGGCGTCACTGGCCCTTGATATTGATCAGCCCGATGGCTTAGCTTATTATCGTACCGTATACCCGCTAACTGCCAACACTGCTTAGGGCATTGACCAGGTACCAGACCCCATCTACCTTCACCAGTTCGATCTGGCGATCTTCGTTGCCGGTGTCGGCGAAGAAATCACTGATTGGGAGGTCCTGGGTCATCATGGCGGCCATTTCGCCGAGTTGAGCTACATCAGCGCCAACCGGCTTCATCGAAACGATGCCATCAACGACTTCAACAATCGCTTGATCGGCAGTTTCGCTGACCATGCGGGTCTCGGTGATGTTAAAGGTGATCTCGATCCGTGCATCGAGGTCGGGTTGGCCCGTCAAGGCTCCCAGATCCATACCCGTAAATTCGGCCAGTGATGCTGTCAGTTCTTCCTTGACGGCATCACGCTCGGCGGGCGCAGCATAGGCGGCCAATTGCTCAACCCATTCAGTTTGACGGGCCGGATCGCTGATCTCAGGATCGTTGATTGCCTGCGAGAAGGTGTCGAAGAAGCTTTTGACGCGCTCTTCGGGTGGGATCGGCACCGGAGTCGCCGTGGGGGCTGGCCCACCGCCCGCGCTGCCACCACCACAAGCACTCAGCAGTGCCGCCAGCAGTACAGTGCCGAGCAGCCACGTGACGATGCGCGGATAACGAGGAAACATACCAAACATCCTTCCTGTTCAACCAGGGGGGCCTACGACCCTGTGCCATGGCCCCAGACATACCTGCTGAGGATACCCGCTTTTGGCAGGGGAAGCAACCCCTGTTTTCCCAGGATAATGATGCACATCGTTCATGCGCCAGGTTGGCTTATCCATTCCTAAAACAAGGTATTCGCCAGTCGCCGCCGTGCCGCAGGAACCAGTGGGTGCTCATCGCCCAAAGCCGCAAACAAGGCCAACAAGCCCTGACGTGCACCGTCGTTGCGGAAGCTGCGGTCGCGGGCCACAATCGTCAGCAGGGCTTCGATCGCCGGGCCATAATTGCCGCTACGTACCTCGGTGGCAGCCTGGCAATACTGGCGCTCAAGCTCACTTTCTGGGCTACCCTCCGTGGGGGCCAACAATTCGGCCAGAGGTAAGGCCGCCTGGGCCCGCCCAAACAGGGGGCTTGAAGCAGGTATTTGACGTAATGATTCAAACCCCTCGGCTTCACCCTTGAGCAGCAAGAGGCGACCAAGCCCAAACATGGCTTCGGCATGATCGGGCTGATCGCCCAGCAGGAGCCGATAGCGGGCCACCGCCCCTTCGGGATCACTGGTTTCGAGCGCACGGGCGGCATCAAGCAGACTATCACCCTGTTCGGGCACAAACCGCTTCAGCCAGGCCCGCACCTGTGACTCGGGAAGCGCCCCGGTAAACTGTTCGACGAGCTTACCCTCGTAGACTGCCATCACTGCCGGAATGCCCTGAACGCGAAAGGCCTGTGAGAGACGCGGATTCTCATCAACATTAACTTTGGCGAGGATCCAGGCTCCGTTGGCTTCGGCGGCAAGCCGTTCGAGCACCGGGCCAAGCGTGCGACACGGCCCACACCAGGGTGCCCAAAAATCAATCACGACCGGGATTTCCTGGGAACGCTCGATCACGGCTTGCTGAAAACTCCGCTCATCGACCTCGATCACGCCCGCTTTGC
>JBLWKA010000180.1:0-10428 GCA_048381555.1 Oscillochloridaceae bacterium umkhey_bin13
CTTCAGGCCGATGGGCTGAGCGTGAGCGTGAGCGTTGATCTGTTGGCTCAGGGTGGTTCGCCTAGGATCCTGCGTGAGGCGTTGCGGGCCACGGCTTCAGTTGTGGTCTGTCTGTCGCAACGGGCTTTGCCGGCAGGCGTACCCGAAACAGACCTCGCTAGAGCACTCGAATTGCTTGCGCTCACGCCGCATCCGCGCCGCCTAACGCTTGCGTTGCGCCTGACTAGTTGCAACCTCCCTGCGGCGTTGCGATCAGCGACGGCGCTGGATCTGTTTAGTGCCCGTGGCTACGAGCAGGTGCGGAATCAGCTTCAGGCCCACGCTGCTGCCAGTCAACCCATAGCACCCGTACCACCGCCGCCTGCCCCGGTCCGCCCGCGCATCCCGGCCCTGGCGTTGCAGGGCGCGTTTGCCTTGCCCGAGTTGGAACGCCATGGTCTGGAACGCCGCCTTGGCCGTGGGGTGGCGCGGGCGATCTTCTTGATCGATCCCGATCACGCCCTGGTGGTCTCGGGTGGCGGCCCGGCCCTCGTGCCCCTCACCGGTGGCCCGCCACTCTGGGCGATTGACTGCCCTACGCGCTGTGCGGCCCTGAGTCCGCAGGCCCGCTTGCTGGCCCTGGCTAATGGCACCCAGTTGACACTCTGGGATCTTGCCGATGGGAGCTTGCGGGGGCTTTGGCAGGGCCATACCGCCGCAGTGCAAGCGCTGGCGTTTGCCCCTGACGGGCGTACCTTGGCTTCGGCGAGTCGTGACCGCAGTATTCGGCTCTGGCGGATTGGCGACAATGGCCGTGCGCCTAGCCTCCTTGCGACCCTGGCCGATCAGGCCGATCATGTGACCAGCCTGGCCTATAGCCCTGATGGCAACCTGCTTGCGGCAGGTGGGGCCGACCGGACGGTGCGGGTCTGGCGTACCTTTGATCGCGCTCGGGTGCAGACCCTCGGGGGGTTGGGGGGCAAGGTGGAGGCGCTGGCCTTTAGCCCTGATGGTCAGACCCTCGCTGCTGGTTCACGCGATCGGCAATTACGGCTCTGGGAAACCCAGAGTTGGCGGCTGCTCGCGACCCTTGACGGGCATCACGGGGCGATCGAGGCCCTGGCGTTTAGCCCCGATAGTAGTCTGATTGCGACCGGGGCGGCCGATCAGCAGATCTACCTCTGGCGTCGGGCTGATGCAGCGCTGGTTGGGGCCATGGTGGGCCACCGTGGCCCCATCACCGGCCTGGCCTTCAATCCCGATGGGACAACCCTCGCCAGTGTGGCTGAAGATGAGCGCCTGCTGCTCTGGACGCATACCAGCGGCTTGCAAAAGGCGGCCCTGCGGGTGCTGAGTGGACGGATTACGAGTCTGGCGCTGAGTGCCGATGGGGCGATGCTGGCGGTTGGCATGAGTGACGGGGCGACGACGCTCTATCATGTGAGCGACGAAGCCGCCCCGCGCTTGCGCCAACGCGAACACCTTGCGCCGGTCATCAGTTCGGCCTTTGCCAGCCCAACCCAACTCGTGACCGCTGATGCTGAACGCACCGTGCGGCTCTGCCATTCGGGTACAGGGACGAGTGCTATTTTGATGCAGACTCACGGGGCGATGCATGTGGCGGCCCTTGCCCCTAATGGCCAGGTGCTGGTCAGTAGTGATGGCGAGGGCACGGTGCAACTCTGGCGGCTCACGGTGAGTGAATCTGCGCCAGGAAGTCAGTTCTGGCGGGTGCTGCGTGGGGTGCGCGGGCGGCCCGTTCTGGTGCGCTTTAGTCCTCTTGCTGACCAATTGGTGATCGCCAGCGATAGCGGGAGTCTCTCGCTCTGGCGGCTTGCCGATCTGCGCAACGAGCAGGAGGAACCGGCGTTGCATGTGCGGCTGGCCAGCGGTCGGGCACGTTGTCTGGCGCTGAGTGCTGATGGGAGTCTGCTGGCAGCAGGTGATGAGCAGGGGGCCGTGACCCTTTGGCAGACGCATAATGGTAGCCTGATGCTGACCCTCCCCGGTCAGGGCTATGCCGCCACCAGTTTGGCCTTTGCCCCTGATGGACGCAGCTTCGCGATGGGCAATGCACTTGGTATGCTCCAGATCTGGCGACTGCATGGCAACGAAGTCCAGCGACGGCCACCTACCACCATTCATGGCCATGCCGGAGCAGTCGAGCAACTGCATTACAGCCCACGGGGTGGCTTGCTGGTAAGTGGTTCTGCCGATGGCACGGTGCGCCTCTGGCGGGTGTAGTGGCGCGCCAGGCGTGCGACGGCTCCCACACGCTCATTCTCGCTTGCTTTCTGGTTTGGTCTGCTGGCGTCGGAAGAACTGCACACTCGTCCAGATTAGTGTTGCCACAATCAAGGGCAGTACCAGTAGCACGGCATTCTGAAAGGTTTCGAGGGCCGGGTTGCTGGTTGCTGCCAAAATAAGGATGGTGGTATAGGCAAGGTAGCTGGCAAGAAAGAGTGCGCCTTCCCAACGGGCGATCTGGAAGCCAGTAAAGAAGATCGGCAGACAGGCGATTGCCACCGCTACCATAATCGGCAGATCGAAACTGCGTACCAGCGGGTTCACGGTCAGCCCACCAGGGGTTACCAGCGCGGCAACCCCTAGGATGCCGAGGATATTGAAGATGTTTGAACCAACGACGTTGCCAATCGCGATGTCCCGTTCTTTGCGCAGGGTGGCAATGATCGAAGTTGCAACTTCAGGGAGCGAGGTTCCGGCGGCGACGATGGTTAGCCCAATGATCAGGTCGCTGACCCCCAGCGCACGGGCGATTGTGCTGGCCGAGTCGATCAACCAGTCTGCGCCGAGTACCAGCGTGCCCAGGCCGCCGAGCACCAGGCCGAGGTTGTGCATGATCGCGCGACCCTGATCGGTGTCACTTCGCCCTCGTAGTGAAGCGACAACCACGAGCAATGCGCCACCTGCCACCAGCCCGGCTGCCACCGTGTCGAGCCAACCCAACGCATAGCCAGCTCCCGCCACAACGATAGCACCAAGCGCAGCCCAACGCCAGGCCGATCCGCCGGTGCTCACAGGCGACCCTGCTACGTTTTCGCCAGCGGCTGCCGTTTCGCGGCGGCTGGCAATAATTGACCAGGTTGTATAGCCCACAATCCCTGCGAAGAGCAGGGCTCCATCCCAGCGACTGATCACCCCGTCGTTAGCGAGAAGCACCAGCAGGATCGAGATGCCAATCATAAACGGTACTTCACGCCGCACGAGCTGGATCGAAACGACCAGCGGCAGGATAAGCGCACAGATGCCGAGGATGAAGAGCACATTGAAGATGTTCGAGCCGACGACGTTGCCCATGGCAAGGTCAGGATTGCCAGCGAGACCCGCCTGAATGCTTACTGCCAATTCAGGCGAACTGGTGCCAAAAGCCACCACGGTTAGCCCAATCACCAGGGGCGAAATGCCGAAGACCGCCGCCACCGCCGAGGCACCCCGTACCAACAATTCGCCGCCCACGACCAGCAATGCCAAGCCACTCACAAGTAGGAATAGGGTTGTCAACCAGTCCACCAATGTACCTCCTGAGTTGTCTTCATTAACCAAGATCGCTGCTGCGTTGCGGCTCTTGGTCGTGATGAGCGCCCGCCCGCCCGTTTGCAACCAGGCTTGCAGGTTCTGAAGCACATCTGAGAGCACGCCGTCGCTCCTTCAATCTAAACTATATTGATACTTATGATCATCATATGTTCACTGCACCTTGCAACATATTTGGGAAGTATTTGGCGACATTCCAAATACTTCCCAAATCCTGAAACCTCTGCCGTATTCGTACACTGGGAGGGAGGCGCATGCTGCGCCCGCAGCCAGCGAGGGGCAACGCAATGGCGCGTTGGCCCTTCGCACGATTATGCAGGAGGAATTGATGCCTACCCAATCCCAAAAGTCCAACTTAAGCCAGAAGCAGCGCGAGTTATCGGGTGTCGCCGCAACGAGCCTTGCGCTCGTGATCACGGTGATGACAGCGAGCCTGATCGCGCTTGTGATTGAGCTTGCCATCAACTTGATGTGATTTGGCCTGGTGTACCAGGGCAGGCCCGTTCGGTCGTACGTTATAATGCACGTTATGGTAACCCTTTCGCCTCCTTCGATCCAACGTGCGCTCACGCATGTCGTACGTCTGCCCAGCATCCAGGTGGTGCTGAGTATCGCAGCGATTGGGCTGATCACCGCGCTGATGCTCTTCCTGCAAGATGTGATCCATGCGGCCACGGCGGCCCTGGCCTACGAAGTGCTAGCATGGGAGGTGGGCGCCCAGATCCAGGTAGAGGTGCGCGATCGTGGTCCGGGGATCCCCAACGAATTGCACGAACGCATCTTCGAGAAGTTTGTGCGGGCTACTGCCGCTGAGCGTCAGGCAGTAGGCACTGGACTGGGGCTGGCCATCTGTAAAGGTCTGGTCGAGGCCCACGGTGGGCAGATCTGGGTTGAGTCTCGACCCGGTGGGGGGGCAGTGTTTGCCTTTACGCTGCCGATTACTGCTGCCCAAATCACCCCAACCCTGACCGAACCCAGTTAACGAAGGATTCTGGCGATGGCGCGCATTCTGGTCGTAGACGATGAACCCCAAATTCGGCGGATGCTGCAAACCGTGCTGAGCGCCCACGGCCACACGGTTGCAACGGCACGTGATGGGGCCAGTGCAGTGGCCCAGGTAGCGAGTTGGCAACCAGAAGTGATCGTTCTCGATCTCGGGTTGCCCCAGTTGGACGGTTTAACCGTCGTGCGCCAGGTGCGCAGCTGGTCGCGGGTTCCGATCATCGTGGTGACGGTACGTGATGCCGAGCAGGACAAAGTCGCCGCACTGGATCTGGGGGCAGACGACTATCTGACCAAACCCTTTGGCATGGATGAACTGTTGGCCCGGTTACGGGTGGCCCTGCGCAACGCTGCCTGGCGTCAGGGCAGTGATGAGCCAGTCGCAGTTTTTGGCCCCCTGTCGATTGACCGTGCTCATCGCCGGGTTATCCTGGCCGGGCAGGAGGTCAGGTTGACGCCAACCGAGTATCAGTTGCTGGCCCTGCTGACGGCGAGTGCGGGTAAAGTCTTGACCCACCAGCAGATCCTGACCACGATCTGGGGCCCGGGAGCCGCCGACGATGTACCAACCCTGCGGGTCTTCATTACCCAACTGCGCAAGAAGATCGAACCTGATCCTGCCCATCCCAGCCTGATCCGCAATGAGCCAGGCATCGGCTACCGTTTCCAGGCGCCACTTGATGCCGCGTGATCGCTTGGGATTCTCGGCAGGAGAACTGTAGGCTGGCTCACAGTTGTGGCGTGGGCAAGCGTGTATCCTGATCACAGATACCCGCCCCCAACGCTCCGGCGCGTGAGGTACCGTAATGGATCGAGTCATCCGTATCAGGGCTACGACGACGTGAACCGCCCGCCCTTCCTCTATGACGGCCCGACGACTCCCGCTGCTTTACCAGCGACGGCCCGGGTATTGACAGTGGATCTGGACGGTGAGGCGGTGGCCTATCCTTACGAGGCGCTGGCAGCCGCTGGTGCGGTCAATGATACGAGTGTGCTCTGGTTGCTCGGGGCCTACACTGAGTACGTCAAGCTGCTGAGTACCCGGGGGCGGGCGCGGGGTCGCCACGAGTATTTTGCCGAAGTCACCCAACTGCGCTTGGTGGGCGGTGGCTTTGCCGAATTCAAGCTTCTGGCTGATCAGATCGATCTGTTGATCGAGGCGGTTGATCCAGGTGATGAGGCGGCGGTGGATCGTACCGTGGTGCAGATCCGTAAGCTGTACGACGCGACACCCTGGATTCCGTGGGCCTTCCGCCAGGTGCTGGCAGGCACGAACCACCACATGCGCGAGGCGCAGCGCATGAATACCAGTGCCACCGGCAAAACGCTGCTGCGCAGTCGCTGGCAGGTCGAAGCGGTGATCGCGTGGTTGACCCGCTACCAGGGCGTGCGCCAGGCCCGCTGCATCGGGCTCGACGCCGCGCAATTCGAACTGTACCAAGCCTGTGGGATGCGCAACCTGCTGACCTGGCTCAGCCGCCGCGCTCGCGGTCGCGCCCAATGACGGGTGCTCGCGCCATCCTGGTGCGCCCCGCCCCGAATCGTCGCCAAACCACACGATCCGGCGTGACCGTTTGCCCAAAACGTGCTAATCATCACCGAAAACCGCATCAAAGGAGGTGCGTGAGCGTGAAAACCACGTCAATCGGCATGCTCACACCACTGCTCCCCGCCCAACGAGCGCGTCCACCCCCGATTCACCCTGCTCCAGCCCCTTCGCTCCGCAGAAGCACCCCCTATTCTGCACCACTCTCCTGCTTGGTGGGGCGATCTGGGGGCCACTCTGGGGGACGCTGTTCGTAGTGATTGGCTCGAACATGTCGGCGACGCTGGCCTACAGTTTTGGACGGGTCTTTGGGCAGGGCGTGATCCCTGTTGATGCGGCCGGGCCGGTGCCAGTACTGGTGTTGCGGGGCGTTACGCCGAACGGCTGCGCGCCAATGCCTTTAGCACCATCCTGGTGATGCGCCTGATCTTCCTGCCCTACGATCTGGTCAACTATCTGGCGGGTTTCCTGCGGGTGCCCTACCGACCCTTCATCCTCGCCAGCATCCTCGGCTCGTTGCCGGGAACCCTGACCTTTGTGCTGGCCGGAGCCTCGCTCGCGATTGATGATATCTTTGCCGGAAATTTCAGTGTGGCCGCAATCAACCCCTGGATGCTCGGCCTGTCCGCGATCTTGTTCGTCGGTGGGATTGTGGTTTCGTGGTTCCTCAAACGGCGCGAGACCGCACCCGAGGCGTAGGGACGCAGCCCCGCTGCGTCCCTACGTCTGCCGAAACGGACGTAGCCCGCTGCATCCCTACGTCCGGCCAATCAACCAATGGGCAATAGAGAGGAATCGACTGTATGCCGCGTACTCGTGGACGCCTCACCGTTTTATTCACCTTGCTGATCTTCGGGCTCGTTGCATGTGTCGGCCAGCCGGCGACCCCTGTTGCACCGCCGCCCGCCGCCCCTGCCGCCACCACGTTCGACCTTGATAATTGGGACAGTGTGGTAAGCGCCGCTCGCGGCCAGACTCTCAACTGGTATCTGTGGGGCGGCTCCAAGAGTATCAACCGCTTTGTGGACGAGGTCTACGGCAAGCCGCTGGCCGAACGTTATGGCATTACGCTCAACCGGGTGCCGCTCGCTGATACGGTGGACGCCGTGAACCAGGTGCTCAGCGAGAAGGAGGCGGGAATCGATCCGGGGGCGGTTGACCTGATCTGGATCAACGGCGAGAATTTCTTGTCGCTCAAACAGGCCGAGATGCTGCTTCCCGACTGGTCGCGCCGTTTGCCCAATGCTACGCTGGTAGACTGGGACAATCCGGCGATCTATTTGGACTTTGGCGAACCAGTCGAAGGCTACGAAAGCCCCTGGTCGTCGGCCCAGTTCCAGTTTATCTACGATGCGGCTCGCATGAGCGAGGACGAATTGCCGCGTTCGTATGCCAATTTGCTGTCCTGGGCGTAGGCGAATCCGGGTCGTTTTACCTACATCGCGCCCGGCCCCGGGGCCTTCCAGGGCACGCGTTTCGTGAAGGGTGCGCTCTTCGAACTGAGCGGCGATGCCAAACAAGGGCTGGCCTACGATGAGGCGACCGGAACCAGTGGTCGCCCGAACTGTGGGCCTACCTGAACGCATTGAAGCCGTACCTCTGGCGGGAGGGCGCAACCTACCCCAAGGACGAGAACGAGTTGCATAGTCTGTTTGCCAATGGCGAAGTGGATTTCAGCATCACCCAGGCGATTGCCGGGGCCGGCCCGCTGATCGCCGAGGGTCTGGTGCCCACGACGGCGCGGGCCTTCGTCTTCGACGACTTCATGATCGGTGATTTTAACTATGTGGCGATTCCCAAAAACGCGCCCAACCAGGCTGCGGCCCTGGTTCTCGCCAACCTGATCCTCGAACCCGAACTGCAAGCGGCGCAGATCGTGCCCGCAAATGGCTTTGGCCTGGGGTACGCGATTGATGTGACCCGCGTGAGCGATCCCGCCCAACGGGCGGCCCTTGACGCGGCTCAGACCCAACTTGGCGCGGCCGCCACGCCTGCCGAAGATCTGGCCCAAGCGCTGGTTGGCGACTCGGCGGGGGTGTATCAGAGCCTGGTTGAAGAGGGTTGGCGTCAATTTGTGTTGATCGGGGCGGCCCCGTGACCCGAGCGCATCCACGCTTCGGGATCTGGCTGGCCCTGGCTCCAACCCTGGTCGTGGTCGGGTTGCTGGTGGGCGTCAGTCTGGCCTATGGGCTGGCCTAGAGCCTCGGGTTGCTGGCGATCATCGGTACCAGTCAACTCAGTCTGGCGGTCTACCGTGATCTCTGGCTGGGGATCGGCCCGGCCGGGCGCGAGTTCTGGCCCGCACTCGGCTTTTCGCTCTGGGTGAGTCTGGCTGCAACCGGGTTGGCGGCGCTGGGTGCGCTGCTGGTTGCAGCAGCCCTCACCCAGCGTCGCCACCCGGTTGCTGGTTCAACGTTGCTGGTGCTTAACCTGAATCTGGCTTTGCCGCACCTGGTCTGGGCGGTGGCCCTGAGTCTGTTGCTGGCCCAAAGCGGTCTGGTGGCCCGCTTTGCCTTTGCGCTCGGCCTGATCGAGACCCCGGCCCAGTTTCCGGTGCTGGTACGCGACCGCTATGGACTGGGCATCATTCTGCATTATGTGAGCAAAGAGATTCCCTTTTTGCTGTTGATTGTGCTGGCGGTGCTGCGCACGCAAGGTGCGCAGTATGATCTGGTTGCCGAGAACCTCGGGGCGAACTTCTGGCAACGCCTGCGCTATGTGACGCTGCCGCTGGTCATGCCAGCCCTGGCGGCGGGGTCGGCGCTGGTCTTTGCCTTCTGATCGCCGGGGTCGAGGCTCCCGATCGCGGCGACATCCACTTCGATGGGCACAGTATGCTTGGCGTTGCGGCCCACCGGCGCGGCGCAGTGCTGATGTTCCAGAAAGCCTATCTCTTCCCCTTTCTTTCGGTTGCCGAAAATATCGCCTTTGGCCTCAAGATCCAGGGGGCCAGTCGGGCCACCCAACAGGCCGAAGTCAGGTGCCTGCTGGATCTGGTCGAACTGCCCGGCATCGAGCGTAAACGTCCGGCCCAGCTTTCGGGCGGCGAACAGCAGCGGGTGGCGCTGGCCCGTGCCTTGGTAACCCATCCACGGGTGCTCTTGCTCGACGAGCCTTTTAGTAGCCTTGACCCTGCTGTGCGCCAGACTCTCCAGGAGGCGGTGCGGCGCATTCAGGGCGAGTTAGGGATCACGACGCTGCTTGTGACCCATGACCGGGGCGAGGCACTGGCCATGGCTGATCAGGTGGCGCTGCTTGATCGCGGCGAACTGCTGGCCTGTGAGCCCATGCTCATCCCTGGGGTCGCCAATCGGCTGATCGCCACCCTCGGTCGCTTCTTCCCTGCCTTCACCGAGGAGTTGATGACCGCACGATCCTTCAAAAGCTACCAAACAAGGAGCCTGCATGAGTGATCTGCGACCGGAAGCCACCTCCGACAAACTGCGCTACCTGCACGATACCGACATCTTCCGCGACCTCGAACAGACCGAAGTCGAGGCCCTGGGCAAGCGTGCGCCGATGCAGCGGGTGCCCGCCGGAACGGTCTTCTTCTCGCCGGAACAGGCCGCCGAAGTCCTCTTCATCCTCAAAGAGGGCCAGGTGCGGCTCTACCATCTCTCGCCTGATGGCAAGGCGCTCACGACGGCGGTGCTCGAAGCTGGCACCATCTTTGGCGAGATGGCGCTGCTCGGTCAGCGCCTCCACCAGAGTTATGCCGAAGCCCTGAGTCCGTACCTGCTCTGCTTGATGAGCCGCGAGGACGTGACCGGGATGCTGCTGAGTGACCCACGGATCGCAACCCGCATTGCCGAGATTTTAGGTCAGCGGTTGATCAGTGCCGAGCAGCGCCTCTCCGATTTTGCCTTTAAGAACCTGCCGCAACGCTTGGCGAGCCTGTTGCTGCAACAGGCCCGCCCCCCCAAGGCGCGCCTGTTCCGTCAAACGAGTGGCCCGCCCGAGGTCCGCTTCACCCACGAGGCGCTGGCCGAAATGGTTGGCACCTACCGCGAGACGGCGACCAAAATCCTGAACGAGTTTCGGGCCCAGGGGTTGATCGAGCTGAAACGTGGGTGTGTGGTCCTGGTTGATGAAGCCGGCTTGCGCAGGTTCAGTGATCAGGGGGGCAATGTTCATACCAATTACCATTGATAGACCGGCGGCGTGCCCCCATGGCGATCCGGCGTGCCCGCGTGGCGGCAACGATCCCACGTAGGGGCAGCCCATGTGGCTGCCCAGGGCAGCCACACGGGCTGCCCCTACGATCCATGCACATAGACCAGCGGCACGTACACCTGATAGGTTTCAGGTGGCAGGAGCCTCCGTTGCGGTGGTATGGGCGTCGTCGC
>JBLWKA010000181.1:0-10411 GCA_048381555.1 Oscillochloridaceae bacterium umkhey_bin13
CCCCCCCCCCCCCCCCCGGGCGGGGGGGGGGCGGGGGCCCCCCCCCCCCCCCCCCCCCCCCCCCCCCACCCCCCGCGGCTCGCCAATGACGTTGCAACAGCCCTGCCTTGGACGACCAATCAGATTGGAATCCTAGCGCGAGCGCTGGGCCATCGTGCGCAGCCCAAGGCCCGCCCCGGTCAGCAGCAGCGCCATCAGGGCTACCCAGCCGAGCAGATCGTTGCCGCCGGTGGAGGGCAGGGTTGCGGGCGGGGTCGGCGCAGGCGCGGGTGCGGCGGCGGCTCCCGGACTGAAGATCAGTTCGGCCCCAGCATCGCTGCGCAGCACTAGGTTGCCACCATCCAAGCTGTAGCTACTAATCTCGTTCAGCGCCTGGTAGAAGGCCGACTCACGGCTGTTGGCCGGCTCTTCGCAGAGGCGTAGCGTGCTAGCGGCAGGCCCGAAACTAAGGGCCTGACCAGCGCCAGCCGTAAAGCTCGAATTATAGTTGTTGCAGCCACCCGAACCACTGACCCGCCCGTCGGAGCCAAAGTTCATCGTGATCCCACCGCCACTCACATCTTCGGCGGTCCCACCAGCGGGTTGCAGGGAGATAAGCTCCCAGGCCACACTTGTTACCTCAGTGGGCAAACTTCCACCCTGGAGGGCCGGGGCCGCCTGGGCTGCACCACGGCCAACAAAACCACCCAGCACCACGGTCAGCAACGACAGCATGAGCAATTTACGCATTGGCAACTCCTTGCAATCCGAGATTCTCGACACATACTTCGAAAGTAGCTAGAACGGGCTGATTCTGCATCGCGCAAAGTGTAGTATTTCTGGCCTGGAAGAGCCATACAATAGCACAATTTGTATGATGCGCAGTACGGCTTTGCCCGGTAGATTGTACGGACAACCACGGAACATCATCACAACTGGGGCCAGGGATGGCGTGCGCAGTGTTGCAGCAGATGTCATACCCATTGGCCCTAGCGTGCCTAAAACCACTTATGAATAGTAATACCATCAACTTGGTTCTTGTGGACGCCCAAGCGATCTTCCGGGTCGGTGTCCGGCATCTTGTGGCTGCGTTGCCCGATCTGGCGGTGGTCGGCGAAACCGGGAGTTGCAGTGATGCGTTCGCACTTTGTGAACGCCTCCGGCCCCATGTGCTGCTGTGCGATGTGGCAATGCCTGGCAGCCTCCCCCTGCTGCATCGGCTCGCCGAGCGGCGTTATGAAACGCGGGTCGTGATCCTGACCGAACGGCTTGATCGGGATCTGCTGCGCCAGGGCTTGCAAGCGGGGGCCGTTGGCTACTTGCTAAAACAGATTGAACCCTTCGATTTTGCGCAAGCGCTGCGCAGTGCGGCGGCGGGTCGGTTAGTATTTGCACCCGAAGTGAGCGCGGCCAGCCTTTGTGAACCACGCCAGGCCGATTATAGTATGAGCCCCTTTTCGGCCCGCGAACAAGCTGTGATTGACCTGCTCTTGTTGGGGTTGCCCAATCAGGCGATTGCGGCCGAACTACACCTGAGCTGTGCCACCGTTAAGTTCCACCTGCGCAATATTTATGCCAAACTGGGGGTGACGAGCCGCGCCGAAGCGATGGCGGCTTGTTTCCAGATGCGCCGGATCCCGACCCTGATCAACAGCCGTCGCAAACAGGGGGTAGCTTGACCCACAATCACTCGCTTGATAACCAAAATGATAGATTGTGAGAAAAATCTTACCAAACGGGTATGGACGGCGTTACAGCGATTCGTTATACTACTAGTATCTGGCTGCGCTGCGACGCCGGGTTTGCAGTTGAAAGGACGGATGCTATGGCTACCATTGTTCTGGTGCTGTTAGCAAGCTTGTTAGTTTTGGCGCTGATGACGGCAGTCTATCGCCCTGCCCAGGCTCCCTTGCCCATTCGGATTGATCGCACCACTCGTCGGACGCGCCGCCGTCTCGATTAAGCACATAGTACCCTGGTCGCGCCTCCCCTGCGCTTCATCCAGGGTCTGCCCGAATGATCTGTGCGCCAGCCCCGCTATGCTTTGCGCCAGTTGGTTGCTGCTTTGCCCAGCTTGTAGCTGTTAGGGTTCGCTTCTGGTTGACTTATGCATCCGTGTTGATCGTTTGCGCAGTAAACCGCTCATAGAAGTGCGGCATCGGTGAAACTTCCACTGGTGCCGCATCGTCTTTGAGGCGTATGAAATACCTGCTTTTTGCTCTCCGCCGTTCGGCCCTCTTGCTGGGCTTGCTGCTCGGTCTGACTCTGTCGGTTGGGCCGCTTGCCGCCCATCCTGCCCGTCAATCCGAGCCCATCAGCCTCGCTGCCCACCTGGCCTATCAGGCTCCGGGGCGGGCTGGTCATTGGTTGCCGGTGATCGTCGAGCTCGCCAATGTGGGGCAAGGTCGTACCGTTCAGGTGCAGATCCGTACGGGCAGTGGTTCGCAGTACCTGAGCACGGTGGAATTACCGAGTCAGGCTCGCAAGCGGGTGATGCTGTATGCCTATCTGTTGCCGAATACCCGACGGATCGAGGTGCGCCTGCTTGATGGGCCGACCGAACTCGCAAGCCAAACCCTGCCCGTAACGCTGGCGAACCAACGGACGCTTTTGGTGGGCTTGTTAGACGCCCAGGCCCAAACCGTTCGGCTGCCCCTCCGCTTTGAACCCGGGGTGTCCCTGGTGTCCGTGCCGCTGACCCTTGCCGATCTGCCCGAGCATCCCCTTGGCCTTGGGGCGCTCGATGTGCTGGTGCTGGCCGATCAGGTGGCCCGTGACCTGAGTGCGCCCCAGTTGCAGGCACTTGAGGGTTGGGTGTTGCGTGGCGGCCATTTGCTGATCAGTGGTGGCCCGGATCTGGCACGTAATCTAGCCGGGCTACCCGCTTCGTTACGCCCGTTCGATGTCTCGCCGACCCAACCCGACCCGCTGCTCCTTGATCCGCTTGCGCCCCCACTGCCGGTCGTTCAACTCGTTCCGGTGCCCGGCCCGCAACCAGCCTATGCCCTGCCGCTGGCTGGGGTGGCCCTGGATCCGGCTGCCCTGGAACAGACCGTTGGCACTGGACGAGTGACGGTCACGGCGTTTGCTTTGCCGCATCCGGCCCTGCTTACCTGGGAACGGGCACCGCAACTGTGGGCCGAACTGCTCAATCCTAGTTTTGATCTGCCACCGGGTTTTGCCCTTGATACGCTGAGTGCCGATGGGTTTGTTGAGGGCAATCTGGCGGCCACGCTGACGGCCTTGCCAGCGTTGCAGTTGCCACCGCTTGGCCCGCTGACGGCCCTGGTGCTGATCTACATCCTAATGGTGGGGCCGGGGACTTACCTAGTCTTGCGCCGCCTTGATCGTCTGAGCCTCGGCTGGCTGGTTGTGCCGGGCCTAACCCTGATCTTCGCCGCGCTTACCTATGGGCTGGGGTATAGTCAACGTGGCAGTGCGGCGCTGATCAACCAGGTCACCGTGCTTGAGCCTGCCGCTGGCACGGAAGGGCTGGCGCGCACCCGTAGCTTTGCGGGCCTGTTTTCGCCGACTCGCCAGAGCTATGATCTGGTGGCGCAGAGTGCCGATCCGCGTGTACCTTTGATCCGGCCGGTCTCGATCCAGGGTTCCTGGGACAACAGTGCGCCTGGCGGCGGTTCTTTTGGGCAGGATCAGCTCGGTACCGCCGATATTCATCATTTTGTGGTCAATCAGTGGACGATGCGCGCACTCACGGTTGATAGTACGATCCAACTCGGCCCGATCGAGGCCCAGGTAACGATGACTGGGTCCTCTATGCTCGGGGAGGTGCGCAACCTCAGTGAACTGACCCTCTATGATGTGGTGCTCTTACAGGGTTCGCAGCTGATTCGGCTTGGTGATCTTGCGCCTGGATCCACGGCCCGCGGGCAACTGAGTCAGGAGATCCCGGTTGATCTGGGTGGCTTTGGAACCCAGCTACCGGTAAGTAGTCTGATCTATGGCCCCGAACTCGAACGCCAGGGCCGCGATGGGGGGCAGCCACCTTCGCCGAGTACGCTTCAACGGATGCGCATTCTTGATGCGATCTATAGTTATGGCCCCGCCCTGCAAAGCAACCATCCGCTAGTGCTGGCCTGGGCCGACATGGCGGATCTCGAACTCGTTGCTATCAAGCAGCGGATCGACTCCCAACGGCTCGCCTTAATAACCTTCAGTCCGCAACTGGTTGTGAATCCGGCAACGGTCGAACTACCGCAAGGCTGGTTGCTACCCCGCTTCGAGTTTGATGTGCGGGCCGTCTGTTTTGGTAGCCAGGGCAGCGGGGTACCCGTCAACTCCGCGCCTGCGACCATGCAATTGGTCGTGCCACGTGATCTGTATGGCTTGCAGCTTGATCGGCTCCAATTGCAACTTGGCAGTGATAGCCCCTGGAGTGACGAAGTGCAGATCCAGTTGTATGATTGGGCTACCGGCACCTGGGTGCGCCAGCCGAGTCTAGCCGGACTGAACGAGGTTGCCGAGCCGGCCCGCTTCCTGGGCAGCCATGGCCGATTGCGGGTGCAGATTCAGAGTATGCGCAACCCGGCCAGTCAGGGCTGTGTGTATGTTGATGCGATGCTGAGTGGAGTGATGCCATGATCCCTGCGATCGAGACTGTGAATCTGACCCGCCGCTATGGGCGGATGATCGCCCTGGATCAGCTGAATCTGCGGGTGGCCCAGGGCAGCATCTACGGCTTTATTGGCCCGAATGGGGCCGGTAAAACCACAACCTTGCGCCTCTTGGCCGGGTTACTTGAACCAAGCAGTGGCGAAGTGCGGCTGATGGGCCAACGCCTGATCCCTGGGGGTGGGCAGCGCCTGGTGGGGTATATGCCCGACTTCTTTGGGGTCTACGACGATCTACGGGTCTGGGAATACCTGGATTTCTTTGCGCGCTGTTATGGGCTGGATGCGGCCAAGCGGCGACGTACCGTAGACGAACTGCTGAGCTTGGTTGATCTTGATCAGAAACGCAATGCCTATGTGCAACACCTTTCGCGGGGGATGCAGCAACGGCTCTGTTTAGCCCATGCGCTGGTGCATAATCCGCCGGTGCTGCTGCTTGATGAGCCCGCGAGCGGCCTTGATCCCCGCGCCAGAGTAGAACTGCGTGAACTCTTACGCACGCTGCGTGACATGGGCAAGACCGTGCTACTCAGTTCGCATATCCTGAGCGAGTTAGCCGAGGTTTGTACCGAAATCGGGATTATCGAGGGTGGGCGCATGGTCGTGAGTGGCCCGGTCGAGGCGGTGCGCCGGCAACTTCAGGGGGGCAGCCGGTTGCGTCTACGGGTCGTGCGTGATCCTGAACAGGCGGTCAGGGTGCTGACGCTCCTGGCGACCACCCCCCAACCCGAGTTGCCCGTGCTCAAGGCGCTTCGCCCCGACCCCACCGACGAGCGGAGCCTGGTACTTGAACTCGACAGCCCTGATGAGGATCAGCAAGCCAATTTGCTCGCCTATCTGGTGGGCCAGGGGCTGGCCGTGAGTGAATTTGGCCTTCAGACCGAGAATCTTGAAGAGCTCTTTTTACGCTTGACGGCTTAAAAAGGTAACCATTTATGACGACCCGGTTTGCCCCTAACCCGATCATTGTGCGGGAACTACGGACGCGCATGCGTGGCATCCGGCCGTATCTGGTGCTCACGATCTTTTTAGCTGCGATGGCCCTGGTTGGGGTTGGGGTCTACCAGTTGATGCAGCAACAGACCCGTTTTGGCGGTACCCTGTTGAGCGCCCAGGTTGGTCAGGCCTTATTTCGGGGTTTAGCGTTTGCCGAGTTGTTTCTGGTGGTTGTTCTGGCACCTGCCTTTACCGCCGGGGCGATCAGTGGGGAACGTGAGCAACTGACCTACGATATGTTATTGGCAACACCATTGCAGGTAGGCCAGATTTTGTGGGGCAAACTGCTTGCGGCCCTCAGCTACCTGTTTCTGTTGATCATTGCCGCGATCCCCTTGTTCAGTGTCGTATTGATATTTGGGGGCGTCGAGGTCACTGCGGTGCTGCAAGCCCTGGTCTTATTGGTACTGACCGCAATCTTTTTTGGAGCCTTAGGGCTGACCTGCTCGGCCCTGGTACGCCGCACGGCCCAGGCCACCGCCGTGGCCTATGTGCTCACCCTGGTTCTGGTTGGCGTCCCAATCGTGATCGCCTCGGCCTGGAACCAACTCGCACCAATGCCGGGGCAGAGCGTCCCATCAGCCCTGCTGTACCTCAACCCGTTTAGTGCGCTGTTGTCAATCACCACGCTCGAGGCAGGCATGAGTGGCGACATGATGCCTGCGTTTGGCTTTGGCGATCCGCTCAGCGGCTTGCCCTTGTTGGGGGTCTTGACACCGGGCGTGATCTACTATGGCCCATGGGGCACCGCCGTGATCCCGATCTACCGGGCGAGCTATCTCGGGTTTGCGATTGGAACGGTGTTGTTGGGCTGGTTCAGTGCCCATCTTGCCTTGCCGAGTCGGCGCTGGCGTCTGGGATGGAGCGACCTAGGATTTGCGCTCGCCCTGGCAGGACTACTGGGGCTGGCCTTGCTCACCCGTTCGTGGTGGTACATTCCTGCCCCCCAAGCGCCCGGTGGGTTCGGCTAGGATTGGGCGCGAGCAACCTAGGGGAAGAAACCCCATCGCTGGTAACAAGGACGCGCTTGTTACCAGCGACTCGTTTACACCATACTGCGGATGACCCCAACCACACGCCCTTCAATCTTTACATTATCGGGTGCGGCATAGATCGGATCCATGGTGACATTGGCAGGCTGAAGCCGGATGCGCCCATTTTCGCGGTAAAACTTCTTGAGCGTGACCGCATTCTCATCGAGCAGGCGCGCGGCAACCATTTGGCCGTTCTGCGCGTCAGGTTGGTAGCGCATCAAGACAATGTCGCCATCATCAATCAGGGCGTCAATCATCGAATGACCACGGACCCGCAGCGCATACACATCACGCAACTTATCAGGTGAACCAAGATCGGCAGGCACTTCGACCATTTCGGCATTCTCGGCACTGACATCCTCGGGGTCGGGCAGGGGCGAACCGGCCGTAATCACCCCAAGCAATGGCACACTGAGCGCCGACGGGGCGGCAGGCGTATCGTTGAGCATACCAGTCAGCGTGATCCCGCGCGAGACCCGCCCGTCCCGCGTGATCTTGCCCTTCTCTTGCAGGATGCGTAAATTGTAGGCCACCACCGAGGTGCTGCTGATCCCCAGATCTTTCTGAATGTCACGGATGGCGGGCGGATAGCCATTTTTACGAGCAAAATCATGGATGAAGGCCAGAATCTTTTCCTGGCGTAACGAGAGACCATCAGCTGAACGCATCGGCCAAGTCCTTTCTCTGACCGTAGCCCAGACCGGGCCGACGGCGCATCATGCAAGGCGGTTGGTTTGTTCGCCGGTTGGGGTGCCAGCCTTCAGATGTGAAGGCAGATTACGCGACCTTAGAACGTTTGTAGGATTGATTATAGCAACCACACAAGTGTGCTGTCAAGTATTTTTCCGGGGAATTTCGCCAGTTCGTGCTATAATTTCGCCTATGGACTATGTTATTGCCATTGATCTTGGGGGCACGCAGCTACGTGCGGGCTTGATTCGTGCCGATGGCACAATCATTGCCCATCAGCGCACGGCAACCTTGGTAGATGAAGGCCCAATTGCCGTGGTTGGACGCATGCTGAGCTTGATTGCTCAGGTGAGTCTGCATCTTCCCGAGGGTGTTAAACCCAAGGCGTTAGGGGTTGGTGCGCCTGGGCCGCTTGATCCAACTACCGGAATTGTCTATTCGCCACCACATATGCCCGGTTGGGATGCGTTTCCTTTACGGGCTATGCTTGCCGAAGCGATTGCATTACCCGTTTTTATTGGTAACGATGCCAATGCGGCGGCTTTAGGCGAATGGCGGTTTGGTGGCGGACGTGGACGGCGCGATCTGGTCTATGTTACGGTCAGTACCGGGATTGGGGGCGGCGTGATCAGTGATGGTCAGTTGTTGCTTGGCCAACTGGGTGCTGCGGCCGAACTCGGTTTTATGATTATGGATCCTGAGCATGGCACGGTCTGGGAGGATCTGGCTTCGGGGACGGCGTTAGGCCTGGCGGCAGCGCGGGCCATGCTTGATCAGCCCGCCAGCCAGTTGCACCAACTGGCTGGCCCTGCTACCGTGACCGCTGCCCATGTGGCCCAGGCTGCCGCCGCCGGGGATGCCCTGGCCCAGGCTTTGATGGAACGCGAAGCGCGTTTGCTTGGCTTGGGCTTTGCTTCGATTATGCACTTGTTTAGCCCGGAGTTGATTCTGGTGGGGGGCAGTGTGGTGCTCAATAATCCTGAACTATTAGCCCAGGCCCGTGCTATCGCCTATGCCCACCTCAAGGTGCCGATCTACCGCTCAATCCCGATTGAGCTTGCACACCTTGGTGAGCAGGCGGGTCTCTTAGGGGCTGCCGCCCTCGCCTTGTAAGCGATTTGTGTTATGCAATATGCCGAACAACCGATCCTGGCGCAGCGCCGCACGCTACGACTCGCCTGGGTGACGCTGCTCTTTTTCTTTGCCCTCTTTGTGGTCATTATAGCTTGGGCTGGGTTGGCAGTACGCAATGTCTATCAGACGGCGATGCAGCCCGTTGCGGCTGGGGCGACCCTGGTCGTACGTGCACCCGCCGAAACGCTGGCTTGGCGACCGGCAGATCGCACGATCTATCAAGGGGTGCTCGAAGGCCAGACCCTGGTCGAGGGTGACTCGGTGCGGGCGGCCGCAGCGGCGGGCTTTGGGCAGGTCGCCAGCCTGCGCCTGTTCGATGAGAGTCAACTCGATCTATGGGCTGGCTCCGAAGTGACCCTGGATGCATTGCGGACGAGCCGCTGGCACAATGGTCGCCTCGAAATCGCCGTGCGCCAGCACGCAGGCTATGTGCGGTACGATCTGAGTGCCGATCCGCCCTTCGAGCAAACCAGTTTTCGAGTACGCCTTGGTGATGCGGTTGCCCTTTTGACCCCTGGGGGCAGCTATAGCATTGATCTGCGCAATCCTGAACGCAATGTGCAGCTTGCCAATGCTACAACTGCCCTCGAAGCCGATGTGGCGGTGCGTACCGGACGGGCGATCCTGATTGGGCCAAATGGCACCACCACCGAGCTTGGGCCGCGCAAGCGGGCCAGGGTAGATGCGGCCGGAACGCCAGGGTTGGCCGTACCCGCCCGTTGGGAACTGATCCGTGATGGTGGCTTTAGCCAGTTTAACGAGGTTGAGTATAACAATACGACCCTCGCCGATCCGATCCTGTCCCGCTCACAATTCTGGCAGGTCTATTCTGGCCCGGCGTTACCCGCCGAACAGCAGGGCTTCTTCCGGTTGGCCCAGACCTGTCGCCCGCCCAATCCGGCCCCGGCCTGTCATCCCGCTGAGCGCCGTACCGCAGCCTGGTTCTATCGCCCCGGCCAGCAAACTTCCAGTTTCACCACCGGGATCAAGCAGGAACTTGGCCCTAACGGCGAGGGGATTGATATTTCGGAGTTCCGCACCCTGACCTTTGGCCTGTGGGCCAATGTGCTCTACCAGTCCCTCAGCGACACTGGTGATCGGGGGGTTGAATGCCCGGTGATGATCCGTCTGGTGGCCAAACGTTCGCATCCGAGTGACCCCGAAGAGCAGCGCGATTTCTGTGTCTATGTTGATGAGGATGGCGTGCCACCCAGCGTGGCCGAGCCGGGGATGGTCTATTTGCCGGTGCCCCGCGCAGAGTGGGCACGGATCAGTTTCGATCTACGTGAGCCAGGGTTGCTGCCCGATTATCGTTATCTGCGCCGGATCCAGATTTTTGCCCAGGGCCACGATTATGACTCACGTGTGTCCGAGATTTCGTTGGTGGGTGAACAATGATCTATCACGGCATTGATCTGGTCGAAATTAAACGGGTGCGGTGCGCAACCGAACGCTGGGGCGGGCGCTTTCTGGAACGAATCTTCACGCCTGGCGAACTGGTCGCCTGTGCCTTTGATACCCTCACCCCGCGCTATGATTCGCTCGCAGCCCGCTGGGCCGCCAAAGAGGCCGCCGCTAAAGCTCTGGGCCTGGGTCTCAGTGGGCTAACCGCAGGATCCCAGATTCCCCTGCGCTTCCACGAGGTCGAAGTGGCCCGCGGCCCTGCCGGACGCCCCTTGCTACTGTTGCATGGCCGTGCTGCCGAGGTTGTGCTGGCGCTCGATCTGGTCGAAATCGCCCTAAGTTTGTCGCATACCCGTGAGTATGCCATGGCGAGTGTGGTTGCGCTTGCGCGGGAGTGAAGAGGGAGCAAGGTTTTGGTGGGGGGGGTGGGGGGGGGGGGGCCCCCCCCCCCCCCACCCCCCCCCCCGGGGGGGCCCCCCCACCCCCCGTCCACCCCCCCCCCCCCCCGACACCCGCAGACTCACCATAACGCTGTTCTCTGCC
>JBLWKA010000182.1:0-10220 GCA_048381555.1 Oscillochloridaceae bacterium umkhey_bin13
TGTTCTTGCCTACGTGGCTCCTGTCCCCCTCTCCCCGCAGTGGGAGAGGGGGAACTCCGAGGCGAGTCTGTGCCGTCCTGATGCCGTCCGAGGCGTCTAGCGTACACCTTTTCTGTCCGCCCTTAAACCTCGCGGGGAGAGGGGGGGCCGGAAGGGAGGAGCCGCTTCCCATCGATACACAGCCGGACATCGTACACGGGATGGGTCATCACCGTGCAAGACTCCCCCCACCCAGATCCTATCCCGCAATTGATTATCATGGCTACGACGTGCTATACTTGGCGGGTGTTGAAACCAAGCTTAACGATAGCGATAAAGAGGGCTTGATATGGCTCAAACCCGTCTGGTGATCGCAGATGATGAGTCAATCATCCGTATGAACCTGAAAGAGACCCTGAACGGTCTCGGGTATCTGGTTGTGGGTGAAGCTGGCGATGGCGGCAGTGTGGTGCATCTGGCCCGCGAGTTGCGGCCCGACCTGGTGCTGATGGACATCAAGATGCCCAAGCTTGATGGGATTCAGGCTGCCAAAATTCTGACCGAGGAGAAGATCGCGCCGGTGCTGCTGCTCACGGCCTATTCGGATCGCGAATTGGTTGATCGGGCAAAAGAGGCCGGGGTAGTCAACTATGTGGTCAAACCCTTCCGTGAAGCTGAACTGCTTCCGGCGATCGAGATTGCGATGGCCCGTTATCAAGAGTTTCTTGAGATGGACAAGCAGATTGCCGATCTGAAAGAGACCCTCGATACCCGCAAACTGGTTGAGCGGGCCAAGGGCGTGTTGATGGATAGCCAAGGCCTGAAAGAGGCCGAGGCCTTCCGCAAGATTCAGCAACTCTCGATGAATACACGGAAATCCATGAAGGAGATCGCGCAAGCGATCTTGTTGGCAAACGAGATCTAGGCTCGTCGTGTCGGATACTGTTCAGTCGCCGGTGCCCGAACCGCCGCCACCACCCACCCGTCCGCGGTATCTGGCTGCCCTGCCGTTTGTACTGACGGCAGGCGCAGCCGTTTTGTTGAGCCTGCTGCTTCAGTTGTGGCTGCTGCCACGCCCGGTGGCCCAGCCTGACTCCACCCCCACCGCCAGCCTCACGGCGACACCCGTGGCTAGCACGCCGACCGTGGCTCCCGCCACGAGTCCAGTGCCAACCGTGCCTGTGCCGACCCTGGCCCCTGCCAGCGAAAGCCTGTTGCGGCTCGAACTGCTAGATCTGCGCGCCGAAAACCGGCGGCTCTGGAGCACGATCTACCTGTTGCGCGCCGCCGCCCAGCTTGATGATGCGATTGCCACCTTGCAGGTCAATGAACCAAACGAGACCGACCGCACCCTGTTGGCGGCCTACCGTTCGCTGGATCAGGCGTACACCTTTAGTGCCGAGCAAGAGAAGGGGCCGATTGACACCTTTCGGCTCCAACTGAGCCAGATCCGTGATGATCTGCGATTGCGCCCCGAGGGGCTCGACCGGCGACTCCGCCAACTCCGTCGGCTGGTCTTGAGTCTGGTAGATGAGGGCGGCTAAGCCGTAAAATCAACAAAGCGATAACCGACCCCGCGTTCGGTCAGAATGTAGCGTGGATTGCTGGGATCTTCTTCGATCTTCTGGCGCAGATAGGTGACATAGAGCCGCAAATAGTGGCTCTCGTCCCGATATTCCGGCCCCCAGACCTTCGAGAGCAGCATTTCGTGGGTTTGCACATAGCCCGCGTTTTGCACCAGATGATAGAGCAACCGATACTCGGTGGGACGCAGGTTGACCCGTTCACCGCCGACCAGAACTTCGCGGCGGGCGAAATCGATACTGAGCCGGTCATCCACCTTGACCAGGGTCTGGGGCACGGGTGGGGCGATATAATGGCGGCGCAAGACGGCCTTAATCCGGCTGACCAGTTCGCGGTGGCTAAAGGGTTTGCCGATATAATCATCAGCACCGAGTTCGAGCCCGCGCACGCGATCCTCTTCTTCGTCTTTGGCGGTCAGCATCAGGATTGGTACCTGCGAAAACTGACGAATACGGCGCAGGGCCTCGAAGCCATCCATGACCGGCATCATCACATCAAGCAGCACCACATCGGGCATGGTGTCGCGTACTTGATCAACGGCTTCACGCCCATTGGCCGCACTACTCACCCGCATCCCTTCGAGTTCGAGGTTCAGGCGCATAAAGCTGACCATCCGCGGCTCGTCGTCAACCACCAGGATCAATTTGTCTTTTAGCTCTGACATGCGTACACTGTAGCTACATCGCAGCGCGATGAATAGGTAGGGCTAGTAGAAGCCCGTAGTCCCCTGATCCAGATTGTAACAGGGGGACGCATGGATCTCAAGTCGTGCTGTCATTAACGAGGCGCTATGCAACTATTGACCACCAACGCACTCTTGCTCGTGATTGCTGGCGGGATCGGCTACCTGATCGCCCAGAGCCGCCCGCAATGGTTTGGCCCCGAATTTCGCCAACGGCTCTTTTTTATGGGCTGGATCATTGCCTTGTTGCTGGCCGGGGCCTTGCGGGCCGCCGCCCTGGTATATGGCCCCGAAGCGATGTTTGGGCTGCTCTCGTTGGGCGCGGGCTTTGGGCTTGGGGTTTGGTTGGGCTTGCGCCAGATGGCCGATAGTCGGTAGGGCTCCTGTGCCGTGGGCGTGAACGCCTCGGCTATGTGCGAAGCGAAGGCCACCTGCGTGGCCTGGAGCCCGCGCAGGCGGGCTTCGCACACCGTAGCCGAGGGCCTTTCAGCCCGACGGGAAGCGCACCTACTACTGGAGTCGGTAGCCAGAGGGCAACCGTACATCACGGCATTGGCTCGTTATGCAACACCCGCTCGGCCACACAGACCCGGTCACGCCCGCTGCTTTTGGCCTGATAGAGGGCGTGATCCGCAGCAATAAGCAACTCGGTATGGGTTTGGCCATGCTCGGGGTAGAGTGCAATCCCAATCGAGGCGGTCAGGGGGGGGAGCGTTCGTCCCTGGTGTTCGATCACCAGTACACGCAAATGGGTGCGTAGCTGATTCGCCCGTTCGACGGCCTGCTCCACACTGATCTGGCTCATAATCACCAGAACTTCTTCGCCCCCAAAGCGGCAGGCCACATCATCGGTGCGGGTATACCGATTGAGGGTGGCCCCCACCGCCCGCAGGGTGGCATCGCCTGCATCGTGGCCGTAGGTATCGTTGATCTGCTTGAAATAGTCAAGATCGAGCAAGACCAGCCCCAACTGAGTTTGACGGCGCTCGGCTTCGGCCAACCGCGGCCCCAAAATCTCGTTGGCAAAACGACGGTTAAACAAGCCGGTTAACGGGTCACGGATGGCCTGCTCACGCAGATTTTCGCGGAGTTGCAGATTCGAGAGCGCCAGGGCCAGCAGGTCGGCAACCCGAATAACCAGCGGGGTCAGGTTAGGGTTCGCGCTCACCTGGGCGGTTGTCTTGGCCGCGCCACACTCGCCGTCGGATGATTCAGCGGCATGATCAAGCGTCACCACCGCCTGGATCTGGAGCAACCCCAGCACTTCGCCCCCGGCCTGCAGTTGTACACACAACAGATTGTAGTGTCCGGTCGCAGCACAATGCGCACACTGGCTAATCCCTGCATGATTGCTGAGGGGCTGCCCCGCTATGCTCGCTCGCACCGGAATGCTCAGGTGGGTGTTATCGAGGGCGGGTTCAAACTGGAGGGCCGGACAGACCATTTGTTCTGGGGTGGAGACAATCGCTGGCTCAGAGCCCCAGGCGCCCACCAGTTCGAGTTGGGGCCTGAGAGGCACACGTCGAAACAGCGCCCCGCTGGTATCAGGAAACAGCCGTTCCAGCAACGGGAGGCTCAGGAGGTAGGCATCGTGCAGACTCTGGCTCCGTTGGAGTTGCTGGCTCAACTGGTTGAGAGTTTCTTGCTCGTGAATATCGCGGGCGAGTTGGGCATTCACCCGACGGACTTCGGCTTCGGCCTGTTCGATCTCGGCGACATGGCGTTGGAGGTTGCCAATCACGAGGCGCAGGCGGTCGGTCATGCGATTAAAGGCCAGTGCCAATGCGCCGACCTCATCGTGGCGTTGCAACTGGGCGCGCAGGTTCAGGTTGCCAGCAGCAATCTGGGTGGCGGTTTCGGCCAGACTAGCGAGCGGGGTCGCAATCCCGCGGGCGACAAACCGGGCCAGGATCAGGGCAATCACCACGGTCATGGCGGCCACCACCAGATTGACCGTAAGATTGGCATAGGTAGGCTGAAACGCCTCGGCCTGGGCCTGTTCGGCGACCAGCACCAGTTGCAGATCGGGCAACCAGTGGTAGACCCCGATCACGGCATCGTTATGATAATTCTGGTACAGCCCGGCATGGTTCTGGCGTTCCTGGATCACCTGGGTCAGAATCGGCGTTTGGAGGCGACGAATCGGTTGGTCGGGGCGGGCAAAGCGTGGTTGGGTCAAGAGCAGGGTATTCGCCCCGACCAGATAGGTCTCGCCTGTAGCACCAAGGCCAGCCCACTGGGTCATAATCGCATTCAGGGTGCGTGAACTGGCCCGACCCACCAAGACTGCAAGCGGCTGGCCAGTAGCATCATTGATAGGGCGTGAGACAATCACCGGACTACTAAGACCCTGCGACGTGGTTGCGGCCAGGGACTGGGTATAGGGGCCTTGTATGCCCCGCCAGAAATATTCCTGGGTCGAGTGAACCTGACCTTCGCGGGCTGGATTGGTCGAAAGACGGGTGACACCTTGCCGATCAAGCAGCCAGATCTCTTCGAACAGGCCGGTCGTTTCCACGAGTTGATCAAAATGGAGGCCCAACGCGGTGCGAGCCTGCTGATAGGCCGGACTGTCGGCGGGTTGGGTAAGCAATGGTTCAACCAGGGTCGGCACCTGATAGCTATAGATCGCCGCGCCCAGGTGGATGCGCAAACTATCCAGCCAGGCATCAATCTGTTCCTCTTTAAGGGTTGCCACCGATTGAAGTTGATTGATCACCTGCTGCTGCCCATTGCGCAGCCCAAGATAGACCGCACTGAAACTAATCAGCGTGGCAGGCAACAAAACCAGCAGCATAAAAGCCCGCAGCAAGCGGCTACGGATCGTGGTCGGCCGTAAGCGTTCGGCCAGACTACGAGGCTGGATCTGAACAGGCGGAGGAGAAGGCTTCACGTGCTGAATCGTACCACTAGCGGCCCGTTGGCTCAAGGTTATGCAGAATGATATGCACACTCTGCCACCAGGAGGGTGGATGAACGTAGGGGTTGGTTGCGGTGGGCCAGTTTTGCCAATAGGTCGTATCGAACGAGACCAACTCTTTGCTCTGAACCAGCGGAATAAAGGGCAGTTCCGCGAGCCAGATCGCACTAGCCTCTACAAACAACGAGCCAACCTGGGGATCGCCAAGCGGCAGCGGAGCGATCTGGTCAACTAGCGCACTATAGGCCGGACTGCTCCAACGCACCTGATTATTAAAATTGAAGGTCGGTTCGCCTGGCGGGGCAACCCAGCGCATATGGTAGCGATCCATCGCGGCCCATGGCTCGTTGATCGAACCACACGAGTCCCAATCAATCATGGCCTGAAAGTCGCCATTGGTTTTATGGGTCACCCAATCATTATGTTCCAGGGGGCGCATGGTCGCATTAACCCCAAGCGAACGCAAATTCTCGGCGATCAACTCGGCGGTACGGCGCATTTCGAGCGAGGCGGCATGGGCGTGAATGGTCAGACTAAGTTGCTGGCCGTCGCGCATCAAAAAGCCAGCGGGGCCGGGTTGCCAGCCTTGCTGCGCGAAGAGCGCACGCGCCAACTCGAGATCGTGGCGCATGAGCGGATACTGTGCATACAGACCAGCATCTTCGAACAGTTGCACATACCGTTCGAGCGGCGGGTAGGGCGGGAAGAAGTGGCGGGCGGTGATCGTAGTGCCCGCAAAGGCATCACGGGCAATCTCCTCGCGATCCAGGGCATAGTTCACGGCCCAGCGCAACTCTTTGCTGTCCCAGGGGGCTTGCTGGGTATTGAACGAGAGGGTACGCGAGCAGGGATCCATCCAGGCAAAGGGTGCCCCATCAAGCCAGGTGATGGTATTGGGTTTATGCTGCATCACGGCCTGGAAGTCCTCGAGTTGGATATTGCCAAGGGTATCAAGATGGCGGGTTGCTTCCTGGATCCCGTCATTAAAATTGATCGAGGTCCAGATCAAGCGTTCGGGTGCAGGCAGGGGTTTAAAGCCTGTGGCTGCGCCCCACCAATTGTCGTCACGCTCATAGATGAAGGTGCGCGGACTAAAGCTGACCAGTTTATAGGGACCAGTAAAGACCGGCCAACCCTGGGCCGGATCATAGTTAGTAAAGGTCAGGGGATCTTGATCGTGCCAGATGTGTTTAGGCACAATATCAAAACTGCCCCACACCTTGACCGAAAAGAAGTCGAGCTGAAAACGGGGGTTGGGGGCGGTCAGATCGAAGCGCACCGTCCGGGCATCAAGCTGCTCGACCCCGGCGATCCAACTGGACATACCAGCAAAAAAGTCCCGTTCCAGTTCCGGATGGGCCTTGATCATCTCGACCGTAAAGACCACATCTTCGGCGGTCATGGGCACGCCATCGCTCCAACGAATCCCCTCACGCAGGGTCAGGGTCCACTGATCCAGGGTTGGATTGGGCAGCATCTGTTCGCCCAACCACGGCTCGATCACACCACTCTCGTAGTTCAGAATAAAGAGTGGCTCGATCATTGATTGATGGAAGCCCTTCTCGCGGCGCGCATTGGCGTGAAAGGGGTTCCAGATCGTAGGATCTTCGATCACGCCTGAAGGGATGTCCCAGATCACCGTCCGGCGGCGCTCGTCGGGATTATCAACTACTGCGGCTGGCAGTTCAGGTGGCCGGCCTGGATTAGGGGATGGTTGCGGCGCGACGGCTGACGGTAATCCACAGGCACTGAGGATGAATAGACCGACGAAGAGGATCAGCCAGTGACGGTTGGTGTGACGAGCCATATGGGACTCCCCCTACGGAATGTGGTGTGGGAAAGACCATTTATTCCATACCATGCACTGTAGCATGTCTTTGATACCAAATCTTAACGGATAGGGTTACTTGCCAGGCATACGCTGAGGTTTGAGGCGTGTCCAAGGCAGGCGCAGCGCGAGCAGCACCAGCAGCAGGGTCAGAAAGATCAGGGGTTCGCGGGGGACTTTGGCCAACCAGAGGTAGTGGAGGGTCGCCAGGAGCGCGGCCGGATAGACCAGGCGATGGAGGAGCCGCCACTGACGGCCCAAGCGGCGCTGGGCGGCACGGGTCGAGGTCAGGGCCAGGGGGAGCAGCAGCACAAAACTGGCAAAACCCGCCACAATGTAACGCTTCTCGGCAATCTCTTGCCCAATCAGGGCAAAATCCAGGCCAAAATCAAGGACTGCGAAGGCAATCAGGTGCAGACTGACATAGCCGAAACTATAGAGGCCCAGCGGCTTGCGCAGGGCCATCACCCACTTCCAGCCCGTCAGCCGGTTGAGGGGCGTACAGGCCAACGAAGCGATCAACAGGATCAGGGCAGCCTTGCCGGTGCGCAGGATCACATCCTGGATTGGATTGATGCTGAGCAAGCCAAAGGTGGCATCAAACAGCAATAGCCCCAGAGGCAACAGGCTCAGGGGATGCACCAACAGGCGTGCGGTATAACGGATCCGAAGGCGTGTCACAATCAATAACGATCAACCTATACTTTTCCCAGCCTGCTAATAGTTTTTCTGAAGATCCATGCCCTCATACAGGCTGGCAACCTGTTCGGCATAGCCATTAAAGGGCAAGGTCGGACGGCGGCCCGTCGTCCCGATGCGACGCTCGCTAGCCTGTGACCAGCGCGGGTGGGCGACATCAGGATTGACATTGGCATAGAAGCCATACTCGTTGGGGGCCATCGCCATCCAGAGCGAGGTTGGCATCGTATCCACCAGGTCGATCTTCACGATCGACTTAATGCTCTTAAAGCCATACTTCCAGGGTACCACGAGACGGACCGGCGCACCATTTTGGGGTAGCAGTGCTTCGCCATAGATCCCAGTGGCCAGAATCGTTAGATCATGCATGGCCTCATCGAGGCGCAAGCCTTCGACGTAGGGCCAGGGGTAGAAACGATCACGCTGGCCGGGCATCTCCTCGGGGCGGAAGACCGTTTCGAAACGCACATACTGGGCTTCGGGGCGGGGTTCGACCAGTTGCAACAGCCGACTGAGCGGAAAGCCCGTCCAGGGGATGACCATGGACCAGGCTTCAACACAGCGCAAGCGGTAGACCCGTTCCTCTTGTTCAAAGGCGAGCAGATCTTCGAGGGCGAAGGTACGCGGTTGTTGCACCAAGCCGCCTACCGTGACTTCCCAGGGCGAGGTGGTAAAGCTTTGCGCGAGGCGGGCCACGCCCTGTTTATCGGTCGTAAACTCGTAATAGTTGTTATAGTTTGCGATCTGTTCAAATGTATTGGCTGGCTCATCGCGCTCATCAAAACGCAGTGGCAGATCGCTCGGCAGCGTAGTTGGATTACCGGCCACAAACTGCTCGTTGCCACAGGCGGTCAGCAGGGCTGCGGCACTAAGCGTACCGAGTGAGCCTAAAAACGCGCGCCGCGATAGATAGAGCGGCGCAGGAGTAATTTCGTGATCAGGTAACTGTGACATAGTGACGTATCCTATTGGCCCCGGGCCTCGGCTTCGACCGATGTATTGACCGCCATGGGCTGGGTGATGGTGGAGCGGCGACCCAGTTCGGGGCGCAGTGCTGAGGCCAGCACCACAACCGCAGCCGCCACCAGCAGAGTTCCCGCCAGGTACGGTGCACCCAGGCCAATCTGATCCGAGAGCAACCCGGCCACGAGCGGGCCGATGATCATCGTCAGGCTGGTGAGCGACTGGGCCCCACCCAAGACCGTGCCCTGATCGCTCGGCGAAACCCGCCGTGAAATCAGGCTGGTCAGGCTCGGGGTCGCCATACCACTGCCAATCGAGAGCACGCCAAGCGCGGGGTAGAGCATCCAGCCCGCCGGAACCACCGCCACCAGGGCAAAACCGAGGGCCATCAGGCTCAGGCCGGTAACTGCTAGACGGGCTTCGCCAAACATTGGCACCAGTTTGCGAATCAGGAAGCCCTGCATAATCACGGCCATCAGGCCAATGAAGGCAAAGATGAAGGCGATCTCGGTCGGGCCATAGCCGAAACGGGCACTACTAAAGACGGCAAAATTGCTTTGCAGGCCCGCGAAGGCCAGATTAAGCAGCAGCGTGCCTGACAGGATGGGGCGAATGGCATCGCGGCCAAGCACATTCTGCAGACGGCGGAAGGGGTTCAGGCTCGTGATGCGCTGGCTGCGGCGCTCAAGCGGGAGCGACTCGGGCAATTGGAAGAAGCCGAAGATGGCGTTGCCGAAGGCCAGGGTCGCCGCCAGGAAGGCCGGGGCACCAAGGCTGATCTGGCTGAGCAAGCCACCAATCGCCGGGCCAAGCATAAAGCCGAGGCCGAAGGCGGCCCCAATCATCCCCATCCCACGGGCACGGGTTTCGGGCGTGGTCACATCAGCGATATAGGCCTGTGCGGTGCTAATACTGCCGCCAGTGATCCCGGCCAGAATACGCGAGACGAACAGGACAGTCAAGACGGCTCCAGCCCCCAGGCCAGCAAACTGGTCGGCCAGGCCAAACAGCACATAGGCTACCCCGGCCCCGGCCAGGCTCAGCAGCAGCACGGGTCGCCGCCCGTAACGATCCGACAGCCCGCCCAGGATAGGGGCGAACAGAAACTGGAAGAGCGAGAACGATGCGGTGAGCGCACCGACGATCAGGGCGTAGTTGGCCGCCATCCAGCCCGGGCTGCTCGCCTCGATCAACTTGACGTAGAACGGCAACAGGGGCAGCACAATGCCAACCCCCAACAGGTCTATAAAGACCGTAAGGAAGATAATGATTAGGGGGGAACGGGTCTGTTTCAAGGTAGTGCTCTCTAGTTTTACTGACCGGTAAGACTGCACAGGAAATATACCACATTTGCACCGGGCATGTCAATACCTTGCACCGGGTGTGCACAGGTTTAGGGTTCTATATTGGGCAAGTCCCAGGTTTTGGAGTAGTGGGGGGGGGGGGGGGGGGGCGCGCTCCCCCAAACCCCCTGGGGGGGGGGGGGGGCGCCGCCCGCCCCCCCCCCCGCGCGGCGGGGGGGCCTGGCCCCCCCGCCCCCCCCCCCCCCGCCGCCCCCCGTGTGG
>JBLWKA010000183.1:0-10195 GCA_048381555.1 Oscillochloridaceae bacterium umkhey_bin13
CGGCGTGGGGGCGCGCGGCGGGGGGGGGGGGGGGGGGGGCCCCCCACCCCCCCCCCCCACCCATCCTTATGCGTTGTGGGGCGCAGCCGCACGCCGCAGCACAAAAAAATAGTACGGCCCATCATCGCCAGGCGGAGCCAGATAGATCCGGCGCAGCACCGGCTCCCAGAGCATATTCGGCGTCACGGGCGGGGCCAGCAACCAGCGTCCGGTCAGGCGTTTGGTGATCAGCGACGGCGCACCATAATAGTGGCTCAGGTCAAACAGCTTTAGGGCGGCGGCACTCAGGTAGGGCCGCACATGCACCACCGTGAAGCCAGCCTGGGCAAAGCGGGCAGTCCACGCTTCGCGGCTCAGGGTATTAAAGTGGTACGAAATGCGGTTGAACCAGTTACCGTAGCCTGACCCATCGAGCCCGACCTGTTCGAGGAGCCAGGTGCCAAGCAGATCCTGGGGAAAGCGGTTGCCTACCACCGAGGCCACAAACAGACCGCCAGGGCGCAAGACGCGGGCCACTTCGGCCAGGGTCTCATCAAGCGGCACGACATGTTCGAGCACGCAGTTCGAGATCGCGCTGGCAAAACTGGCATCAGCAAAGGGTAACGCCTTGCCATTCGCCAGGCTCAGGCCACGGTACACCTGGCGCCCGAGGGCCTCGCGGGTATCAGCCAGGATCGGGTCAATCCCGTAGATCTGCTTGCCAGGGAGGGCTAGTTCCACAAACGTGCCATCACCGCTGCCAATATCCACAATCGGCTCGGGCAGTTCGGGGGCCAACTCGGCAAACAGGCGGGCCTCAATCGAACGGATCATGGCCCGATGGATCGGCAGGGTCAACAAGTGGGGACGCAAATAATCAGTCATGATCGCAAGGCCTCGAACAGTTGCTCATACTCTAGGGCGGTCCGGTCGGTCGAGAACTTGGCCGTGATCTGTTCACGCGGACGCAGATACCGCGAGCGGAGATCGATCACCCGCAGCAATGCCGCAGCCAGAGCAGCACTATCACCAATCGGCACCACCTCGCCCATACCCGTCTGATGGACAGGTTGGCGCACCCCGGGGAGGGCACTGGCAATCGAGGGTGTCCCACAGAGCATTGCTTCGACCTGCACCAGCCCAAAGGTTTCGGTTGAATTGAGCGACGGCACCACCAGCACATCCAGGTTATGGAAGAAGGCCGTCATTTCGCGGGGGCCAAGGGTCCCCAAAAATGTCCAATGGCGATTAAAACGCTCGAAGAGTGGAGCTAGGCGGCGGGCATAGGCGGCTTCCCCAAGCACATTTTCGTATGGCCCCGCAAAGAGCACCCGCGCCTCGGGGTGGGCTGCCAACACTTGCGGCAGTGCCTCAAGCAGGACTTCGACGCCCTTTTCGGCGGCCAAGCGAGCAGCCATGCCAATCACCGGGCCACGCAAGTTCCAGCGTTCGCGGAACGCCGCTATCTCGCCTGAATCAATCGCTGCCACCTCAACCGGGGGTGGAATGACCGTAATCTTGGAGGCAAAGCGGCGCAAGTAGGGCGAGTGTTGGGCAAAATCGTCGGTATAGGCCACAATCCGGGTCGCCAGGCTGCCAGCCGCAAGGTTCGCCAGGTCAACAATCCGGTTGACAACCCGGTTAAACGAGCCGGGAGGCAATTGCAGATCGCTATGGTAGGTCAAGACAACGGGTTGGTGGCGTAGGCGACCGCGCAAGGCCAGCCCCGGCGCATCGAACTGGGGCAGGTGCAGACTCATGGCGTCATGGGTAAGGGCCAGTGCGGTGGCGATGCCACCGAAGCTGGGCATAATCACCCCTTTGCTAACCCGGGCTAGCACTGGGGCACGCACGACCCGCACCCCCGCCATCATCTCGCTGCGGGGCAAACTCGGATCATACTGCGACGTCAGCACCGTCACACTATGACCACGCTGCACTAGGGCTGTTGCCAGCCGCTCGACATAAATCGTAAGGCCACTGGTATAGGGCCGGTAATAGGTCAGGGCACAAAGGATACGCATCGGAATCGCCTGCTACAACGCAGAACCCCGCCGAGGGGCGAGGTTCGAGTGGAGGCGACGGCGGGAATCGAACCCGCGAGTGGCGGTTTTGCAGACCGCTGCATTACCACTTTGCTACGTCGCCAACTGCCGCGCATTGTAGCATGGGCCAGCATGTCACGCAAGCGCGGGGTAGGGTTGATGCAACGTCCGCAATCGAACGCGGATCGTGCCGATCGTGCCGATCGTGCCGATCGTGCCGATCGGTAGGGGCGACCCGCGTGGTCGCCCAGGGCAGCCACGCGGGCTGACCCCACACGGTGTCATGGTCGTCACGGGGGCGAATCGTGCCGCCAGAACGCGGATCGCATTTGCCAGCGGTATCGGCGTGATGCGCGGACGTGGCGTTATATTATGCGCAGACATGGCATGATATTATGCGCGGACGCAGCACGCTGCGTCCCTACGTGACCAACCTAACGAATGATCCTAAGACCACACGCTTATGCTGCCATCCCTTTTGATCATGGCCAAACATCCCCGCCCGGGCGGAGCCAAGACGCGGCTCTGCCCGCCTTTGACCCCAGGGCAAGCTGCCAGGGTTGCCGATGCGCTCTTGCGCGAAACATTGGCCCTGGCGCGTCGGGTTCCCGGGGTGCAAGTAGGCTTGGCCACGACTCCCGATGAGGCTGAGGCGAACGCTTTTTTTGCCGATCTGGCACCTGATCTGCTGCGCCTGCCGCAGGGGCCGGGTGATCTTGGAATACGGCTGGCTCATGTGACCGGGGCGGCGCTGGCTGCCGGTGCGCCAGCGGTTGCGGCCCTGAGCAGTGACAGCCCTTCGTTGCCAGTTGCCTATCTGAGTCAGGCCTTTGCGGCGCTGGCCGAGCATGATCTGAGTATCGGCCCCACCGAGGATGGCGGCTATTATTTGGCCGCCTTGCGCCAGCCCGCGCCATCACTCTTTACTCGCCCGCCAATGAGCCATCCCGATACGTTTGCGCGCACGTTGGCGGTTGCGACTGACCTTGGTTTGCGGGTTGCGATCTTGCCAACCTGGTACGATGTTGATACCTTCGAGGATCTGCAACGCCTGGCAGTTGATCCTGGGCTACGGCCCCACCTGCGGGCGACCCTTGCGGATCTTGATTGTGGATTTTAGATTGCGCCAATCCAAAACCCACAATTGTGCTAGCTTTGGCGCGGCGAAACCCAGGGTACATCGGGCGTATTGGCCCGCGCATTGGCAACCCGGGCGGCCACAAACAGCAGATCAGAGAGCCGGTTCAAATAGGTGAGCACCTGTGGATTCAGGGTTTCTTCCTGGCGCAGACTGACCACCCAGCGCTCGGCGCGGCGACAGACCGTGCGGGCCAGGTGCAATTGCGCTGCACCGGGCGTGCCCCCGGGCAGAATAAACTGGCGCAAGGGCGCTAACTCAGCTTCGAGTTCGTCAATGGTGGCTTCGAGCCAAGCAACCTCTTCGGCCCCAATTCGGGGAATATGCGGACTTTCGTCGGGGGTTGCCAGATCCGCGCCCACCACAAACAGTTGGTTCTGGATCTGGGCCAGCAGGGCATCAAGCCCCGCCTCAAGCCCCGCCGCACGCGCAACCCCCAGCGTCGCATTACACTCGTCTACGGTGCCATAGGCTTGCACCCGCAACGCATCTTTGGTCACGCGTTGACCACCAAATAAGCCCGTCTCGCCAGCGTCGCCGGTGCGGGTGTAGATCTTCATTGCTCATTATCCTTACATTATGGATGCGGGGTTGGTACTCCTGTTCCATTATACCTGTATCTTACCGTTCGCTCTATGCTCCTGATCGGCAGGGCGCAATCATGCCTGGCAAGGCTGTGCTACACTACGCTTGCCGCCGTGATCTGAGCCTGGAGGATCATCATGTCTCGTGGGGATGCGCCACGCAGCGATACCACCCTACCGCCGATGACGGATCGCCATGCCCGTATGCAGCATCGGGCGCTGCCAGGGCCACGCAGTGCGCTCTGGTACTACCCGTTCTTGGCGGGTGGCTATCTGCGGGTTGCGCGCAATGCGCTTGTGATCCAATTAGCTCGTTACATCCCGCTGTTTCGGCTCAAGAACTGGCTCTATCGGCGACTTGGCATGCAGGTAGCACCGCATGCTACGGTTGGCCTGATGGTCATGTTCGATATCTTCTTTCCCGAGGCGATCAGCCTGGGCGAGGATTGTGTGATTGGCTACAATACGACCATTTTGTGCCACGAGGTGACGCGCCAATCCTGGTTGCAGGGACCGGTTGTGATTGGTCGGGATGTGACAATTGGGGCCAATTGCACGATTTTGCCGGGGGTCGTGATTGGCGATGGGGCTACGATCTCGGCCATGAGTCTGGTCAATCGTGATGTGCCGCCGGGGGCTTTTGTTGGGGGGGTGCCGATCCGCCCCTTGCAACCACGTGGTGTGTGATCGATCACTGAAGGTGTTGTTATGCTGCGTCTGCTTGATTGGGTGCTTAAACTGATTCTGCAGAACCCGCTGATCTTTTGGGCCTGTATGGTCGCCAATCTGGTGGGGGTCGTCTGGGGGGGCTGGGTTTGGTATGGTCCCCAATTGGCCGCAGCACCAGTCTGGGCCTGGTTGTTTATTCCCGATTGCCCGTTGGCGGCCTTCTGGGCGACAATTGCTTTTCTAGGCTTGCGCTACGGACGGCAGTGGGGCTGGTTTAATGCCTTCGCAGCCTTTGCCTGTATCAAGTATGGCCTTTGGACCCTGGCCTTCTGGTTGCGCCACTGGTCGGCGGTTGGCTTCGTGGATGGAGCCTGGCCCATGGAGATGATGCTCTTTGTGGCCCATATTGGCCTGACCTGCGAGGGCATTCTGCTGGCGACCCGGATCGGGCCATTGGGCCTGCCTCTGCGTCTGGCCGTGATTGGCTGGTACGCTCTCTCAATCCTGGTAGACTACGGGTTCGGGCATCACCCGCCGCTTACCTATGCCGTACCTGTGGTTTATACCCTCACGGTCGCCGTGATCTTGACCGTAGCCCTCGGCGCAGCCCTTTTGGCCCTGCCCTATCGAGCGAGTGGTGAACGTCTGGTATCAACGCGCCGCGCTTCGTTGAGTTGACGTAAAATAATTATGCTCACCCATGGCGTAGGGACGCAGCGGACGCAGCACGCTGCGTCCCTACGGTGCGACGGTGCGACGGTGCCGACTCCTAATTTGGGTTGTGGGCTGCGTTTATGCTTGGCGTCAGGGCCTAAAACTCGACTGTTATGGTCACATTTTGGATCTGTGCGGTGGGGTCGCAGTTGCGCATCGCCATCCCGCTTGGGGTCGCTGACCCTGGAAGCCGAGCATGAACGTGATGGACAACCAGAATCACGGGTTGACCTCATCCCAACCCGATCTGCAGGCCCTGCGCCACGAACTGCGCACCCCTGTGAACCATATTATCGGGTTCAGCGAGATGCTGCTCGAAGATCTGGATGAGCCTGGCCCTTTTGCGGCTTTGGCCGAGGTGGTCGCGGCGGGCAAGGCAATTCTGGCGATCATCAGTGATCTGCTTGGCAGCCACGAAGTTGCCCCGGTGCCTGATGCGCTCGTAACTCTGGCCCCGCGCTTGTTGCCACACCTGGAGACGATTACCCATACCTGTGAGGGCTTGGTGCTGGTGGCCGAGCGCGAAGGCCCTGCGGCGTTTGTTGATGATCTGCTGAAAATTGTTGGGGCAGCGGCCTATTTGGGGGATGTCGCTGCCGGTACGGCTGGTCCGCTGGCCCAGCAAGCGGCGGCCGAGGTTGCGGCAATACCAGCGCCGCATCTGAACACCCCGTCGGCGGCTCCGGTCGTCGGCCGCATCCTGATTGTTGATGATAATACGATGAACCGCGAGATGCTTGCCCGGCGGCTCGAACGGCTTGGGTACCATCCCGATCAGGCCGCCGATGGTCAGTTGGCGCTGGCAGCGTTGCGCACCCATCCCTACGATCTGGTGCTGCTCGATCTGTTGATGCCCGAACTGGATGGCTTTGGCGTGTTGGCGGCCATGAAGGCCGATCCCGCGCTTCAACCGATTGCCGTGATTGTGCTTTCGGCGCTTGATGATACCGATAGTGTGGTACGGGCGATTGATCTGGGGGCCGACGATTACCTGCCCAAGCCGTTTGACCCCGTCTTGCTGAAGGCTCGGATTGGGGCTTGCCTGTTCAAAAAGAACCTGCGCGACCTTGAACGGGAATATTTGCGGCGGATCGAGGACGCAAAGCGCCGTGCTGACGATCTGCTGCATGTGGTCATCCCGTTGGGGGTGTCCCTGGTGGGCGAGCGGGATTTCAACCTGATGCTCGAAACGATCGTCCTGAAAGCGCAGGACTTGACCCGAGCCGAGGGTGGCACGCTCTATTTGCGCACCGACGATGAGCGCTTGCGGTTTATGATTGTGCGCAATACCGTGCTCGATATTGCGATGGGCGGAGCGAGTGGCAAAGACATTCCCTTTCCGCCCCTTAGGCTCTATGACGAAACGACCGACCTGCCGCTGCTGAACTATGTCGTGACCCATGCCGCGCTGACCGGCCAGCCGATCAATATTCCCGATGCCTATGATGTGGCGAGCTACGATTTTTCGGGGACGCGGGAGTTTGATGCCCGCACCGGCTATCGCACCACGTCGGTGCTGAACATTCCGCTCCGTGACAGTAGCGAACGGGTGATCGGGGTGCTCCAGTTGATCAATGCGCGGGATGCAGCCGGCGCTGTAATACCGTTTGATCCGGCCAGCGAGCAGATGATCGTCTCGCTTGGGCAACTCGCCGCCGCAGCCTTGGCCGCTTATGCCCGCGAACGCCAACTTCAGCAAGAGATTAGCGAGCTGAAGATTGAGATTGACGAGGTGAAAAAGCAGCGCGAAATCTCGTCTATTACCGGGTCGCTCTTCTTCAGTGATCTGCAAGAGCGGGCGCGGGCGATGCGTTCCAAAACCGGATCGCTCGTTGGTCCCGAGCGGGAAACCGGGGCGCAGCGGCGGGTCTATACAGTGGGTGAGCAGACGATTGTGGCCCGCGAGCAAGGCCCCGAGCGGGGGCGACTGATCTTGCTGATCCACGGTTGGAGTAGTTCGTGGTACGCGCTTTCGCCGCTGATGCATGCGTTAAGTGATCGCTACCGCTGTGTGGCGGTTGATCTGCCGGGCTACGGCGAGTCGCCGCCGCTCAAAAGCCGGGCGACCATTCCCGCCTACGCCGATCTGCTTATCGGTCTGTTAACCCAACTCAGCCCCGGTCTGCCTGCAATGGTGATTGGGCACTCGATGGGCGGCATGACGGCGGTCACCATGGCATTGCGGCACCGTGATCTGCTGGAGCGCATGGTCTTGATCTGTCCTACGATCAGCGGTCAGCTCTCATTCTGGATCAACACCTTCATCTCACCGATCACCATGCTCGAACGCTCGCACATCGCAGGCGGGGTCCTGGCCCAACTTGAGCCGTATATGTTGACGGTGACGGATCGTTTGATGCGTCCGGCTTCGTTTGCGCAGCGCAGCGGGATCAACGAAGCGGATTACCACCGGTTGCGGGCCGATGCACGGCGACCGGGACAAGGGCGGGTGCGGGCCGAGTGTTTCTGGGCCATGCGCGAAAACGACCTGAGCGGCCAGATCGGCGAGGTCACGATCCCATCGCTGGTGATCTGGGGCATGGAAGACAATACCGTGCCGCTGCGTGACGCCAGTTTGCTAGCCGACGAATGGCCCGCCGCCGAGTTGCGGGTCTTGCCCAAAGCGGGGCACTGGCCGCAATTCGAAACCCCTGACGCCACGCGCAAAGCGGTGCGCTCGTTCCTGGCCATGCCGATTAAACTGCTCAAAAGCCAGTTGCGCTAATTCAGATCGGTGTGCTCGGGCGGCAACCAGTGGGCGAGGCGTTGCAATTGTTCACCGAGGCGGCGCAGAATCGCGGCCTGCTCGGTCCAGAGGGCACCGAGCAGGCGCAACTCAAGCTGACGGGCCTGGGCTGCGAGTAACAATTCAGGGTGCTCGACGGCGGGTTTCAGGCGTTCGATCAACTCGGCGAGCTGATCAAGGCTCGGATTAGTCAGGGCGTGCAATTCGGCGCGTACGGTGCGAATCAACTCAGCTTCGGGACTCAATTCCCATGCGTACATGAACCGTCTTCCTTGGGATGGGGTTGGATGCCGGGGGGACGATTCATTGTAGCCCGGGTTTGGGTATTGGGGTAAGGGAGCGGAACATACGATTTTGGATTTTAGATTTTGGATTGCCCCGTTGAGCGGCACCAAGCCAATTAGCGCGTGATCAAAGGTATGTATGTGCCAAATCCGTCACGATAGATGAGTTTTGTGACACAAAAATCCGAGAATTGCCAATTCGAACCTTCAGAGGCACTACCGCCTAGGAGCATACTGCCATTCGGTAGGGGATGCACAGCAAATGGGGTACACTGAGCATCAAGGGTTGTAAGTGGCCCATTGAGCACATGAGAGGCCAACGCGCCATCACGCTGGATATGCAGAATACTCATGCGGTCATAACGATTCCCAACCAGGGTTAAACCCTGGTTTTGATCAAGGAATGTGCCCACAACGTCAAATGATCCAGCAACAGCTTCGGGTAAAAGCACTTGGCCTTGATTGCCAAATGTGGCATCATAGCTTCCATCGGCATTCAGACGCACCAGCATGATTGGCATGGAGACGGGTGATTGCGAAGTCTCTCCGATCCCTATTGCAGTACGAGGTTCACGCGACGGGCGAGCATACATCCTCCCTGGTCTGAGCAGGCTGACTGCTCCGCCTGAGGGCTACACTCAGACGTGCAGCAACACAGCCCTACCCTAGCAAAAGCTGGGGTAACTCGCGATACAGGCAAGCTTCCACTCGGCTTACAGATCAGGAAGGTTGGCTCGTAGGAGAATCAGCGTGATACAATGAAGTCAGAGGCTGAGATCTAGTCTGGAAGCCACTCACGATGAGCCGAATGAACCGCACCATTGATGTGATTATCCATCCCGATGGCACGATTGAACTGTTAGAACCAGTTACGCTTTCTGGTTTGCGGCGGGCGCGCTTAACGATCCTCGAAGACGCTGCTGATGAGTTTCCGTTAAGCGAGGATGACGCAACGATTGATGCGCTCCTCATTGCAGCAGGACTTCAGGACGTGCCAGCAGATCTCCCCCCCGACCTTGAACCACTTTCAGAAGCGGCATTGGACGCTTTGTGGTCACGCCTTCCCACCGGAACGCCCCTCTCGCAGTTGGTGTTCGAGGATCGCGAGGAGACGTTCTGATGGCGGTGTTCTATGCCGATAGCAGCGTCTTGGTGAAACGCCATCTTCCCGAACGTGGTTCAGCATGGTTTCGTGCCTTGACCGCACCAGGCACGGGCAACCGCATTCAGACCGCCCGCCTCAGCACCGTTGAGGTGGTGAGTGCGCTCAATCGCCGGGTTCGTGAAGGGACGCTAGACCCCGATGACTACCAGATCGTACGCGATGACTTTCTGGCGCGTTGCCGTCGGAGCTACCGGCTCGTTCCTATCACAAGTACGCTGCTCAATCGCACCCGAAGTTTACTCGAACGGTATCCGCTACGTACCTATGATGCGTTGCATCTCGCTTCAGCCCTTGAGGTGGAAGCCCAATTGATGAGCGTGCAGCGCACCAAAATCACCTTTCTTGCGGCGGATCTTCGCCTACTCGCGGCAGCACAAAGCGAAGGACTTCAGATTGACAACCCAAACAACTATACTTGAGAGTGGCGTCACTGCGCCTCCCTTACACTACCAGTTCGTAGCCCCGGCCGCGCTGGGTGCGAATCAGTTCAAGTTCGGGCTTGGCCCGTCGCAATACGGCTCGCAAGCCGTTGATCGCCCGATCCAGTGCCCCGGCGTCGCGCCCCGGCTCGTACTGCTGGCCCCACAACGCTACCGCGCAACTCTCGCGGGTGCAGACGGTACCGGCGTGATCATACAGATGGCGTAACAATCGAGTCTGAGTAGCTCTGGTAAATGACTCATATGTGGTGATGTTTTAAAGGTATCAAGCGATGATGATGGGATTCATGATACACGATCCGGAATAAGCTTGCTGCGTCTGCCTCAGTTGTTGTTAGAGCTGTTGCAACGTCCGCGTCCGGCAGTGGGGTCTGGGGTGACAAGGTCACCCCAGACCCATGGTTGGGGGGGTGGGGGGGGGGGGGGGGGGG
>JBLWKA010000184.1:0-10175 GCA_048381555.1 Oscillochloridaceae bacterium umkhey_bin13
ATACGGGAGAGATGGTACAATAGCCATGGCGAACCGTTTTTTGTGATCTGATGCTGGATCTGATACCCATATCATGTCACAAACGACGGTTCGCTCATCTGTACCAAATAATTAGCCGACAGTCTCCGGCTGGCGGATGGTGACCAACTGCTGACTGCCGCGCCGCCCAGCGGCTACTGGCTCGCCTGTTGCGGAACGCCGGCGCTTGATCGCCCAATCGCGCCGCCGCACAATGCCTTCCCGACGCAGCTCGCCCATGACCTGCTGGGTGTAGCGCGGGCTATCATCGGGCAGCCAGAGTCGCCGCACCTGCTCAGTGCTTGCTTCGCCGAGGTAAGCCAGGCCGAGCAGCAGGTTCGTCACATCAACGTAGCTGCCGGGCAGGAACGGCGACGGTGCATCAGCCTCCCCCAGGTCGAGGCCGAAGGCGGCCGGATCAAAGCTGCCAGGCATCAGACGCACCTCCTTCGTGCTCTCGCACCTGCTGGTATAATGACTGAAGACGATACGCGGAGATGGCGATGACTCAAGATCTGGAGACCGCATATCCGGCTGTCACTGATGCCCTGCTCGCCGAGATCGTGCAGCGCATCCGCATGGCTGGCGAGCCGATCAAAATCATTTTGTTCGGCTCGCACGCGCGCGGCACGGCGCGGCCCACCAGCGACCTCGACCTGCTGGTGATCGAGGAATCGACCCTGCCCCGCTACCGGCGTGCCCCACGCTACCTGCGCGCCCTGATCGGGCTCTATCCTGCGAAAGATGTGGTGGTGTGGACACCCGCCGAGGTCGCCGAGTGGGCCGCAGTTCCGCAGGCCTTTATCACCACCGCTTTGCGTGAGGGAAAGATCTTGTATGAGCAGCCCCGCTGATTTGGTGCGCGGCTGGCTGTTAAAGGGCGATAGCGATCTGGCGACTGCACGCCTGGTCATCAACAGCAATGGGCCGTATGACACGGCCTGTTTCCACGCCCAGCAGGCAGCCGAAAAGTATCTCAAGGGCTTTCTGGCCCACGCCGGGCTACCGCTCCCGTTCACCCACAATCTCGAGGAGCTTGAGCAGCGTTGTGCTGCCGCTGCGCCTGCCCCGGACTTCTCCAACATCGACCTTACCATCCTGACGCCGTACGCGGTCCAGCTGCGATATGACCCAGGCTTCTGGCCCGAACAGGATACGGCCCGTGAGGCAGTGGATCTGGCAACGCAGGTGCGTGCCGCAGTGCTCACCGTGCTGCCGACGGCAACCCACCCATAGCCAGTGCCGCTAGCCTTGCTGCGCGTCGTCTTGCGCTGCTTTGTCATGGCGATCATTGTGGCACCCTGCCAAACACCGCGTTCCGCCGCATCCGGCTGCCGCGCCGCAGGAATGCGCAAACGCGCCGCTTGCGCACGGGAAACGAAGCGGTTACGCGTGCCGGCATAGGCGGTCGCGCTGCTCCTCCAGCTGGTTCCGCACGAACTGGCAGCAGATCGCGCTGGAATATGGCTCCGCATACGCCTGCTCCAGTCGCCGCAATGACCGGATTCTGCGGTCGAAACCGTCTGGTTGCGTTCCATTATTCGCTCACCTCCTCACCCCAGCCGCTCGTATCGGCGGGATCGTGGTGTACTGGCGCAACTGCGCTCGGCTGTGCCTGATCAACGACGGGACGAGGCGGACGACTCGGCTGGTTCGCCCCCGGCTCCTCCGGCGGGCCGCCATCAACGCCGAAGTGGGCGCTGGTCTTGTGGCGCGGGTCGGGTCGTGTACGCCACTCGCGCTGTCCCGGCGTGCCCCCCTGCTCGCCGCCGCGCCCCTGGCGGCCGCGCCGCCCGTCGCCACGCTCGGTAGGAGCCGCTGGCTCAATCGCCCAGCGCTGGCGCTGGTACTGGGCGGCGGCCAGCAGGCGCGGCGTCGCTGCCCACAGCCGCGAAAGCCAGCGCTGCCGTTCCATCTGATCGGGGATGCAGCCGGGGTGGGCCAGCAGGTGCGCTCGCTGCGCCGCCCGAATCGTATCCCAGCGGGCGCACAGGTAGACCCACTCAGCCTCCGGCATCTGGGCCAGATCGGCCACCATCGCCGCGCGCGTGGCGTGATCCACGGCGGTGTCGAAGCCGTAGATCAGCGCGACCAGTACCTCGTCGGCCGGTTCGACAACCGGCGGCAGGATCGCCTGCCAGGCGCGGGATGGCGCAGGCAACACCTGGGGCGGCTCGGCCTCGGGCCACGGCAGAGGCACGACCGAGCAGACGCCGGTGCTCTGCCCTGCACAGCGCAGCGTAAGGTACTGGTGCTCGTGGGGATCCTGCCCGGCGATGTCGGCAGCGCTCAGCCCGCTCACCGCGTACTGCTTCGCGTAGATCGAGGCGTCGGGCTCCATCGTCTGAAGCATCACCCGGCTGGCGGCGTTGATCAGCATCTCGTCGCGCAGCTCGCCGAGCTGAATGAGCGACTGGTGGGCGTAGATCCCGGCGATGCCGAGCGAGCGCAGGCGGGTGAGCGCCGTACGCAGGTCGGCCACATCGCCGGTGCCAATGAAGACCTGGAACTCGTCGGCGATCAGCGGGCAGGTCAGGCGGGTCTGGTCGGAACCGGCCCGCCCGAAGGCGGCGCGCACAATGGCCTGAAACATCAGCATGCCGATCAGGTTGGCCATCCCGCCCAGGGTCATATCGGGCATGGGCATCAGCACGATCAGCCCCTCGTCCATCGCCCGGCGGAAATCCATCGTCGAGCGGGGCTGGGTTAGCAGGTAGCGCGTCGTCTCGGTGGTCAGCAGGTTGTCGAAGCGCCGCAGCAGGGCGTCGAGGCTGGTGCGCTGCATCTCGCCGATCTGCGGGAAGGTGATCTGCCAGAAGGTCGTCACGTCAATGTTGGTACAGTCGGGGGTAGCGCCTGATCAGCTATTGCGTCGCTCTTCGCTACGGCGTGCGCTGGATCGCTGCCGCGCACTCGCCTTTCTGCATGGGATCCCACTGCGTCACCCGCCAGCCCGCCGTTGTCTGCGCCAGGGTCGTTCGATAGCACATCGGCTGCGTCGCATAGCTCCAGACGCTGACGCCAACCCGACCCGCACCGTGCTCCTGCACCGGCAAGGTGGTTACCTGCTGGAAGGGGCCAAAATCCTCGCCACGGTAGTAGCTGATCTGCCCGCTGCGGAGCTCCTGCTGGATCACGCGCAGGATCCGATCGACTTCGGCAGCGATCAGCTCGCTCGCAGAATCGGCATGCACCGCAAGCGCCGCTTGCCGGTCGTTGTCGCGCAGCGCTGCCACCCACTGCGTATGTACCTCCTCGGGACTGACCTGATTGCCGCTGGGTGTTCCAGTGCCACATCCCACCAGCAACAGCGCCAGAACGACTCCCAACCCCAGGAATCGGTGTCGAACGGTGAACAGTCGCATCGTGAACTCCTCTCCATCGTCGTGCTGCACTATGCAGGAGGTACAGCATACACGGCAACGTGTTAGTTGTATAGGGCCGCTGTACACCACGGTGCGACAACCATGTGCTGCCTGGATTGCCAGAAACGTACATGTGTGCTATATTAGACAATACACACCCACCTCCATGGATGAGGCGCACGCGATGACCACCAACCACGACGCCCTGTTCAAGCAACTGCTCACCGAGTTCTTCGTCGAGTTTCTGGAGCTGTTTGCCCCCGATCTTGCTGCCGATCTGGATCGAACCAGCCTGGTCTTTCTCGACAAAGAGACCTTCGGCGAACTGCTTGATCCTGAGCGGCGCGAGGCCGACCTGGTGGTGCAGGCCCGGCTGCACGGCGAACCGGCCTCGTTCGTCGTCCACGTCGAGCACCAGGCCCAGGGCGACCGCACGCTCCACCGCAGAATGTTTCGCTATTTCGCGCGGCTGCACGACCGCTACGATCAGCCGATCTACCCGATTGCGCTCTGCTCGTACGCCAACCCGCGCGAGCCTGCCCCTGATCGCTATGAGCTTGGTTTTCGCGACCTGGCGGTGCTCACCTTTCAATTTCGGGTGGTACAATTGAACCAACTGCGCTGGCGTGATTACCTGCGCCACCCGAATCCAATTGCCGCCGCGCTGATGACCAAGATGGATGTTGCTCGACGCGACCGTGTTGCGGCAAAGGCGGCTATCCTGGCCAGTCTGGCTGGTATTCCACTCAGTGCTAAACGCCGGGCGTTGCTGCGTACCTTTATCGAGATCTATCTGCTGCTCACCCCTAACGAGCAGCTGCGTCTTAAAACGGAACTGGCCCGAATCGACCCAGCGTGGAAGGAGGAGCAAATGGCAGACATTCTGAGCTTTCCCGAAGTTGTTGGACAGCGGAAGATGATGACTCATCTGCTGACCAAGCGATTTGGCACCTTGTCCCTGGAAATCCAGACGCATCTTGCGGATCTCTCCCCGGATCAGCTCTCGGCGCTCACGGATGAGATCTTTGGCATGCAGCACCTGGCCGATCTGGAAGCCTGGCTGGAGCGCAACCCGCCCGCAGGTTGGGAGAATCCGATCCCGGAGGAATTCTTCGACGACGATGAGGATGGCTCCGACAGCGCCGATGCGGGCTGAGGCACCCCCGCGATCAGGTGTGTGCCATGCCTCCCACGCTCGGAGTGGGGCGATCCGCTGGGCGAGGAGGATGGTGACCCGGAGGGGAAGGCCTGACTCAGCGATCCACCGGCACGTTCGCTGCCTTTTCATGTTCCAGAGCCCCTGCAGAAGGGCCTGCGAGCATTTCATAGGCTCCAGTACATGCTGGAGGAGGCATCGATGACTGACTTCCTGAGCTTTCCCGAGGTTGTCGGGCAGCGGAAATTTATGACCGGGCAGCTGACGTATCGCTTTGGCGATCTTTCCCCGGATGTTCAGGCGCACATCGCCGAGCTTTCTCCCGAGCAGCTCGCTGCAATTGCCCGGGAGATCTTCACGATGGAGCACCTGGCCGACTTGGAGGCCTGGCTGGAGCGCAATCCGCCCGCAGGCTGGGAGAACCCGATCCCCGAGGAGTTCTTCGATGACGATGAAGATGTGGACGCGGCTGCCGATTCCGCTGGCAGCTGACGTCTCGTATAGGTGTGAGATGAGCCGATACCGCATCGCCGTCTCCTACGAGCCCCGCAGCATGCGCTGCTCCAAGGCATTGGCCTGCAAACTCATCGCGTAGACGGTGTTGCCGAATACCGCAACACACGTCCCCGTCGTCGCGTGGCTCAGGTAGTCCACGTGCGCGGCCGTCAGGTCGCCGATGGCCTCGCCCATCTGGCGCGCCGGCAGGTCGTCCAGGTGGAACAGGATGCGCCCCGCCGCGTTCTCCAGGATCTCGCGTCCGCTCTGGACATTGAGGAAGGTGGTCGGGTTCTGATCGACCACGACCATCGCGTAGCCGAACTTGCGCGCCACTTTGCACATCGTTGCCGCCAACTGACCCACCGCCTCGACCTGGGCAGCCAGGCCAAACTCGTCAATCACCAGGTAGGTCTTGCGCGCCCGGTCGCGCCGTGGGTCGCGCATATCGCGGTAGATCGCGCCGATAATCTGGGCGTAGTAGAAGGGCAGCAGCTCGCTTGCCCCTTTCTCTACCTTCGAGAGGTCGAAGCAGGTCACATCATCGCGCAGACGCCAGTCCAGGGTGGTCGGGCCGTTGAAACAGCGCCCGAGCGTGGTCAACGCGCGTTGGCCCTGGCTGGTGCCGAAGAGCAGCATGCGCAACTCGTAAGCCAGACTCGTCGCCGCTGGCTCCCCCACCGCCTCCAGGTACTCGATCAGGTCGGCCAGGATGGGCATCTGCGCCATCGGCGCGTGGGGGTCAACCGTTGCGTAGAGGTCGCTAAGCGCCCGATCCAACGCGCCCCGCTCAGCCAGCGTAAAGGCCCGTGGAATGAGCTGCTTCTTGCCCGAAGCTCCAATCGTCGGGTCGCCCATCAGCAGGCCCAGTTGCGAGATGACGTGCTGCACCTGGCTGCTCAGCCAGCTCTCGCCATCATTATCGGGGCTGTAGACCACGTCGAGCAGGTTGATCGTCGCATCCAGGCCCAGCCCGTAGCAGCGCGCCCCGGCCCCCACGGCTCGCTCCAGGCGGTAGCCATTCTCGAAGGCGTCAATCCAGATAACCCGGTGACCCTCCAGGGCCGCAATACGCAGGGTCATCACATTCATGAAAAAAGACTTGCCTCTACCGGTCTTGCCGAGCACAACCATGTGGGCAGCCTGCTCGTTGCGCGCCCCAAACGGGTTGAAGAAGATCGGCGAGGAGCGCACGTCATCCAGACCCCAGAGCGGCCCGTCGGTGCTGCTCGCCCGGTGGTAGCCCAGCACGCCGAGCAGGCAGCCCGCGCCATCGGAGAGGTAGTTGCGTCGCCGGAAGGGCGCGTCAATCTGGCGGGCCGGCGTCGCTCCAAATAACCGCAGCCACGGCCCCTGAGCACCGGCGACCCGGGTGAGCTTCAGCGCCGAGCCCATGCGCCCGATCACTTCGGCGACGTGGGCCTCTAACTCTGTGGCACTCTCGCCGCTCACCAGGGCTGCCACCTGCACGTCGTGCAGCGCCTGCTGATCCTGGAGTGCGTGCATCACCCGCTCGGCGTCGACAAACTTGCGATCAGCCCCAACATCTTTGACGGTGGCATCGCGCCGGATGACCCGCGCCGTCGCGTAGGCCAGTTCAGCGGCACGCATGGCGCGATGGCGCGGCAGGGTCTGGATGTCGAGCGCCAGGGTCAGGTCGAACTTTACGTCAAGCAGCGCGTGCAGCACGCGGGCGTCAATCCTGCCGCGCGCATCGTAGCTGTGGACGATGGCCAGCCAGGGTTGGCCAGGACGCGTTGGCCGCAGCCGCCCGCGCCATTCGTCTAACTCGTAGGCTCCGGTGATGGCACAGGGGAGGCTATCAAGGATGGTCGCCGGCTCGCCGAGGGTATGGGCAAGGCTGGCAAGCAGCGCATCAGGGCTGGTGCGCTCACCAGGCCAGGCCAGCAGAACGTGGCGCACGCTGCGGGCGTAGGCGCATTGCTGGAGTGTTTCGTAAAAGCGGGCCTGCTCCTTGATCAGCGGCACGGGCCAGACCACCTGGCGGAGCGCCTCAGCTACGCGCAGCCAGCGTTCAGCGGCAGTCAGCAGTGGCAGCCCCTCACTCGCCAGGGCCGCTTCCAGCACCCGGGTGTGGGCGAACAGCGCCACCAGGCGCTCGCGTGCCGTGACGTCCATCGCTCGTACGACCGCCCAGGGTGAAGCCGCAGACGGCAGGCTCGACTCGCCCGCCTCCGCAGCGCGGATCAGCCCATCGATGGCCGCGAAGAGCGGCTGAAGAGAGCGGTACACCTGCTGGATCGCTCCGCTCGTGCCACGCATCAGCCTTTCGAGCGCCGGGGCCATATCGAACGGTCGCGAGAAGCTGAGCAGCCGGATCGGGAACTCTAGCCCGGCGCACCACGCCGCGAGCCGCCGCTCGAGGGCCGGTACGTCGTGGAGGTGGGACTCAATGGGGAAGCTGGGTACCTGGAGAACAAGCATGGCGACCTCGTTACTGGGAGCGCTCAGGTATGTCACGATCCGCGCCCGCAGGCGTACGCTCGTCGCCTCCAGCACGGCGCACGCGCTGGGCAAGCGTCTCCGTCACAGCGGGCGAGACTGGCTGCCCCACCACCATCACCAGACCGCCTACCGGCATCGCGAGCGTGCGCTCAGTCGCAGTGGCTCCCTGGAGCAACTCCGGCGTCACGCGTCGGCCCTCGCTGCGCGCCCGGATGGTGCCGCGCACACGCCAGACCAGCCGCCCGTAGAGCGGCAGCCCGCCCACGTCGAGGGTCGCGATCACGCCCAGTGTCCCCAGACCGATGATCAGGAGCGCTCGCAGCGCAAACGGCCACTGCTGGGTCAGCAGGTAGGGCGGCAATGCACTGATCACCAGGCCCAGCATATTGTGGGCGGTCAGGAACAGAGCGACCTTCTCGTCCGCACGGTCGCGGATCTGCTCAATATGTTCGTAGCTCATAGCAATGCTCCTGGTATTTCGTGCGTACCCGGTACCGGTCGTGTGATAACCATGCGGCGTGCCGCCGCGCCCACCCAGAGCGCAGCGGCGCCAGCTTCCCTGTTCACCCCGCTTGCCCGTCGTCGCGCCCGACACGTGCCGCGAGCGGCCTGGGCACGAAGGCCAGGGCGGCAGCAGGGAGATCGGTCGAGGCTCCACCCCCGCCACCCATCGCGTAGAAGGCCTCGATGATTGCTGGGGCAAAGCCCAGAAAGCCCAGCACCAGCAGGGCGGTCTTGAAGTAGCCCTTGAACCCCGAGGCCCACTCGGGCAGGATGGGCACGACCAGGAAGGCGATGCCCCAGAGCAACATTCCGACGATAGCGAGCGGGACGACCATGCCTTCCAACGATGTGCGGAGGCTTTCGATTGCAGCCTGTAGCTGTTCCATAACGTGTGATATTCCTCTCGGTCTGCTGTAGTTGAACCACTGGTGGCGACAAAGATGCCGCTGACGAACAATCCCTGGATGCGCTTATGTGCCGGTGCTGGTGGGAACACCCCCTTTCGCCGCACCCTCCGGCTCTGCCAGCGTAAGCTGAACCCTGGTGCTGCCAAGTGTGAGCACGAGCGGGGCTGTGCCGGGTTGTGGCGGCAGTTGCAGATTGATCACGCGCTCCGCGCCAGCAGCCAGCGGCTCGCGCAGCGCGGCAAGTTCGCCCAGGGGCAGCCTGGTGCTCCCCTGTGTGAGTTGCACGTCACTGGCGAGGAGTTGAAGCGGTGTCGGGCCTGCGTTGCGCAGGCTTAGCTGCAGTACTGACCCGCCCAGCGCGTCGCGGCTCGTAGTGATCGATTCCACCACCAGCGCTTGCCAGATCAGCGCTTCACGTGTGGGGGGCGGGTCGAGTGCGATCCGCCAGCGCGCCAGCGAACCGTCGGGCAGACTCAGTGCCCAGACCACCTCCAGCGGAGCGCGGGGGAGCGGCACCGAGTAGCGCAGTACCGTCTCTGCATCGCTCTGGGCGGCAATGCCGGCCTGCACCACCTCACCGGAGGGGAGCAGCAGGGTCGGGGCGATCGCCGGAAAGTCAACCCGGCCACGCGTACGAACACGTAGCTCCACGTCGGCCCGCTCGGCGGGTAGCTCCGGCTGCTGACCTGGCCCATGAAGTGAAGTGTGGCTGCGCTCAGCGTCAGCGTGACCGGTTCCTCCTCACCCAGCAGCACCTCCACCGGCTCATCGAGGCCATACCAGCGCACCTGCGCCATCGCCTAGAAGCTGCCGTAGCGCGTCAGCGATTCGTCACGCACGCCCTCGCACGGCTCGATCACCAGATCGGGTCGCGCGGCCGCCGCGCTGATGGTGTAAACCCGGTCGGGCGCCTCGCCCAGGCCGTCAAAAGGCAATGCAGCCTGCCAGCAGCAACATGCCGGTCTGGATCAGGCGTCGGCGTACATCCAGCTCATCGTCGCTGCCGAGTTCGTACGCCGCCCCGGCGGGTGCCGCACGGATCTGCGGCACATTCACGGCCCAGACCTGGTCGCCATCGCCAGAGGGTACGAGACCCCAGCCCTCGGGCAGCCCTGGTTGCGAGCTACGACCCTCGGCCTCGTCCAGCAACTGGGTCAGCGCGTCGCGTTCAACCAGGTCAGGGTCAACCACCTCGGGGCGTCCGCCTGAAGACTGGGCGCGAGCGGCCTGCTCGCGTTCGGCCTGGAGTTGCTGGCGGCGCGCTTCGACACGCTGGTCGCAGACCAGCCGATAGGCAGCGGGGATAGCGGCAATCTGGGCGCGGGCGCCCCGCTCCTGAGCTTCAAGCGACTGGTCGCCCTGCTCGAAAGCGTCGGCCACTGCATCGTCCGGCGCGGCGCGCGCCGCAAGCAGGGCCTGACGTGCCGTAAGGTAGCGCCGCCAGTCCTGCCAGAGCTGAATTGCCAGTTCGTCGTGCCGGGTGCGCCCACGCGCCAGCAGCGATCCGGTTCCGCTCATTATTGCCCTCCTGCTTGCGAAATAGGCGCGGGGATGACCACTGTCAGCGTCGGGACGCGACTGTCAACCGGGGCACTGAGGCCGACGCCGGGCAGACGCACGCGCACGGCGGTGCCAGGTGTAAACTACAGTCTAGAACTGGCTCTTGCGCACTTTTGGTGATCCCGAGCGTCCATTTGTTCGTCTAAGATCGAGAGCGTGAAGACGACAATATGGAGCAATACGATGCTCGTTGATATGCTGAAC
>JBLWKA010000185.1:0-10102 GCA_048381555.1 Oscillochloridaceae bacterium umkhey_bin13
GGAGGTGTGGAGGTGTGGAGGTGTGGAGGTGTGGAGGTGTGGAGGTGTGGAGGTGTGGAGGTGTGGAGGTGTGGAGGTGTGGAGGTGTGGAGGTGTGGAGGTGTGGAGGTGTGGAGGTGTGGAGGTGGCAAAATCGGTTACGAATGAGTATACATGATCGGAATAATTTTTACCGCAACATCAAGGTTGTTGGAGGGTGACAATTCGGTCATGGCCGGCGAGATCCTGATGTACACGAACGGATGCTTTGGGGAAGGTCTGCTGTAACAGGTCTGCGACGACGGCCCCTTGCCAGGCTCCGATTTCGAGCAGGACGGCCCCGCCGGGGCGTAAGGCCGCAGGTAGGCCGGGGATGAGGCGACGGTAGAGATCAGCCCCATCAGGGCCGCCACCATCAAGGGCCAGGTGCGGTTCGTACTGGTAGACGCCGGGTTCGATTTCGGCCAAGATGGTGTACGGTGGGTTGCTGACGATGATGTCTATCGGCTCGGGTAGGGGTGCGAGCAGATCGCCCTGGAGCAGGTGCACCCGGTTACTAAGGCCAAACTGATTCAGGTTGCGAGCGGCAAGCTCAAGCGCGGCGGTTGAGAGGTCGGTGGCATAAAGGATTGCGTTAGGCAAGTGGGTTGCCAGCGCGATGACGATTGCACCGCTACCCGTGCCGATGTCGGCGATGCGTGGCGCAAAATATTGTTGCGCAACGGACAGGGTCAACTCGACCAGCAGTTCGGTTTCGGGGCGGGGGATGAGCACCGCAGGTGTCACCAGCAGATCGAGGCCATAGAAGGCTTTTTGGCCCAGTAGGTAGGCAACTGGCTCACGGGCGACCCGGCGAGCAACGAGGCTGGTGAAGGCCGCAAGCTGTGCTGGGGTAGGCTGGTGATCCCGTTCAGCGAGCAGACGCGCTCGCGACCAACCCAACGTATGGGCCAGCAGCAACTCGGCGTCCAGGCGTGGGGTCGTGCTGCTTGGGGCGAGTTGAGTTGCCGCGTTGCGGATCAATTCGGCAAGGGTTGCCATTTTGGATTTTAGATTTTGGTTTTTGGATTGTGCTCGTGACCCTAATCAATCCGGCGTTCGGTAAAATCGCTCCCATCGAAGGAGAGCAGGCGTTTTTTATCTTCGATGAGGGTTTCGAGATGGATGGGGCGAGTCCAGATCTTATGCAGATTGCGCATCGTATCGCGGGCATAATCCATCTTCAGGTCTACGCCTTCGTGGCGGTGGCGCAAATACATTTCGCCGCGATTATTGTAGTTACCGTCCTCGACATAGATAAAGGGTTGACCGAAATTGGTGAGCCGGAAGAGCAACTTTTCCTTGATTTCCTTAAACTCACGTGAGGCAATCTCGTACAGATCGGTATCACGATTGTAGCGGAAGGTAAAGAGCTTATTCTCGATCACAAATTCGGGAGTCAGGAACTCATCAATGAAGGTGACATCATTGTAGAGTTTACGAATTTCGAAGATCTTCTGGCGACCGAGGCCAAGTTGGCGATCCCAGGTACGTTTCGCGGCGATATCATCGCATTCTTCGTACTCTTTGCCGAAGCGGCCTTTATTCCAGCGTTCTTCGACATCCCGCAGCAGTTCAAGGCCAAGTTTATAGGGATTGAGCCGCCCGCCGCCGGTGGCAACCACGCCAGAGTGCAGATCGGCGAAGGAGATGATTTCGGACGCCGAGGCGGCCTTCTGGGTCATGATCGTCGAGTGCCAGTAGCTATTGTGGTTGATAAAGCCCTGGGCGGCATAACGATGGGTTTCGGTAACCGAGATATCGTAGACATCGGCGCGTCCGTGTTCGATCGCGACGATCTCATCGCTCCAAGCTTCGGTTTTGAACCACTGGCGGTCTTCGATATACTGGGCGAGGGCGGCCTGTTTGCGGGCGAGGCCGAAGCCGATCCGCATATAGAAATCTACTGCTGAGCGACCGGCGGTATGGACATGCCAGCAGCCATCGTTTTGCAGACGACGAGTTGAGAGAATACCGAAATTGAGGAGGAGCAACTGCACGAGTTCGCTCATGCGGGTACTACTCGTCGAGAGGATCACCCCGGCCGAGCCAGCGTAGCCATCGCAATCATAGAGCGCACGCAGGAAGGCGGCGACAACGGGTTCTGGCGAGCGCAGAATCACGTCGGGTACGGTTTTGATGTGCGCGGCAACACCGGTTTTGAGGCCAAGATGAACCAGGAAATCCTCGACATCACGTGATGAGAAGCTGAGTCGCCAGCGATTACCGTCCTTGCGCCAATGGGGTTCAAGATCGAAGAGGTAGCGCACGAGGCCAGCGAAGGCTTCGGCCTGCTCCTCATCGCCGGTAGTGAGGCCAATCGTCCGTTTCACGGTACTGATATGGCCGTCGCCACAGAGGTAGCCAAGCAGCGCGGCGAGGCGTTCGTCTACGACGGTGGGAATGCGGATCGGGGTACGGCGGCCATTCGGCGTGCCGAGGCGGGCATTGGCCTCATCGTAGGCCGCGATGAGGGGCTCAATCTCGGTATCGAAGAGGGTCTGCTGACCGTGGCGGACGCGATTGATGGTTGAGGTCGAGACTTGGGCGGTGGCGGCAAGATCAGCAAGAGTCATGCGTTGGATGGGCTGCCAATCGAGGCGCACGGGCTGAGTTGCCCAGAGGCGTTGGCCACCACTGATGGTCACCCGGTCACCGAGGGCAAGTTGATCCATGCGTTGCCAGGAACCATCGGGGCGCAGCAGGCGATGATTGACTGAACCAGTAACACTTAATCCGCGTTTTGTGCGAATTTCTACAGTTTCGTAGTTTTCAAATCGTGCCCAATCATGAATATGTTGTCTTTCCTCGCCGTCACTTACGGTTAATTGAAGTTTTCCTTCAACGATATTATTAATTTGTAGTATTCCTTCATTTGTAAACAATAAAGACCCATTTTTGAGGCAGGCCCATCCTTCGTTCAAGATCTTAGTCATTCCCTGGGGTGCGAAATAATACGCTTCATCGCGTACAATTTCAAGGACAGTGTGTTGCCAACGCTCTAACGGTGCATAATTCATCAAGAATAGGAGGATATCGCGCTGGGGGTTCTCAGGAAAACGGCGTTGTTTGGCACGCTCGGCCTCGGCTTTTTTACGTTGATCAGCGAGATATTCAGGCGGATTGATATAATCACGCATATAATCGCGTTCAACGCGCAAGCCCTCGACCGTAATCGGATCCTCTTCACCGACGACTGGTTTATAGGATTGGGCCTCGGGGCGGCGGATGTAGGGCGCGTGGTAATCAATCAGGTTCTCGAGCGAGAGACAGGTATCAATAAAGTCCTCGACCAGATCATAGCCAACGCGATCAATAATGCGCTGGATACGGGTTGCGTGGTTCGCCATCACATCAAGCATCTTGCGATTGGTATGGGCGAACCACATATTATGCTTAAAGAAGTCCACGTGGCCGGTCACGTGGGCCATGACCATCTTCTGGGTCACATCCTCGTTGCCTTCGAGCAGATAGGCATACGAGGGATTGGTATTGATCACCATCTCGTAGATGGTCGAACCGGCCCAGATATGGCCCTTGAGCAGTTGGTCGAAGTCCATGCCGAAGCGCCAATGGGGGTAACGGGTCGGAAAGCCCCCAAAGGCAGCGGTTTCGTACAGCGTTCGGTAATCCAGCACCTCGTAGATGATCGGGAAGAAATCGAGCCCATACTCACGGGCGATCTGCTCGATCTCGACGCGGGCGGCCTGTAAGTGGGCAGGAAGACGGGTGCTCTTCATAGGTAACTATCTATTATTTGCCTTTACCGAGGAAATCCTTGATCGTATCATAGACATCATCGCGGTCAGCGATTTCCGAGACCACAATGCGCTCATCGCTACTCAGATACTCTTCGAGATCATGGGCGAAGCGACCCGAACCATAGAGCGAACGCACCTGTCCATAGCAAAAGAGATTTACTTTGGGTAAGAGTTCTCTCTTCAGCAGGTCAATACATTCACGGGTATCACCGCCGCCCCAATTATCGCCATCCGAGAAGTGGAACGGATAGATATTCCACTCGGTTGCGGGGTAACGCTCATCAATTAGGCGATTACAGAGCTTATAGGCCGACGAGATCTTAGTGCCACCACCCTCACGGATGTGATAAAACGTCTCCTGGTCAACCTCTTTGGCAGCCGCGTCATGCACAATATAACGAATATCAATTTCTTTATACTGTGAACGCAGCCAGGTCTCGATCCAGAAGGCCGTAATGCGTACCAACTCCTTTTGTTCGGTACCCATCGAACCCGAAACATCCATCATATAGATAATGACGGCATTGCTCTCGGGTTGCATGGTCTCCTTCCAGGAGCGATAGCGCATATCGTCGCGGATGGGCACCACAATCGGGTCAGCGGCATTATAATCACCGGCCGAAATCTGGCGACGCAGGGCCTCGCGGTAGGTGCGTTTGAAGTGGCGCAGCGAATTGGGGCCAGTGCGGCGAATACCGCTGTACTTATCCTTTTCGCTGACCAGATTCTTCCTGCCCTTGGGTTGAATATTGGGCAATTGGAGTTCTTCGCCGAGGATGGCGGCCAACTCTTCGAGCGGCACATCCACTTCGAGGGTATGCTGCCCGGGTTCGGAACCAGCCTGGCCCTGGCCTTGCTGCCCATCGCCCTGACCAACTGGGTCGCCAACATCGCCTTCACCCTGGCCGACGCCGCCGCCCTGCTTGGCCCCGTACCGGAACTGGGGAATATCAATCTGCGGCACCGGGATCGAGACAAAGCGCTTGCCTTGCCGTCCGATCATCTCGCCGTGCGACATGTATTTCCGCAGATCTTTTTTGATCTTGCCGCGCACGATCTGGCGAAAACGCCCGAGGTCGCGGTCAACACGTTTCATTGACATAGGCTGATTGGGGGTAACCGAATAACCGATAGCCGATAACCGATAGAACGATCATACTACAGGAAGCGCCCGTGCTGTCCCCCCGAGGATGCGATGGCCCGCAGGCCAGTGGTGCTGGGATGACATCCGATATGTCATTAGGAGCGCAGCGAGGGGTCTTCACTGCCGATCAGTGAAGATGCCTCACTGCGCTGCGCTCCGTTCGGCATGACAATGGGGGCGCAGCGACAACGTCACTGAACACACTGAGCGCAAAGGTTTCCATCCCAGTATAGCGATTGCGCATACCCGAATATCGTAGCACAACGCCCGTATTCGGGTATGCGGTTACGGCATGCGCAGACGGCAGGTCTAATAACTCCCCTTGGTATCACCACGGGCAAAGATCGAAGCAACATAGTTCAGCACATCAGTAGCCGATTGCTCGTTATAGCCAAAGTCGCGGATCAGACGCGCCTTGACCACATCAATCTTCTCCTGGGTATCCTTGTCGATCACCCGTGAAACGAGCGACGTCAGCTTAATGCTATCCTTCTGATCCTCGAAGAGCTTCAGTTCGAGCGCCTTATGGAGGCGTTCGTTGGTGCGATAGTCGAAGGTTTTGCCCTCGATTGCCAGCGCCCCAATGTAGTTCATGATTTCCCGGCGGAAATCGTCTTTGCGCGACTCGGGAATATCAATCTTCTCCTCGATCGAACGCATCAACCGCTCATCGGGATCCTCGTACTGACCGGTATAGCGATTGCGCACCCTTTCGCGCTGGGTATAGGCCTTGATATTGTCAATATAGTTGCCACAGAGCCGCTTGATCGCCTCTTCATCGGCAGAGATCGCGCGCTGGACTTCATTCTTGACAATTTCGGTATACTCCTCGCGCACCGTTGCCAGCAGATCACGATAACGTTTGCGATCATCCTCAGAACTGATCAGGGCATGGTTTTTGAGGCCACTTTCGAGCTCGTTGATGACCATAAAGGGGTTGATATAGCCTTCTTCCTGGTTGGTCACCAACGCATTCGAAATCTTATCCTGGATGTAGCGGGCGCTGATCCCCTCCATCCCCTCGCGGATAGCCTCTTTGCGCAACTCCTTGATATTGTCCTCGGTGAAGCCGGGCAAGGTCTTGCCATTGTAAAGCTTGAGCTTTTGGAGCAGGGTGAGGTTGGGCTTCTTGGGATCTTCGAGGCGGGTCAAGACGGCCCACATAGCGGCAACTTCGAGGGTGTGGGGGGCGATATGCACCCGCACCTTCTTGCGATTAAAGTCGCGCTGATAGATGCGCTCCTCGTCACGGAGCCGGGTGACATAAGGAATATCAATCCGCACCGTCCGATCCTTGAGCGCCTCCATGAACTCGTTATTCTCGAGGCGGCGGTACTCTGGCTCGTTGGTATGGCCCAGGATGACCTCATCAATATCGGTTTGGGCAAACTTCTTCGACTTGATGCGATGCTCTTGCGAGGCACCGAGCAGATCGTAGAGGAAGGCCACATCAAGCTTGAGCATCTCGACGAACTCGATGATGCCACGGTTCGCAATATTGAACTCGCCATCGAAATTGAAGGCCCTCGGATCGGAGTCGGAGCCATAGATCGCAATTTTGCGATAATTGATATCACCAGTGAGCTCAGTCGAGTCCTGGTTCTTCTCGTCCTTGGGCTGGAACGTGCCGATCCCGACCCGATCCTGCTCGCTGAAGAGTAGACGGCGGACCCGAATGTGTTGCACCACGTGGGACCAATCGCCCTCATAGCGGCGCATCAACTCCCGGAAGTGGAAGCGGCAGACCGGGCACAGGTCGCCCACAATCCGCACCTGCTCCTCTTCGGGGCGGCCCTCATTCAACTTCGCCAAAAAGGTCTCGCGGTGCTCAACCGGAATCAAGTGCAGGGGTTCCTCGTGCATTGGGCACTTCTCCCATTCGGCCTCGGGCACCTGACGCCAATCGAAGGTCGCGTGATCCTCGATCATACCCATATACCAATCATAGGTATAGAGCGCACCCTCATCGGTCTTAGAATAGTGTTCGAGGCCCTTCTTGAGGCGACGCACGATGGTAGACTTCGAGGAGCCAACGGGGCCGTGGAGCAGCAGCACGCGCTTCTCGGTGCCATAACCCTTAGCGGCACCCTTAAAGAAATTGACGAGGCGCATCAAAGGGATTTCGAGGCCAAAGATCGCATCATCGCCATCAAAACTCTCGTCCGAGAAGAACCGATAGCGGATCAGGCGCTTCTTGGCGTCAATAAACTCCTCGGTGCCATACGACATAATCATGTCGTAGATGCGCTGAAAGGCATTGCGGGTGACCTTAGGATCCTCGGCGATGAGGCTAAGATAATCGGCAAACGTCCCGCGCCAATTCAGGGTCTGGAACTGCTTGCGATCCTGGATCGCACCAAGGAACTCCATCAGGGCGGGGCCAGTTGCATTCGACATAGACGGGTTTCCTCCTGCTAGAGGTGTCTGTCCCACGCGGGAAACGCTCCCTACGGGACAGCTAAACGGCCTCGCGGCCCGAGCCGCATGGCGGTTAGAAGAAGCTCTGGGACAGTCAGCGGGCGACGTTGCTAACGTGCATGCAACGATCCAAGACTGCGGCGTGATCGCAGGAACAGGGTACGGCGACCAGCGCGGATGGGCCAGTGTAGCCCGTACCACGGTGGTGCTATACAGCTTGGGATCTCTGGGAGTTTAGGGTGAGGAGCCCTGATTGGTCAGGTGGATGCATTATAACAAGCGTGCTAGGGCGCGTCAAGGATTTTATGTCGTGTTGTCAGCCTGGTCTCAGACTATGGTAGAGTCGTAGCTGTTGAGCTGTTGAGCTGTTGAGCTGTTGAGCTGTTGAGGTGTCGAGGTGGGGAGCAAGGTTCAAGCGCGGATGCCAGCTTTTGAGCTATGCCTCACATCATAAGGACGACTCTGTGATCACGATTGAGGGTGTGAGTTATACCTACCCGGGGGCAAGCCAACCGGCCTTGCGCAACCTGAGCCTGACGGTGGCCGAGGGCGAGTTCCTGCTGGTCTGTGGGCCGAGTGGCGCGGGCAAGAGTAGTTTGCTGCGCTTGTGCAACGGCTTGGTGCCCCATTTTTATGGCGGGCAGTTCAAGGGCCAGGTACGGGTTTGGGGCCGTGATCCGCTGGCCCTGCAGCCCCGTGATCTGGCCGATCTGATCGGCTTCGTCTTTCAGGATCCCGAGAGCCAGGTTGTGGTTGATGTGGTCGAAGATGAACTGGTCTTTGCCATGGAGAACCTGGGTCTGGCCCAGACGATTATGCGGCGACGGGTCGAAGAGGTTCTGGATCAACTGGCGATTGCCCACCTGCGCCGTCGGCGGGTCTCGTCACTCAGTGGGGGCGAACGCCAGCGCGTAGCGATTGCGGCGGCGCTGGCGGCGCAACCGCGGGCGCTGGTGCTAGACGAACCGACCAGCCAACTTGATCCGCACGGGGCCGAAGAGGTCCTGACTGCGCTGCAGAAGCTCAATGCCGACCTGGGAATCACGATTATTTTGTGCGAACATCGGCTGGAACGGGTGGTGCAGTATGCCGACCGGGTAGCCTACCTGGGTGCTGACGGCCGTTTGTTGCACGGCCCGCCCCGCGAACTCTTGGCAAGCATCCCGTTGGCACCGCCGTTGCAGGGACTGGGGCGCAGTTTGGGCTGGGATCCGCTGCCGCTGACGATCAAAGAGGGGCGGGCTATGGCAGCGCAGTTGGCCCCGTCGATCCCAACCAGGGCAGCAGCGGTTCCAGCTATTGGTGTGCCCGAAGCCAGCCTGCGCATCCACGACCTGAGTGTGCGTTACGGCCAGCACGAAGCGCTCTACCGGGTGAGCCTGGCCGCCCGTCCCGGTGAACTGTTGGCCTTGATGGGGCGCAACGGCAGTGGCAAAAGTACCTTGCTGAAGAGTGTGATTGGGCTGGCGCGTCCGAACGAGGGCCGGATCGAACTGCACGGACGCGAGATTACACGGGTGGCGGTCGAGAGCCTGGCCCAGCAGATCGGGTACGTGCCCCAAGATCCACGCAGCATCCTCTTTCATGATACGCTGCACGAAGAGTTGGCCTTCACCTTGCGGGGGCGTGACGAGGCCCCGGTGGGGGCGGCCGCCACGGAGCGCATCGCAGCGACCCTGGCCGAGTTGGGGTTGGCCCAGTTGGCCGAACGCTATCCACGGGGCTTGAGCGGGGGCGAAGCCCAACGGGCCGCCATGGCGGCGATCATGGTTGCCCAACAACCCGTACTGCTGCTGGATGAGCCAACCCGCGGCCTGGATTATCAAGCCAAAGCCAGTCTGGCCGTGTTGTTGCGCCAACTCTGTGCCAGTGGGCGCACCATCATCATGGCGACCCACGATGTCGAACTGGCCGCAGCCTGTGCCGACCGGGTAGCCCTGCTGGGTGACGGCGAACTCGTGGTCGAAGGGCCAGCCGCCGAGGTTCTGGGCGAAAGCTTGTTGCTCTCATCACAGATTGCCAAGCTCTTCCCAGGGCGGGGCTGGCTCACACTTGATGATGCGTTGCAGGGCCTTACTACAGTTCGCGGCGCTCAAGACTAGCGACGGCGGCCCACAGACTCAGCGCCACGACACACGCAGTAATGATCAGGGCAAGCAGCCAGCCCACCAGCATCAGGCCCAAGCCGGCCCAGCCCCCACCCAGGCTTGTCGCAACCAGGGTCGTGACGATCACTAGGCCACCGGTCAGCCCCAGATAGAGTGGCAAGAAGATCGCATTGATGATGCTACTCTGCCAGGGCAATTGTTGGGCCGGGTTCTGCCAATCCAGGCGCGCAAAGATCGTGCCATTCGCCAGCGCGAAACTGGTCAAGCCCAGGCCAAGCAACAGGATCAAGCCCAGGGCGCGCAGGGCCCCAACTGGCCCCTGCGCACCCAACGCAACCGCTAGGCTCAACAGGGGCAGCGTAATCACTGGGTAGGGTAGGTAGGCCAGCACCAGTTTCGGCATCAACAATTGCCAGGGATTGAGCGGAGCCAGCCGCATGATCCAGAAAGCCCGCCCCTCGCGGCTCAGGGCGGTATTCGCGAGCGCATTCGAGATCCCGAGGCAACTAAAGAAGATCAGGGGCACCCCTATGGCCCCTACACCTTGGCGCGTCTCGGGATCGGCTCCTTGCTCGCCCAGCAGGGTCGTCACAAACTGGACGCCCCAGAGGATCAGCATGACTCCAGGGAAGATCAGCAGTTGCAGATTGCGC